>NZ_CP128361.1:2145570-2452080 GCF_030345075.1 Solwaraspora sp. WMMA2065
GAGTTTGACCTTGCCGATCTCCACTCCAGAGACGTACGCCTGGGTGATGCCGCTGCTGCGGCCGACGCCGACGGCGGTCATGCCGAGCTCTTCGCGGCGCTCGCGCAGTCGGATGCCGAGCTCCATGGCCTGCACGGTGGGCGACATGGCGGGGTTGGCGGGTGCCTTGCGGGTCCTCGGTGCACGTGCCATCGGTGGCCTCTCTCACGATTGGACGGTGACCACGACATCACACCAGGTGATCATGAACAACACAAGGGGTTGATATAAGCGAGTTTTAGCGCGATGCTTCGTGCACCGCAGCATCCAATCAATGATCATGGAGGACACAGTGGCCGTACAACTCAGCTGGGTGGACAGTGAGCAGCGCGAACGTTACGGATTCTCGCTGTGCCGGGTGGTTGACCCCGGTGGCACCGACGAACGCTATGACCTGCTCGGCGTCATCGAGGTCCCGTTCGACCAGCGCCACCCGGAGCGCGTCGCCGACCAGCTCCACCCGTGGGCCATCGCCACCCTGCGGGCCGGCGGGTACGGCTTCGGCCACTACCTCGCCGAACTGACCGGCCTCGACGAGGACGGCGAACCGTGGCACCACATCCGAAACGCGCACATCAACTGGTCAGGCACGACAGTGCTGGTGCCCGCCCCTGACTGACCCCATGCCGCAGTGGCGACGCAACCCTCGCCTGACGGACGGCAGCGGGATACTGGAGTCCGACGAAGGGACTTCGCCATGGATGAGGAGCGGGAGCGGACAGCGCCGTCGGCGGACGACGAGTTCGATCAGCTACGGCGCGCCAGGTTCGGCAAGCTGCCGGCCCGGGTGGCACCGGAGGACATGTTCGGCGCGGTCGACGCCGATCCCGGGCATGATGAGCCGGGCCAGCCTCCGGTGCGTCGGGAGTGGGGCTAGGCAGCCGGTCAGGACTCGCCGCGTCGAGCGCGGACCGCCGCGAGCGCCTCGGCGAGGATCGCCTCGGCGTCGGCGTCGCTGCGGCGCTCCTTCACGTACGCCAGGTGCGACTTGAACGGCTCGGTCCGTGGCCGGGCCGGCGGATTGTGCCGGTCCTGCCCGGCGGGCAGCCCACAGCGGGGACACTCCCAGGTCTCCGGGGCCGCCGCCTCCACGGCGAGGCTGATCTCCACCGCATGCGCATTGGCACACCAGTAGGTCGTCTGCCGGCGGGGTGCGGGCTCGGCCCGCTCGGTGGGCCGGGCCGGGCTGGCACCGATCCGGCTGCCCCGGATCGTGTTGGCACTCGCCATGTTGTCGCTCCTGTCGTCGGGAAGGGGTGTCACCACGGCACGATGCGGTGGTGCGACGCCGGTGAAGCGGGCGTACCCAAAAGAATGCGCGGCCCGTATCAACGGGCCGCGCGAAATCTTACGACGGAATGCGACGGATCACACACCCGCACTCATCGCGACCTTCAGCCACAGGCCGAGGCCGACGATGCAGGCGAACCATACGATGCCGGTCAGTACGGTGTAGCGGTCGAGGTTCTTCTCGGCCACCGAGGATCCGGCCAGGCTGGTGCTCACGCCACCGCCGAACATGCTGGACATGCCGCCGCCCTTGCCCTTGTGCAGCAGGATCAGCATGGTGAGCATGACGCTCGTGATCACCAGCAAGACGATCAATACGTAGGCGAACTCGATCGGCATGGCAGTGGTCAGTCCTCTCATCACGGTCGCCGGCTCGCGAAGCGGGGCGAACCGGACAAACCCGAGTGGGCCGACACCCGGGCCACCCCAGGATAGCGGGCCGGCTCGATCCATGCCGACCGGCTCCGACGATCTCCGCGACCACCCACCCGTGTGGTCCGCCGCGAGAAGGGTAACCCACTGGATGAGACGACAGGGAAAGCCCGCCGAGCGGATCCGGGGCCGACCCACCGGCGTCGGGCGGGCATCGGACCGGGCAGCCGAACGGATCAGCGACGACCTGCGTCTGGTCGACACGCCGACGCTGCGGCGACGGCGGTGGTCGGCCGGGCTGACCCTGCTTGCGGCCGGCGCCTACGCGGTGGTCGCCACCTACCAGTACGGCCTGGTGCGGCACCTGCCGGAGCCGGCGCTGCCCTGGCTGGACGCCGATCGGGTGGACGCCAGCGGCGAGGCGTACGCCGCCGGACACACCCCGGATACCGCGCTCGCGCTGGCAAACGCCGGCGTCACCCTCGTCCTGATCGGGACGGGCGACGCCGACCGGGCGACCCGCCAACCGTGGCGGCCGTTGTTCGCCGCCGGCAAGGCGGCCGGTGACGCCGCCGCCGGGGCCTGGCTCTTCGCCGAACAGCTCAGCCGGCACCGCCGGATCTGCGGCTGGTGCAGCCTGGCCGCCGCCGCCACGACCGTGGCCGCAGCGCTCACCGTGCCGGAAGCCACCCAGGCGTGGCGCCACCTCCGTAGCCGTCCGGCATGACGGTCCACCAGCGGCACGCACGCCGGGTCGTCGTGGTCGGCGGCGGCCACAACGGCCTGGTCGCCGCCTGCTACCTGGCCCGCAGCGGCTGGCGGACGCAGGTGCTGGAGCAGTCCGACAAGCTGGGCGGCGGCGCCCGGACCGAGGAACTGCTGCCGGGCCACCGCTTCAACACCCACTCCGCCGCGCACAACATCATCAACGCCACCGGCATCGTCGAGGACCTACGGCTGCGGGACGCCGGGCTGGTCTACCGCGAGATGGACCCGTTCTCCATCGCGGCGTTCCGCGACGGCACGATCGTCCGGTTCCACCGCAGCGTCGAGTCCACCGTCGAGTCGATCGCCGAGGTCGACCGGCGGGCCGCGCGGCGGTACGCGGCCTGGATGCGCCAGGCGTGGCCGGTCGTCACCGCGATGCGGACCATGCTGGACCCCGGCACCAGCACGATGCAGCGTCTGCGGCGGATGCCGGGCCTGGTGGCGGCAGGTGGCCGGGCGGTGGCCCGCAACGGCGGGCCGGTCGGGCTGGCCCGGACCCTACTGGCACCGTACGGGCGGGTGCTGCGGGAACAGTTCGACACCGAGCTGGTCCGGGCACCGGTGGCGGCGTTCGCCGCACACGCCTCCGCCTCACCGCAGCAGGTCGGCGGGGCCACCTTCGCGTTGTGGCAGGCGTTCTACCACCAGGTCGGGCAGTGGCATCCGGTCGGCGGGTCGCAGGCGTTGACCGACGCGCTCGCCACCCGGCTGGCCAGCTACGGCGGCAGTTGGCGGGTGAACGCGCCGGTGGCCCGGATCCGGCGCACCGGGCCCGGCACCGACCGGGTCACCGGGGTCGAGCTGGCCGACGGTGCGCGGATCACCGCCGACGCGGTGCTCACCGCCATCGACCCGCGCACCGCCCTGCTCGACCTGCTGGATCCGCCGCTGACCGGCCCGGTTGCCGACCGGCTACGGGCCGCCGGGCGCGGCAACGCCGTACAGAGCCTGGTCCTGCTGGCCACCACCGGGCTGCCCGGCTACCCGCAGGCCCGGCCCGGCGACTGGAACGGACTGCAGTCGTACGTGGACAGCCTGGACTCGCTGTCCGCCGGGTTCGCCCAGGCCGAAGCCGGTCAACTGCCGGACGATCCGGTGCCGACGTACGCGTTCACGCCGTCGGCGCTCGACGACAGCCTCGCCCCGCCTGGCCGGCACACCGTTTACCTGGCGTGCCCCTGCTCCCCGTACCAGGTGCGGGGCGGTTGGGACGCCGCCCGGGAGGAGTTCGCCGACCGGATGGTCGCCGCCGTCGAGGCGCGGGCACCCGGGTTCGCCGCCAGTGTCGTCGACCGGGTGACGCACACCCCGGCCGACATGGCCCGGCAACTGCGCTGGCCCGGCGCGCACCCGATGCATCTGGACATCAGCCTGGACCAGCTGGCGATGCTGCGCCCGACGCCGGACCTGGCCGGCCACCGCACCCCGCTGACCGGGCTGGTGGTGTCCGGGGCGGGCACTGCCCCGGTCGGCGGCATCGCCGGACTGCCGGGCCGCGACGCGGCGTACGCGTTGATCACCCGGCCGCCCGCGCCGGGCGGGCCCGCCGGCCGCCGATGGCCGTGACGAACTGGGCGGCGGCCAGCTGGATCCCGTACGACCAGGTGGGGTAGGCGTGGGTGGCCTGGGCGAGGCGGCCGGCGAACATGCCGCTGGCCATCGCCAGCGCCGGTTCATGGATCATCTCGCCGGCCCGGCCGGCGACGACGGTGGCTCCGAGGATCCGGCCGCCGCCGAGGTTGCCCAGCAGCCGACGCGGCCCGGCGACCAGGGTGACGAACCCGTCGGTCGCGCCGGCGGTCACCGCCCGGTCCATCTCCGTCATCGGCAGGTACGCCACCCGGCCGCCCCGGTCGACCGACTGTGCCTCGGTCAGCCCGACCCGGGCCACCTCCGGGTCGGTGAAGACCACCCACGGCGTGGCGGCCGGGTCGTAGCGCTGCCGGCGACGCGACAGCGCGTTGCCGGCGGCGATCCGCCCCATGGCGAACGCGGCGTGGGTGAACGGCATCCGGCCGGTGACGTCCCCGGCGGCGTACCCGCCGGGCGCGGTCGTGGCCAAATGGGCGTCGGTGACCACGTACCCCCGGTCGTCGACGGCGATCCCGGCGGCCGGCAGGTCGAGCCCGTCGGTGGTCGGCCGGCGACCGGCCGCGACCAGCAGCCGGTCGCCGTGGACCTGTCGGCCGTCGGCCAGCCGCAGCGTCACGCCGCCGACGGTGGTGCCCGCTTCGATGACCTGCGCACCGAGGCACAGCGTGACCCCTTCGCGAGCGAACACGTCGGCGATCACCGCCGAGACCGCCGGTTCGTGGCCGGGCAGCAGCCGGTCGGCGGCCTCGACGATGGTCACCCGTGTGCCGAACCGGGCATACGTCTGGGCGAGTTCGCAGCCGACCGGGCCGCCGCCGAGCACGATCAGCGACCCGGGTGCCGCCGCGAGGTCGAAGACCGTCTCGGTGGTCAGGTACGGGACCTCGGCCAGCCCCGGCACCGACGGGACCGCCGGTACGGCTCCGGTGGCGACGACGTAGCGGCGGGCGGCCAGCACGGTGCCGTCGACGTCGATCCGCCCCGGCGCGACGAACCGGGCCCGACCCCGGCGTACCTCGATTCCCTCGGCGTGCAGCGCGGCGGCGTCCTCGGTGGCGGCGATCTGCGCGATCACCGATCGCATCCGTCGTACGGCGTCGTCGAACGGCAGGCCGCGCCCGGCCGCCTCGATCAGCGTCTTCGACGGCACGCAGCCGGTGAACGTGCAGTCGCCACCGGGCGGCCCGTCGGTGACCAGCAGCGCCCGGGCACCGGCTCCGGCGGCGGCGCGGGCCGCGCCGAGACCGGCGGCCCCGCCGCCGATCACCACCAGGTCGTGTCCGCCGGTCACGGTCTCGCCGCCACCAGCAGGCCGTACCCGATGATCCGCTCGGCGATCGCCGCGCGGGCGGCGGCCAGCACCGCCGGTGCCTGGGCGAAGTCCAGCCCGGCCGCCTCGGCCCGGTCCCGGGCGGTCATCCGGACCAGCGTCAGCCGGGCCTCGATCTGGTCCAGCATGGCGGCGACGGCGGCGTCGTGGTGTTCGGTGTACGTCACCCGCAGCCCGGCGGCGGCCAGCAGCTCGGCGTACTCGGCCAGCGGGCGGGCGTCGGCGACACAGGCGATCCAGCCGCCGAGCCCGGCGAGTTCCGCCGGCAGCCGGGCCTGGTCGACGGTGACGTCGGTGAGGCCGAGCCGCCCGCCCGGCCGCAGCACCCGGGCGAACTCTGCGGCGGCGGTGGCCTTGTCGGGGAACGTGCAGAAGGCGCATTCGCAGACCACCGCGTCGAACGCCGCGTCGGGCACCGGCAGCCGCTCGGCGTCGCCGAGCTGGAACCGCACCGATCCCCGGGCATCTGCCGTCCCGGTCGCGGCAGCCGCCTGCGTCGCGGCGGACACGTTGGCCGCCGACAGGTCGACGCCGGTGACGTCGGCTCCGTATGAACGGGCCAGCAGCAGCGCGGTGGCGCCGCGCCCGCTGGCCACGTCGAGCACGGCCGCGCCGGGACGCAACGCGAGCCGGTCGGCCAGCCGCCGGGTCAACGCCAGACCGCCCGGGTGGTACGACTCGCCGAGCAGCAACGCGACGACGTCGGAGCCGTACGCGGCGGCGCAGCACGCCTTCGCGTCAGTCTCCGCGTCCCTCTCCGTGTCGGCGGAGACAGTGGGACCGTCCACCGGCGAGGCCCGGCCGGTCACCGGAGCCGCCGGCCGACGTTGGTGGTGTCCGGGGCGATCCGACCGGTGCCGGTACGTGCGCCGGGCCGGGCCACCTTCGACCCGTACGGTGAATCGGCGAGCACCGGCTGCAGCGGCAACGCGTTGGGCACCACGTCGGCCACCGCGACACCGGACAACTGCTCGCGGACCTGTTCCCGGTAGCCGACCGAGTTGTACGCGCAGAACGGGATCATCCGTCCGTCCGGCGTGATCTCCTCGACGCAGCATTTCATCAGCTGTTTGACGTTGAGTGTGTACGGGTCCTGGAAGTCCTGGATGACGATCATGAAGGCCCGGTCGGTGATGTCGGCGATCGCCGCCGGCAGGTTGATTCCGCAGGCGTCGGCGCAGTCCAGCGCCGTTGCGGCGGCCGTCAACTGCTCGCTGGTGGTCCCGGTGCCCATGAACGCCGACGCCGACCACAGCTTCTCCAACGCCTCGCGGATCGCCAGGTCCGGCAGCACCCGGTTGGCGACGTAGTCGAGGTAGTCGGCGACGTTGAGCAACCGTGGGATCGGCACCACCCCGAAGCCGGGTTCGCCCGGGGTGCCCTCGCTCAGCAGGTAGGTGATGGACCGGCAGGTCGGGAAGCAGCACGGCACCGGGAAGAAGTCCGACGCGGTGAACCAGTCGGGTCGCTGCGCCACGATGCCGTGGATGATGTCGGAGTTGGTCAGCCGGTGCAACGGGTCGAACTCGACGTGCCGACCGGCGTGGGTGACCGGTTGGAACGACACCGACCGTACGGCGGGGTGCGTCAGCCCGTACTCGATGATCGCGCCGAGTTCGTGGTCGTTGAGCCCGCGTTCGACGGCGGCGACCAGGGTGACGGTCAGCCCGGCCTCGGCGCAGTTGTCCAGCGCCCGCCGCTTGACCTCGCGCAGGTCGCGGCCGCGGATCGCCCGGTGGGTGCGCTCGTCGAAGCCGTCGAACTGCAGGTAGATGTTGATCGCCCGATCCGGGCTGTGCCGCCGGCCGAGTTCGGCGACGAACCGCCTGTCGGAGGCGAGCCGGATGCCGTTGGTGTTGAGGTTGACCGCCTTGATCGGCCGGGCCTGGGCGGCGTCGACGAACTCCAGGATCTGCTTGTGGATGGTGGGTTCCCCGCCGGAGAACATCACCACCTCGGGTTCGCCTTCGGCGGCGACGAAGGTGTCGAGCATCCGCTCGCACTGGTCGAGGCTGATCGAGTAGCCGTCGGGTTGGTGGCCGGAGTCGGCGAAGCAGATCGGGCAGTCCAGGTTGCAGCCGGTGTTGACCTCGATGATGCCGAGGCAGGCATGCTGTTTGTGCTCGGGGCAGAGCCCGCAGTCGCTGGGGCAGCCGTCGACCACGTCGGTCTGGAACGCCAGCGGGATCGTGCCGGGCTTGTTGAACCTGGCCGAGTCGAGGTACATCTGTGCGTCGCCGTAGACCAACGCCTCGAACTGCCCGTGCTCGCGGCAGCGTTTCCGCAGGTAGACCTTGTCGTCGCGGATGTTGACCTGGGCGTCGACGACGACCTTGCACACCGGGCAGATCGACTTGGTGTACTCGATGAAGATTTCGTCGCGATCCTGTTTGGCGGTCATCCGGCTCCCTCGGCGGCGCGGTGGATCCCCAGGGCGACCAGTCCACCATCACCGACCGTGGCCCGGCAAGCACCGAAGCCGCAGGCCGCAGCCGGCGACAGGCAACGGACGACGGACGACGGACGACGGCATGATGCCGCAGAGGCGTGATCGTGCCTCTGCGGCATCATGGCCCGCGACGGTATGTGTGACGGCCGAAACCTCGACGGTGTCGACCGGTCAGCGCTTGACGTGCTCCGGGAAGCGGGCGATCTGCGCGAACTCGTCGGCGTCCAGGCTGGCGCCGCCGATCAGCGCGCCGTCAACGTCGGCCTCGGCCATGATCGCGGCGATGTTCGCCGCCTTGACCGAACCGCCGTACAGGATCCGGGTCTGGTCGGCGGTGGCCTGGTCGTACGACTCGGCCAGCCGGGCCCGGATCGCCCCGCACACCTCCTGCGCGTCAGCCGGGGTGGCGGTCTTGCCGGTGCCGATCGCCCAGACCGGCTCGTACGCGATGACGACCTTGACCACCTGCTCGGCGGTCAGCCCGGCCAGCGCGGCGTCGACCTGGTCACGGCAGTGCGCGACGTGGCCGCCGGCCTCCCGCACGTCCAGGCCCTCACCGACGCACAGGATCGGGGTGATCCCGTTGGCCAGTGCGGCGGCCACCTTGGCCTTGACCACCGCGTCGTCCTCGTTGTGGTACGCCCGCCGCTCGGAGTGGCCGACGGTGACGTACTGGCAGCCGAGCTTCGCCAGCATCGCCCCGGAGATGTCACCGGTGTAGGCACCGGAGGCGTGCGGCGACAGGTCCTGCGCGCCGTAGCCGATGGCCAGCTTGTCGCCGTCGATCAGCGTCTGCACGCTGCGCAGCGCGGTGAACGGCGGCAGCACCGCCACCTCGACGTCGGTCAGCTGCTGCTCGTTCAGGCTGAACGCCAGCTTCTGGACCAGCGCGATGGCTTCCAGGTGGTTGAGGTTCATCTTCCAGTTGCCGGCCATCAGCGGCCGGCGGGCAACGGTCTCAGGCACTGCTCTCACTTCTCCAGGGCGGCGATGCCGGGCAGGGTCTTGCCCTCCAGGTACTCCAGCGAGGCGCCCCCGCCGGTCGAGATGTGCCCGAAGGCGGACTCGTCGAGGCCGAGGGTGCGCACCGCTGCCGCCGAGTCGCCGCCGCCGACGACGGTGAAGCCGTCGACCTTGGTGATCGCCTCGGCGACGCCCCGGGTGCCGGCGGCGAACGGGGCCAGCTCGAACACACCCATCGGTCCGTTCCAGAAGACCGTCCGCGCCCCGGCGAGGGCCTCGGCGAACGCGGCGACGCTGCGCGGACCGATGTCCAGCCCGAGCCGGTCGGCCGGGATCGCGGCGGCGTCGACCACATCGTGGTCGGCGTCGGCGGCGAAGGCGGTCGCGGCCACCACGTCCACCGGCAGCACGATCTTGCCGGCACCCCGCTCCAGCAGGTCGCGGCAGGTGTCGACCATCTCGGCCTCCAGCAGCGACTTGCCGACCTCGTGGCCCTGGGCCTTGAGGAAGGTGAAACACATGCCGCCGCCGACCAGCAGCTTGTCGACGGTCGGCAGCAGCGCCTCGATGACGGCGAGCTTGTCGGAGACCTTCGACCCGCCGAGCACCACCACGTACGGCCGCTCCGGTGCGCCGGTCAGCTTGCCGAGCACCTCGACCTCACGGTGCACCAGCTTGCCGGCGACGTGCGGCAGCCGCGCCGGCACGTCGTACACGCTGGCGTGCTTGCGGTGCACGGCGCCGAACGCGTCGTCGACGTACGCGTCGGCGAACGCCGCCAGCTGGTCGGCGAAGGCACCCCGCTCATCGGCGTCCTTGCTGGTCTCCCCCGGGTTGAACCGCAGGTTCTCCAGCAGTGCGACCTGGCCGCCGGTCAGGCCGGCGACGGTGGCCTGCGCCGAGGTACCGACGGTGTCGGTGGCGAACGCGACCGGCGTGCCGAGCAGTTCGCCGAGCCGGGCGGCGACCGGGGCCAGGGTGTACTTCGGGTCCGGGGCGCCCTTGGGCCGGCCCAGGTGGGAGCAGACCACCACGGCCGCGCCGGCGTCACGCAGCGCGGTCAGGGTGGGCAGCACCGCACGGATCCGGCCGTCGTCGGCGATGACCCCCGGGTTGTCCTTCTCGAACGGGACGTTCAGGTCGGCGCGCAGCAGCACGCGCCGACCCGACACACCCTCGGCGAGAAGGTCGTCGAGAGTGGTTACCTGGCTCACAGGGACGCGCCCACCAGCTTGACCAGGTCCACCAGGCGGTTGGAGTAGCCCCACTCGTTGTCGTACCAGCCGACGACCTTGACCTGGTCGCCGATCACCTTGGTCAGGCCGGCGTCGAAGATGCACGACGCCGGATCGGTGACGATGTCGGCCGACACGATCGGGTCCTCGGTGTAGGTGAGGATGCCGGCCAGCGGGCCCTGCGCGGCGGCCTTGACCGCGGCGTTGACCTCTTCGACGGTGGTCTCCCGGCCGACGGTGACGGTCAGGTCGGTGGCCGAGCCGGTCGGGATCGGCACCCGCAGCGCGTAGCCGTCCAGCTTGCCCTTGAGCTCCGGCAGCACCAGGCCGATCGCCTTGGCGGCACCGGTCGAGGTCGGCACGATGTTCAGCGCGGCGGCGCGGGCCCGGCGCAGGTCGGAGTGCGGGCCGTCCTGCAGGTTCTGGTCCTGGGTGTACGCGTGGATGGTGGTCATCAGGCCACGCTCGATGCCGAACGTGTCCTGCAGCACCTTCGCCATCGGGGCGAGGCAGTTGGTGGTGCAGGAGGCGTTCGAGATGATCGTGTGCTTCGCCGGGTCGTACTGGCCGTCGTTGACGCCGAGCACGACGGTGAAGTCCTCGTTCTTGGCCGGGGCCGAGATGATCACCTTCTTGGCGCCGCCGTCGACGTGCGCCTTGGCCTTGGTCGCGTCGGTGAAGAAGCCGGTCGACTCGATCACCACGTCGGCGCCGAGCTCACCCCAGGGCAGCTTGGCCGGGTCGCGCTCGGCGAGCGCCTTGATGGTCTGCCCGCCGACGGTGATCTCGTCGCCGCTGGCCTTCACCTCGTGCGGCAGCCGGCCCAGGATGCTGTCGTACTTGAGCAGGTGCGCGGTGGTCGCGGTGTCGCCCAGGTCGTTGAAGGCGACGATCTGGATGTCCGCGCCGGAGGCGAGCACCGCCCGCGTGAAGTTACGGCCGATACGGCCGAAGCCGTTGATGCCAACCCGGATGGTCACAGGTCCCATCTCCTTGCTTCTCGCCCGTCCGGGCCGGAGCCGGACGGATTGGTGTGCGCCGACCGCGTGGCGGGCCGGGCGCCGATCAGATGATCCGGCTGGTCACGCCGCAGCCGTACGTGGCTCGGGCGGGACACCCGAGGCGGTGGTCGCGGCGGGAGAGCCGGGTGCCGGCCCCGTCGCCGTACACTGCGACCCTATCCGAGAAGCCCGTGCCGTGTTGCGCCGGGGCGTCCGGTCACCCTGGTTCACAACTGGTGTTCACCCGACGAGCATCTCCGCCGTCACCGCGTCCTCGGTGTCCGGAATGCCGAGATCGCGGGCCCGTTTGTCGGCCAGCGCCAGCAGCCGCCGGATCCGCCCGGCGATCGCGTCCTTGGTCAGTGGCGGGTCGGCCAGCGCACCCAGCTCCTCCAGCGACGCCTGGCGGTGCTCCAGCCGCAGCCGGCCCGCCGACGTCAGGTGCCGTGGGGCGTCGTCGGCGAGGATCTCCAACGCCCGGGTCACCCGGGCGGCGGCGGCCACCGCCGCGCGTGCCGAGCGGCGCAGGTTGGCGTCGTCGAAGTTGGCCAGCCGGTTCGCGGTGGCCCGCACCTCCCGGCGTACCCGCCGCTCCTCCCAGGTCAGCACGCTGGAGTGCGCGCCGATCCGGGTGAGCAGCGCGGCGATCGCGTCACCGTCCTTGACCACCACCCGGTCCACGCCGCGCACCTCGCGTGCCTTGGCGGCGATCCCCAGCCGCCGGGCGGCACCGACCAGCGCCAGCGCCGACTCCGGCCCCGGGCAGGTGATCTCCAACGCACTGGACCGGCCCGGCTCGGTCAACGACCCGTGCGACATGAACGCGCCCCGCCAGGCCGACACGGCGCAGCAGACGTTCGCCGACACCAGGTGCGGCGGCAGGCCACGCACCGGCCGACCCCGAACGTCCAGCAGCCCGGTCTGGCGGGCCAACGCCTCACCGTCCTTGACCACCCGGATGATGAAGTGGTTGCCCTTACGCAGCCCGCTCGGGCTCAGCACGTGGATCTCACTCGAGTAGCCGTAGACGTCGGCCACCTCCCGGCGCAGCCGCCGGGCGACCGCGTTGGTGTCCAGTTCGGCCTCGACGACGACCCGGCCGGCGACGATGTGCAGCCCGCCGGAAAAGCGCAGCAACGCGGCCATCTCGGCACGACGGCAGCACGGCTTGGGCACGTCGACCCGGCTCAGCTCGTCCTTGACGGCAGCGGTCATCGCCATAGTCATTCACCTCACGGGGGCCGGTTAGACGGCGGGTACCGATACGTACGTGCTTAACGAGCGGACCCCAGGACAGGCACCAGGGCGGCACCCAACGCGACCGGATCGTGCCGGGGGCTGCCGTCGGCGACCGCCAACGGGGCGAGCGTCAAACGCGCACCCAGCGATTCTGCCGCACGGGCCGCCGGCTCGGGATCGCCGACCGCCGTACCGTCGGCGAGCACCGTGTCGACCTGCAGCTGCGGCAGGTACCAGCTGAGCGCGGCGAGGTGGTCGGCGACCGACAGCCCGAGGGTCTCCTTCTCCGCCGCCAGGTTCAGGGTGACCAGCCGACGGGCCGGGCTGGCCACGATCGCGGCGGCCAGGTCCGGCACCAGCAGATGCGGGATGACGCTGGTGTACCAGCTGCCCGGCCCGAAGATCAGCCAGTCGGCGTCGCGCACCGCCGCCAGCACCGGCCGGCAGGCGGCCGGCGCCTTCGGCTGCAGCCGTACCGACTCGACCCGGCCCCGGGTGACCGCCACCGCGTGCTGGCCCCGGACGGTGATTACGTCGGCCGGCCGGCGCGGGTCGCCGCCGCACACGTCGGCTTCGATCGACACCGGCTCGCAGGACATCGGCAGCACCCGGCCGGTCGCGCCGAGCAGCCGGCCGACGTGGTCGAGCGCGGCGACCGGGTCGCCGAGCAGCTCCATCAGCCCGCACAGCACCAGGTTGCCGACCGCGTGCCCGGTGAGTGGGTCAGGACGGTCGGTCGCCGGCGCCTCCCCCGGCACCGGCACGAACCGGTGCTGGAACAGCTCGGCGGTCAACTGGTCGGCCGACGCCGGCCCGGCCAGCGCGGCGAGCGCCTGACGTAGATCGCCGGGGGGCAGCGCGCCACGGTCGGCCCGCAGCCGGCCACTCGACCCACCGTCGTCACCGACCGTGACCACCGCGGTGAGGTCCAGCGCCAGCTCGGCACCGGCGTGACGCAGGCCACGCAGCGAGGCGGCCAGCCCGTGCCCGCCGCCGAAGGCCACCACCCGCAGTGCGCTCACTCGCGCCCCAGGTCACGGTGCTGGGCGTTGACCGACAGCCGGGCCTGACGCAGCCGTACGGCGAGCTCCTCGGCGATCGCCACGCTGCGGTGCTTGCCGCCGGTGCAGCCGACCGCCACGGTCAGATAGCGTTTGCCCTCCCGCTCGAACCCGGCGGTGGTGGCGTTGACCAGCTCGGCGTAGTTGCGGACGAAGTCATCGGCGCCTTCCTGGCTGAGCACGTACCCGCTGACCGACGCCTCCCGGCCGGTGTACTCGCGCAGATCCGGGACCCAGTACGGGTTGGGCAGGAACCGCGCGTCGATCACGAAGTCGGCGTCCGGCGGCAGCCCGTACTTGAAGCCGAACGACAGCACGGTGATCCGCAGCCGGCGGGCGTCCTCGCCGCCGAACAGCTCCTCGACCCGGCGCCGGAGCTGGTTCTCGTTCAGATGGCTGGTGTCGATGATCACATCGGCCTGGTCGCGGGCCTCGGCGAGCAGCTCCCGCTCGGCGGCGATGCCGTCCGCCAGCCGACCGTCACCCTGCAGCGGATGCGAGCGCCGGACACTTTCGAACCGGCGGATCAGCACGTCGGCGGCGGCGTCGACGAAGACCACCCGGGGCTGGTATCCGCGCTCCTTGAGCGCCCGGATCGCGCCGACCAGGTCGGTGGAGAAGGCACGGCTGCGCACGTCCAGCACCATCGCGGTACGCCGGGCCGCCCCGCCGGCCCGCATCGCCAGCTCGGCCATGTCGAGCAGCAACGCCTGCGGCAGGTTGTCCACCACGTAGTAGCCGACGTTCTCCAGGGCCCGGGCCACGGTGCTGCGTCCGCCCCCGGACACCCCGGTCACCACGACCAGCCGGGCCTCGTTCTGGTCGGCCACGGTGCCGGCCGGTTCGCCGTCGTGTACGGCGCTGCTGGCCAGGTCGTCGACCGCCGCGACGCTGGCCGGTGTGTCGTCGGCCGGCCGGGTGATGTCGTCGCCCGGGTTCGGGCTGTTCTGCCTCACGGTCCTCCTGCCTCGGGTACGCGGCGCGCCAGGTGCGCGCAGGTCGGCACCACAGATGGGATTCTAGGTGCGATCCGCGCCGTCATCCGGCGACCCGGCGAGCGCAGCGACGATCGTCTCCGCGGTCCGCCGCCCGATGCCGGGTACCTCGGTGATCTCGTCGACGGTCGCCGAGGCGATCCGCCGGACCGAGCCGAAGTGCCGCAGCAGCGCCTTGCGGCGGGTCTCGCCGAGCCCGGGCACCTGGTCCAGCCCGGAGGCGGTCATCCGCTTCGACCGGCGCTGCCGGTGGTAGGTGATGGCGAACCGGTGCGCCTCGTCGCGGATGCGTTGCAGCAGGTAGAGCCCTTCAGAGGTGCGCGGCAGGATCACCGGGTAGTCGTCGCCGGGCAGCCACACCTCCTCCAGCCGCTTGGCCAGCCCGCACAGTGCCACGTCGTCGACGCCGAGCTCGGCCAGCACCGTCGCGGCGGCCTGCACCTGCGGCGCACCGCCGTCGACCACAACCAACTGCGGCGGGTACGCGAACCGGCGCGGCCGCCCGGTCTGCGGGTCGACGCCCGCCGGCAGCTGCCCCACGTCCACGGCCGGCGGCGCCGGTACGTCATCAGCAGGCACCGACCGTTCGGGGGCGGGCTGGCGATGGCGGGCGAAGCGTCTGCGCAGCACCTCGCTCATCGCGGACAGGTCGTCGGTCGCGCCGCGGACCGCGAACCGGCGGTACTCGGCCTTGCGGGGCAGCCCGTCCTCGAACACCACCAGGCTGGCCACCACGTCGGTGCCCTGGATCTGCGACACGTCGAAACACTCGATACGCAACGGCGCGGCGGCCAGCCCCAGGGCCTCGGCGATCTCCTCCAACGCCTGGCCGCGGGTGGTCAGGTCACTGGCCCGGCGCAGCTTGTGCCGGGTCAACGCCTCGCCGGCGTTGCGGGCCACCGTCTCCATCAGGGCGCGCTTGTCGCCGCGTTGCGGCACCCGCAGCGTCACCCGGCCGCCCCGGCGGGCGGTCAGCCAGTCGGCGAGCGCCGGCGCGTCGGCCGGCAGCTCGGGCACCAGCAACTCCCGGGGCACGTCGGTCTCACCCTGTTCGGGGCCGTACACCTGGGTGCAGAAGTGATGGACGAGGTCGGCGGCGGTCAGCTGCTCGACCTTCTCCACCACCCAGCCGCGCTGACCGCGTACCCGGCCGCCGCGGACGTGGAACACCTGCACCGCGGCTTCGAGCGGGTCCTCGGCGAAGGCGACCACGTCGGCGTCGGTGCCGTCACCGAGCACGACGGTTTGCTTCTCCATCGCCTTGCGCAGCGCGGCGACGTCGTCACGCAGCCGGGCGGCCCGTTCGAACTCCAACGCCTCGGCGGCGTCGTGCATGTCCCGCTCCAACCGGCGCACCATGGTGTCGGTGCGCCCGGCCATGAAGTCGCAGAACTCGTCGACGATTGCCCGGTGCCCGGCGGCGTCGACCCGGCCGACGCACGGTGCCGAGCACTTGCCGATGTCGCCGAGCAGACACGGCCGCCCGACCTGGCCGGCCTGCCGGAACACCCCGGCCGAGCAGGTCCGCGCCGGGAAGACCCGCAGTAGCAGGTCGAGGGTCTCGCGGATCGCCCAGGCATGCGAGTACGGCCCGAAGTAACGCACCCCTTTGCGTTTCGCCCCGCGCATCACCTGCAGCCGGGGAAACTCCTCGTCCAGCGTCACCGCCAGGTACGGGTAGGACTTGTCGTCCCGGTAGCGGACGTTGAACCGGGGGTCGTACTCCTTGATCCAGAGGTACTCCAGCTGCAGCGCCTCGACCTCGCTGCCGACGGTCACCCAGTCGACCGACGCGGCGGTGGTGACCATCTGCTGGGTGCGCTGGTGCAGCTGCCACAGGTCGCCGAAGTAGGAGTTGAGCCGGCTGCGCAGGCTCTTGGCCTTGCCGACGTAGATGACCCGCCCGGTGGGATCACGGAACCGGTAGACCCCCGGCGAGTCCGGGATGGTGCCGGGGGCAGGGCGGTAGCTGGACGGATCTGGCATCGCCGTCAGCGTAGTCCAGGGCTGTGACAGCTCCGGTCGTCCGCGTCCGCGTGGGCGGCACGCACCCGGCGGACGCGGACGACCGGACCCGTCAGGCCACCGAGATGGTCTCGCCGTCGACGGTAATGGTCTTCTCCTCCAGCGGCGCCGACGCCGGGCCGGAGAGCACCGAGCCGTCGGAAATGGAGAAGCTGCTGAAGTGGCAGGTGCAGTTGATGGTGCCACCGTCGAGGTTGGCCACCGGGCAGCCCTGGTGGGTGCAGACGTTGCTGAATGCCTTGAACTCTCCCTCGGCGGGCTGGGTGACCACGACCCCCTGGGCGGCGAGGATGACGCCGCTGCCGACCGGCACCTGGCCGGTGGTGAGCCCGTCGCCGCCGGACCCGGTGTCGCCGCCGCCGTCCGTTCCGCTGTCCGTACCGCCGTCCGTGCCGGCGGGCTGGCCCGCGTCGACCGGCGCGTTCGCACCGTCGCCCAGGTCGTCGTCGGTACCGGTGCCGCAGGCGGCGAGCGCCACGGTCGCTCCGACCCCGCTTGCGCCGATCAGCAGCGCCCGGCGGCTGGTCGGACCGGTGTCGGTCGTCGTCTGGTGCTCAGTCATTCAGCTTGCCTCCTGTCAGTTGCCACGGCTGGTCGTCCGTGGCCACGCCAGTAGAAACGGCGACGCGTCACGAACGGTTCATCCCGGTATGACGGTAGGACCATGATTCATACGCAGCCGTAGACGCCGCTGTACGGGAGCTGTGTCAATGCTGTGCGACGGCTTCGGCCGCCCGGCGCCCACCAGTGCCGCGCTTGGCTCTGGCCGTCGGGCTCTTCGTCCGGCCGGGCGTACCGTTGGCCTTCGCGGCCCGCGCGGACGCGGCGGCGGCTCCACCGGCGTCGCCGGCGCGGCCCAGGACCGGGCGCAGGAACGCCCCGGTGTGGCTCTCGGCGACCTCGGCGACCTCCTCCGGCGTGCCGGCGGCCAC
Source organism: Solwaraspora sp. WMMA2065 (assembly GCF_030345075.1). Lineage (NCBI taxonomy): Bacteria > Bacillati > Actinomycetota > Actinomycetes > Micromonosporales > Micromonosporaceae > Solwaraspora > Solwaraspora sp. WMMA2065. The sequence goes on from NZ_CP128361.1 coordinate 2,162,863, forward strand.
CACGGTGCCGCCCCGGTGCCCGCCCTCCGGCCCCATGTCGATCAGCCAGTCGGCGGTCTTGATCACGTCGAGGTTGTGCTCGATGACCACCACGGTGTTGCCCTTGTCGACCAGACCGGCCAGCACGGTCAGCAGCTTGCGGATGTCCTCGAAGTGCAGCCCGGTGGTCGGCTCGTCGAGCACGTAGACGGTCCGGCCCGTGGAGCGTTTCTGCAACTCGGAGGCGAGCTTGACGCGCTGTGCCTCGCCGCCGGACAGGGTCGGCGCCGGCTGGCCGAGCCGTACGTAGCCCAGGCCGACGTCGACCAGGGTCTTCAGGTGCCGGTGGATCGCCGGGATGGCCTCGAAGAAGTCGGCAGCCTCCTCGATCGGCATCTGCAGAATCTCGGCGATGGTGCGGCCCTTGTAGTGGACCTCGAGGGTCTCCCGGTTGTACCGGTCGCCCTTGCAGACCTCGCACGGCACGTAGACGTCCGGCAGGAAGTTCATCTCGATCTTGATGGTGCCGTCGCCCGAGCACGCCTCGCACCGGCCGCCCTTGACGTTGAACGAGAACCGCCCCGGACCGTAGCCGCGCACCTTGGCCTCGGTCGTCTCGGCGAACAACCGGCGGACGTGGTCGAACACCCCGGTGTAGGTCGCCGGATTCGACCGTGGGGTACGGCCGATCGGCGACTGGTCGACGCCGACGACCTTGTCCACGTGGTCCAGCCCGGTGATCCGGGTGTGCCGGCCGGGCACCAGCCGGGCGTTGTTGATCTGGTTGGCCAGTACGGTGTAGAGGATGTCGTTGACCAGCGTCGACTTGCCGGAGCCGCTGACCCCGGTGACCGCGATCAGCTGGCCGAGCGGGAACGTGACGGTCAGGTTGCGCAGGTTGTGCTCGCGGGCGCCGTGCACCACCAGCTCCCGGCCGGCCGTCGCCGGCCGCCGGGTGGCCGGCACCGGGATCGCCCTGCGACCGGACAGGTACGCCCCGGTCAGCGACTCGTCGCTGGTCAGTAGCTCGTCGACCGGCCCGCTGTGCACGATCCGGCCGCCGTGCTCACCGGCGCCCGGCCCGATGTCGACGATCCAGTCGGCGGTCCGGATGGTGTCCTCGTCGTGCTCGACCACGATCAGCGTGTTGCCCAGGCCGCGCAGCCGCACCAGGGTTTCGATCAGCCGGTGGTTGTCCCGCTGGTGCAACCCGATCGACGGCTCGTCCAGCACGTACAGCACCCCGACCAGGCCGGAGCCGATCTGGGTGGCGAGCCGGATCCGCTGCGCCTCGCCGCCGGACAGGGTGCCGGCCGGGCGGTCCAGCGACAGGTAGTCCAGTCCGACGTCGACCAGGAACCGCAGCCGGGCGTTGATCTCCTTGAGCACCCGCTCGGCGATCATCTTCTGCCGGTCGGTGAGCACCAGCCCGCCCAGCAGGTCGGCGCACTCGCCGACGGACAGCCCGGTCACCTCGGCGATGTTGCGCCCGGCCACGGTCACCGCGAGCACCTCGGGCTTGAGCCGGGCGCCGCCGCACGACCCGCACGGCACGTCCCGCATGTAGCCCTCGTACTTCTCCCGCGACCATTCCGACTCGGTGTCGGTGTGCCGCCGCTCGATCCACTGCACCACGCCCTCGAAGCCGGTGTAGTAGGACCGCTCCCGGCCGTACTTGTTGCGGTAGCGGACGTGCACCTGGTCGTCGGCGCCGTACAGGATGGTCTTCTGCGCCCGGCTGGGCAGTTTGCGCCACGGGGTGTCCAGGTCGAAGTGCTCCGCCTCGCCGAGCGCGGCCAGCAGCCGGGCGAAGTACTCCTGGGTCTGCCCGCCGGACCACGGCTGGATGGCGCCGTCGCGCAGGGAGCGCTCCACGTCCGGGACGACCAGCTCCGCGTCGACCTCTTTCTTGGTCCCCAGACCGACGCATTCCGGGCAGGCACCGTAGGGCGCGTTGAACGAGAAGACCCGCGGCTCCAGGTCCTCGATCGCCAGCGGATGATCGTTCGGGCAGGCCAGGTGCTCGGAGAAGCGTCGCTCGCGGGCCGGGTCGTCCTCGGCGAGGTCGACGAAGTCGAGCAGCACGATGCCACCGGTGAGGCCGAGCGCCGACTCCACCGAGTCGGTCAGCCGACGCCGGGCGCTGGCCTTGACGGTCAGCCGGTCGACGACCACCTCGATCGTGTGCTTCTCCTGCTTCTTGAGCTTCGGCGGCTCGGTCAACGGGTGGACCACGCCGTCGACCCGGGCCCGGGCGTACCCCTTGGCCTGCAGATCGGCGAAGAGGTCGAGGTACTCGCCCTTGCGCCCGCGCACCACCGGGGCGAGCACCATGAACCGGGTGCCCTCGGGCATGGCCAGCACCCGGTCGACGATCTGCTGCGGGGTCTGTCGGGAGATCCGCTCGCCGCAGACCGGGCAGTGCGGCTCGCCGACCCGGGCGAAGAGCAGCCGCAGGTAGTCGTAGACCTCGGTGATCGTGCCGACGGTGGACCGCGGGTTGCGCGAGGTGGACTTCTGGTCGATGGAGACCGCCGGAGACAGCCCTTCGATGAAGTCGACGTCCGGTTTGTCCATCTGGCCGAGAAACTGCCGGGCGTACGACGACAGCGACTCGACATAGCGCCGCTGTCCCTCGGCGAAGATGGTGTCGAACGCGAGGCTCGACTTGCCCGAGCCGGACAGCCCGGTGAACACGATGAGCGCGTCACGTGGCAGGTCAAGGCTGACGTCGCGGAGGTTGTGCTCACGCGCGCCACGGATGATCAATCGGTCGGCCACGGTCCGCCTGCTCCCGTAGAGGCTCACAAGATCTGCGTTGGTCGGGTGTCTGAATCGTCATTTTCGTCGCTTCTAGCCAGTGGTCTGTAGCTGACCTGGCCGACGCCCCGGCAACTGTAGCCCCAGGCTCCGACAACTCTGCCCGACACACGTCGTCACCCGATCGAGGTACCCCGGAACCAGTCCCGCCGATACCGCCCGGGCGGGCCGGATCGGCCGGCATACTGCACATACTGGTCAAGTCACCCATTGACCTGGCGTGGAGCAGGGGGTTCCTCCACGTGTCAGCGGGCCGGCCCGTCCGATCGGGGGGTGGGACGGGTCGGCCCCCGCTGCCACCCGGCCGGCAGGACCGACCAAGCCGGCAATGTCGGGCCGGTCAGCGGCACCGTATCCTCTGGTCCCATGTCCGACGCTGTCTCCGACGCCACGGTCGACGCGAACGCTACGCCCGATGCGAGAGTCATGCTCGATACGAATCTCAAACCCGACGCGGCCGTACCCGAAACCGACGGGTCGCCGCCCGGCACGACAGGGCAGCAGCCCTCCCGCCGCCGTGGCGGCCGCTGGCTGCGTCTCGCCCTGCTCGTCACAGGGCTGTCGCTGATCCTGGTGGTCGGCGGTACCGCCGCCGCCGGGTGGCTGTACGCCCGGTCCGTCGAGTCGCACGTCGACAAGGTGGAGATCTTCACCGCACTGCCCGAGGCGCAACGCCCGGTCAAGGCCGTCGAGCAGGCGAGGAACTTCTTGATCGTCGGCAGCGACTCGCGGGATCCGGACACCTCCGGTTCCCGCACCGACACGATCATCCTGGCGCACCTGCCGGCCGACCGCGGCGGCGTACAGATGATCTCCATCCCCCGGGACACCTGGGTCCGGGTGCCGGACCCGGACGGCGGCGACGGCCGCCAAGACAAGATCAACTCCGCGTACGCGACCGGCGGGACGCCGCTGCTGGTGCAGACCGTGGAGGGATTCACCGGGGTCCGGATCGACCACGTGGTGCTCATCGACTTCGCCGGCTTCGCCGAGATCATCGACGCCGTCGGCGGAATCGAACTCGCCGTCGACGAGTCGTTCACCTCGGTCCACCCGCCATACCGGCAGTTCACCGCCGGGCTGCAGCAGATGGACGGCGACACCGCGCTGGACTACGCCCGGCAGCGCAAGCAGTTCGCCGACGGCGACTTCACCCGGGTGCGGCACCAGCAGGAGATCATCGCGGCGGTGCTGGACCAGGCCAGCGGCAGTGGGCTGCTCACCAGCCCGGGCCGGCTCGACGACTTCCTGCGCGCCACCGCCGACGCGGTCACCGTGGACGAGGGCACCTCGGTGTTCGACACGGTGTGGGCGCTGCGGCAGCTGCGCAGCACCGACCTGACCATGCTCACCTCGCCGTCGGCGGGCACCGGTCAGCAGGCCGGGCAGAGTGTCGTGTTCCCCGACGACGCGGCCGCGGCCGACCTGTACGCGGCGGTCCGCGGCGACACCGTCGACGACTGGCTGCGCGAACACCCGACCGGCCGCTGACCCGGCGTCACCGCTGCCGGTTACGTGCCCGGTTCTCCTTCGAGATCCGCTTCCACCTGGCCCGCTCGGCGGCGGCCAGCCGCGCGTCCCGGCGACGCATCTCATGCGCGACCTCCCGCTGCAGGCGCTGCCAACTCTCCCAGCGGCGCACCGGCAGGTCGCCGGACTCGATCGCGGCACGCACCGCGCAGCCCGGCTCACCGCTGTGCGCGCAGTCGGCGAACCGGCAGGCGGCGGCGAGCTCGGCCACGTCGGAGAACGCCTCATCCAGGCCGTCGGCGGAGTCCAGCAGACCCACCGCCCGTACGCCCGGGGTGTCCAGCACCGCCCCGCCGCCGGGGATCGGGATCAGCGCCCGGTAGGTGGTGGTGTGTCGGCCCTTGCCGTCGACCCGACGGATGGCCTGCACCCCCATCACCTCGGTGCCGGCCAGCGCATTCACCAGCGTCGACTTGCCCGCCCCGGACGGCCCCAGCAGCCCCAGGGTGCGGCCGGGCGCCGCGAGCCGGGACACCTCGTCGATGCCGTCACCGCGCTGCGCGCTGACCGCGATGACCGGTACGCCCGGTGCCACGGCGGACACCTGGTCGCCCACCGCCGCCGGGTCGGCCACCGCGTCGCACTTGGTCAGCAGGACCACCGGCTCGGCGCCGGACTCCCAGGCCAACGCCAGGAAGCGTTCGATGCGGCCCAGGTCGGGTGCCGGGTGCATCGGTTCGACGACGGCGGCCGTGTCGACGTTGGCGGCGAGCACCTGCCCGGTGGAGTCCTTGTCGGCGGTACGGCGCACCAGCGCGGTCCGCCGGGGCAGCACCTGCTCGACGGTGGTCCGCTCGTCCGGCCAGGTCCGCACCAGCACCCAGTCGCCGGCGCAGGGCAGGGCCACCGGGTCGGACGCGGCGGCGGTGAGGACCGCGCCGGCGACACTGGCCCGCATCGGTCCGTCGGCCACCAGTACGGTGCACACCCCGCGGTCCACCCGGGCCACCCGGCCGGGCTGGTGGTCGGTGTCGGGAGCCGGCAGGGCACGGTCGTGGAAGGCGTCCCAGCCGAGGGACGCGAGATCGAACGTCATGGGAACCCTTGTCAGGTCGTGGGGTGCCCGCCGGCCGGACCGGCCGGACGACCCCGGTGGGAAGGAGAGGCGGACGGACCGCAGGGGACAGTCACGGTCACCACCACCTCCCTCCGGAGAGCTCTGCCTGACGCGTCACGGCAACGGTAGCCTTCTGACGGCAGCCGGGGAAAGCCAATTCCGCCCAGCCACGACCAGCAGGAGGTTCCGGTGCCCTACCAGGGAGATGTCACCGTCGGCGGCGCGCCGGACGTCCGGGAGCTGACCGGGCTCACCATCACCAAGATCGCGGTCGGGCCGATGGACAACAACTCCTACCTGCTGCGCTGCACCAGCACCGGCGAGCAGGTGCTGATCGACGCGGCGAACGAGGCACCCCGGCTGCTGGAGCTGATCGGGCCGGCCGGGCTCGCCGCCGTGGTCACCACCCACCAGCACATGGACCACTGGGTCGCGCTGGAGGAGGTGGCCGCCGCGACCGGGGCCGCCTCGCTCGCCCACCCGGCCGACGCCGACGGGCTGCCCCTGGTCACCGCCACCATCACCGACGGCGACCGGGTCGCGGTCGGCGACTGTGAACTGGAGGTCGTCCACCTGGTCGGGCACACGCCCGGCTCGGTCGCCCTGCTCTACCGGGATCCGCGCGGGGTGGCGCACCTGTTCACCGGCGACGCGTTGTTCCCCGGCGGGGTCGGCAACACCCGCGGCGACCGGCGCAACTTCCTGTCTCTGATCGACGACGTCGAGCGCAAGCTGTTCGACCGGCTGCCCGACGACACCTGGTTCTACCCCGGTCACGGGAAGGACTCCACGCTCGGTGCCGAGCGTCCGGCGCTGCCACAGTGGCGGACCCGCGGTTGGTGACCCGTCACCGGCGACGCGGCGACGCGGCGACGCGGCGACGGTCAGATCGTGCGGCGACCGCCGGTCACGGCGAGCACCTCGCCGGTCGTGTAGCTGGACTCCTGCGAGGCGAAGAAGACGAACGACGGGGCCAGCTCCGCCGGCTGCGCCGGCCGACCGATCGGCGACGTGGTGCCGAACTTGCCCACCGCCTCCGGCGGCATGGTCGCCGGAATCAACGGCGTCCAGACCGGCCCGGGCGCCACCGAGTTCACCCGGATCCCCTGGTCGACCAGGTTCGCCGCCAGCCCTTTGGTGAAGTTCACGATGCCCGCCTTGGTGGTCGCGTAGTCCAACAACGACGGCGACGGATCGAACGCCTGGATCGACGACGTGTTGATGATGCTGGACCCCGGCGGCATGTGCGGCACGGCCGCCCTGCAGATCCAGAACAACGCGTACAGGTTGGTCTTCAGCACCCGGTCGAACTGCTCGGTGGAGATCTCCGCGATCCCCTTCTCCTGCGCCATCTGGTACCCGGCGTTGTTGACCAGAATGTCGATGCCGCCGAGCTCCTCGACGGCGCGTCGCACCAGCTCCACGCACTGATGCTCGGTGGTGATGTCGCCCGGTACCGGCACCGCCCGCCGGCCGGCCGACTCGACCAGCCGGACCGTCTCCCGGGCGTCGCGCTCCTCCTGCGGCAGGTACGACAGCACGACGTCGGCACCTTCCCGGGCGAACGCGAGCGCCACCGCGCGACCGATCCCCGAGTCCCCGCCGGTGATCACCGCCCGCCGGTCGGTCAACCTGCCGGAGCCGCGGTAACTCTCCTCGCCGTGGTCCGGCGGCGGGTCCATCCTGACCCCGGTGCCCGGTGGCGGCTGCTTCTGCACCGGCTGCCCCCGCCGCTGACCGTACTGCTCCGTCGGATCCTGCCGGCTGTGCTGGTCGGCCATGATCGTTCGCTCCTCACGGTACGGGCGCAACGGGTGTGAACACCGCAGCCGTACCCACACCACCCCGGACCGAAACCGCCTGCCGGTTCCCGAACCCAATCGCCGACCGCTCAGTTCTGCAGGAAGCCCTGGGCGACCCGGGCCTCGGCCAGCAACCGGGAGCAGGCCGCCGGGTCGGACTCGGTGATGGTGGGCACCTCGTCCTCGCCGCTGAGGCTGCGCAGGAACGCGAGTTCGGCGGGCCCGATGTGCCGGACCTTGCCGCTGTCGTGCACGACGTAGATCGGGTTCGGGGTCTGGATGGTGCACTGCACGAGGTACATGACGGTGTCTCCCGGGTCGTCGAGGTCGTCGATAATCCATCGTGGTCGGGGTGGTACCGGCGGTCGGATCGCGGTGACGATCTGCGCTGCTCGGGCGACGATCGTCGGTTTCTGAGCGACGATTGCCGGACCGGGACACTGGCTGTGTCCCCAGTCGAAGCCGTTCTCGGCACCCATGCTGTGGTGGCCCAGTCCGCGTTCGCGCGGGCTGTTCGCGTTGCGGACCGGCACGCCGTGTTCGAGGTGTGATCGGGCCAGCAGTTGGGCGTTCGCCTCCAGCTGGGGTGCGGTGAGCCGGTCCGGCAGGAACCCCTCGTTCTCGATACTGAGCCAGGTGCGGTTGCCCGCCCGCTGTGTCCACGCCCGGATCTCGGTGTCGACCATCTGCGCGATGCGCCCGTCCTTGGCCACGACGAAGTGCGACGACACCCGCGACGCGGGGTTGCGCTGCCAGGCGATGGTGCCCTCGAAGTATCCGGCGGCGATGTGCACCACGATGCCGTGGTGCGCGTCGAGGCGGTCCTCCGGCTCGTTCAACGCACCGGTGCCGTTGCCGCTGTTCACGGTGGGACCCCGCCAGGTAGCGAGATCGGTCCAGATTCCCATGTGGTGGTGCCTCCTTTCCCAGCCGGCGGATGGGTGGGTGGGTGGATCGATTCCGGTCGACGTCGGAGGAACGTGGGACCGTGGACCGGCTCGGCCGCCGCCTGCCGGGTGGCCCCGCTCACCGGGGCGGTTCCGCTCGCCGGTGCGGGCGCCGCCGCGACATCAGGTCCACTGTGCGCACCAGCTGGCCAGGCCGGTGACTCACCTCGACTGGCACGTCCGGCGACGACTCGACTCCGGTCCTCCCGGTGTCGTCAGTCCTGGTGACCGACGCCCTCCCGACGGTGCCATGTATCGAGAATAGCGTGACTAGCAAGCTCCTGACCAGGGCGAATAACTCTGAGTATTGGCAACGATGCGCAGGGTGTGAGTCGCTGCCGACTCTGGCCGGATGACACCGGCCCGCCGCCGGAAGATCCTCAGTCCTGTGTGACCGGCAACCAGACCACCGACGGCCGCTGCGGGTCGTGGAAGATCCACCGTTCGCTGCTCCGCAGCCGCGCGGCGGTACCCAGCGGCTCACCAGATCCCGGGTTCCTCGCCCACCGCGGATGCGCGCCACCGCTGACCTGCACCCGTAACCGCTCTCCTGCTGCCAGCCGGCAGGCGGTCGGCCAGAGGGTCACCGGCACCCGGACCACCTCGCCGCCCGCCTCGCCATCCACCCGGGACAGACCATCACAGATGTTCCAGGATCTACCGCGCAGGTCGACGCGGCACAGCCGGACGAACACGTCGAAGTACGCGACGCTGCAGCGGACGTACACCTCGGCCGTCACCGGGCCGATCAGCTCCACCGGCCGGTCCAACGGCCCGCTCGTGTAGGTCAGCACGTCCGGGCGGGCCTCCAGCCCCCGGTTGTCGCGCACCCCGGCGTGCTGGGCGATCAGCATCGGCCCGCCCACCGCCGGAGTCGGTGCGGCCGGGTCGTAGCGGTGCCGGTCCGGCGCCGACCGGGGCGGCACCGACCGGCCCAGCCGACCGCCCGGCCACAGGTACCACCCGGTGGTCGTCACCGGCGGCGGCCAGTCGGCGAGGTCACGCCACCCGGCCCCGGCGACGTGCACCCGCACCGGCCGGTGCCCGGACGCGGCGGGCCCCTCGCCGAAATGGGTCGCGAAGAACTCCGCCGCCTCCCGGTACGCCGTGACGAACAGTCCGGGACTGCCGTGCGTCCACGGCCCGACGATGAGCCGGGGCCGCCGGCCGGCCGCCCGCAACGCCGCGTAGTCGGCCAACTGGGCCGGCAGGAAGATGTCGTGCCAACCGGTCACCATCGACACCGGGGCCCGGACCTGGGCGACCTCGCGGTGGAAGGTGCGGGGCAGCCAGTACGGTGCCGCCGGACGGTGCTGGGTGAGCCACTCCTGGAAGAACGGCACGGTGGCGCCGGTCGCGACCCGGTCGGCCTCGGCCAGTGGCAGGTGCGCCAGACCTGCGGTCAGCCGGGGCAGGCCACGGCGTAGCTCACGCTGGCGGCTCAGCCACGGCACCTGCTGGGCCGACATCAGCTCCGCCCAGGTCAGCACCGTGTCCAGCGAGAAGCCCCCGCCGGCGTACGTGGAGTCGCGGGTCTGCGCGGCGGTGACCACCGCGACCATCGCCCGCAGGTCGTCGCCGGCGTGGGCGGCCGTGGCCCACTGCCCGAAGCCCTGGTAGGAGATGCCGAAGGTGCCGAGCCGGCCGTCGTACCAGGGTTGCCGGCGCAGCCACTCCAGGGTGTCCAGCCCGTCGGCCTGCTCGTGCAGCAGCGGCTCGAACAGCCCGTCGGACCCGAACGTGCCCCGGCAGGACTGGACGACGCAGTGCCAGCCACGGCGGGCGAACAGCAGACCGAGCAGCCGGACCGGACCGCCTCGACCGTACGGGGTCCGGATCAGCACGGTCGGCGCGGTGCCCGCACCCACCGGCCGATAGTGGTCGGTCCGCAGCCGCAACCCGTCGCGGGTCCGCACGGCGAGGTCGCGCCGGATCCGCACCCGCGACGGACCCCCGGTTCCGAACCGCCGCAGGCCCGGGATCCCGAACCGCCGCAGGCCGGCGACACCGTGCCGCCGATCGGGCCGGCCGCCGGCTACGCCGTCAGCGCCCACGGCCACCGTCCCGGGCGGCCGCGCGCACCTCGTCTCGGTGCTCCCGGGTTGACTCGCCCATCGCCGTCAGGAACCGGCGGACCGTCTCCAACTCGTCGTCGGTGAAGTCGGCCATCACGGCGTCGGTACGCCGGCCCAGCGGGGCGAAGAACTCGCGGGCCAGGGTGGCACCCTCGGCCGCGTACCGCAGCCGCACCTTGCGCCGGTCGTCCGGGTCCCGGTCGCGGTAGAGGTGTCCGGCCCGCTCCAGCCGGTCCACCAGTGCGGTGACCGAGCCGGAGGTCAAGTTGAGGTGTGCGCCCAGGCCGCCCGGGGTAATCGGTTCGCCGCTCTGTTCGGCGTCCATCACCGCGATCAGCGCCTGCAGGTCGGTGGCGTGCAGGTCGTGCAGCGCGGCGAAGGCATGACCGACGTGGCCGGCATCGACGGTGTAGCTGCGCAACCGGCGGATGATCTCCGCCACCACCGCTGGCCGACCGCTCGGCCGGGTCCCCCATACACCGGCGCCCACCGTGTGCCCTCCGATCCATGTCCTGACACGACCCTATCCCAGCCCGGCTATAGTCTTGATGAACGAGATACTGGATGGCCGTGAGATTTGGTACCCGCCCAATCGGCGACGAACGAGGTGCAAACATGCCCACACCGCTCGGCACCCGGCTCACCGGCATCATCTGCGGCCGGTGGACCGCCTGGCTGGTCCTGCTCACCGCAGCGGCCTTCTCCGCCGTGGTGATCGGCTTCGCCGGTGACCCCCGCACCGGTGACGACCCCACCGGGGCGCTGCCCGACTCCGCCGAGTCCGTCCAGGTCGCCGAACTGCGCCGGCAACTACCCGGCGGGCAGCTCAACCCGGCCCTCGTCGTCTACTCCCGCGGCGGTGCCCCGCTGACCGCCGACGACGACGCCGCGATCACCGCCGACCGCGCGGCCTTCGCCCGCGACGCCGTCGGCGACGTCGGCCCACCGGTGTACGCCCCCGACCGCACCGCCGCCCTGGTCGCCGTCCCACTACCCGCCGAGATCGACATCGAACGCCTCGGCGAAGTCGTCGACCGGCTCCGCGCCGAGGCCCGCGCCGGACTTCCCACCGGCGCCAAAGCCGAACTCACCGGCGGTGCCGGCTTCACCGCCGACGTCGCCGCCGCCTTCGACGGCGCCAACGTCACCCTGCTCGCCGCCACCGTCGCCGTCGTCGCCGCACTGCTGCTGATCACCTACCGCAGCCCTTGGCTGTGGCTGGTGCCGCTCGCCGTGGTCGGCACCGCCGATGTGGTCAGCAACGGACTCATCGCCATCGTCAGCCGCGCCGTCGACCTGCGGATCGACCCCTCCACCACCGGCATCGTCGACGTCCTCGTCTTCGGCGCCGGCACCAACTACGCCCTGCTGCTGATCGCCCGCTACCGCGAGGAACTGCGCCGCGAACCCGACCGCCGCCGAGCCCTGCGCCGCGCGCTGGGCTCCGCCGGGCCGGCGATCACCGCCAGCGCCCTGACCGTCGTGCTCAGCCTGCTCACCCTGCTCGCCGCCGTACTCGCCAACGACCGCGCGATCGGCGTCGCCGGCGCCGTCGGCATCACCACCGCCATGCTGTACGGCCTGATCGTGCTGCCCGCTGCCCTGTCCGTCTGCGGACGTGGCCTGTTCTGGCCGTTCGTCCCCCGCCCCGGCCAGCCCGACCCCACCCGCAGCGGCATCTGGGCCCGGGCCGGCGCCCTGGTCAGCCGCCGACCCCGCACCGTGCTCGCCGGGTCACTGCTGCTGCTCGCCGTGCTGGCCACCGGCCTGCTCGACGCCCGGATCGGGCTGAGCAAGACCGAACAGTTCCGGGTCAGCGCCGAATCCATCGACGGGCTGGCCACCCTGTCCCGGTCCTTCCCACCCGGGGCCGCCGACCCGGTGATCGTCGTCGCCAATGCCGCCCAGGCACCCGCGGTGCTCGCCGCCGCCGAAACGGTCGACGGAGTCACCAGCGCCCGACCGGCTGGCGGCACCGACGACCTCGCCGTCGTCGAGGTGGTGCTACGCGCCGAACCGGACAGCGCGGAAAGCTACCGCGCCATCCGGGACCTGCGGGCCACGCTCGACTCGGTACCAGCCGCCGACGCCCTCGTCGGCGGCTCGGTGGCCGCGAACCTGGACACCCGCGACGCCGCCCTGCGTGACCTGCGGGTCGTCGTCCCACTGGTGCTCGTGGTGGTGCTGGCGGTGCTGATCGTGCTGCTCCGGTCGATCGTCGCGCCGCTGATCCTGGTCGGTACGGTCGTCGCCACCTTCTTCGCCGCCGTCGGCGCGGCTACCACCCTGTTCACCCAGGTGCTCGGCTACCCGGCGCTGGACACCAGCGTGCCGCTGCTGGCGTTCCTGTTCCTGGTCGCCCTGGGTGTCGACTACAACATATTCCTCACCACCCGGGCCCGGGAGGAGGCGGCCGTCGACGGCACCCGGCAGGGCATGCGGACCGCGCTCGCCGTCACCGGCGGGGTGATCACCAGCGCCGGCATCCTGCTCGCCGCGGTCTTCACCGTCCTCGGCGTGCTGCCGCTGGTCACCCTGACCGAGATCGGGGTGATCGTCGGGTTCGGCGTACTGCTCGACACGTTGCTGGTCCGGACGCTGCTGGTGCCGGCGATCGCGATGGTGCTCGGCCGACGGTTCTGGTGGCCGAGCGCGCTCGGCCACCACCGCGTCCCGGAGCCGGTGCCGGTCAGGGCCGACCCGACGCCGAAGCCGGCCAGGGCCGACCCGATGCCGGGCCGGCGCGCCGATGCCGGAGGATAGGAGCATGCAGACCCGCTCCGATCTCCGTAACGTGGCCATCATCGCGCATGTCGACCACGGCAAGACCACGCTGGTTGACGCGATGCTGCGCCAAGGCGGCCAGCTGCACGCCCGCGCCGAACTGCCCGACCGGGCGCTGGACTCCATGGACCTGGAGCGCGAAAAGGGCATCACCATCCTGGCCAAGAACACCGCGATCAGCTACGTGCCCGACCAGGGCGACCCGGTCGTCATCAACATCATCGACACCCCGGGGCACGCCGACTTCGGCGGCGAGGTGGAACGCGGCCTCACCATGGTCGACGGCGTGGTGCTGCTGGTCGACGCCAGCGAAGGGCCGCTGCCGCAGACCCGGTTCGTGCTGCGCAAGGCACTGCAGGCCCGGCTACCGATCATCCTGGTGATCAACAAGGTGGACCGGCCGGACGCGCGGATCAAAGAGGTCGTCGACGACACCTACGAACTCTTCCTCGACCTCGACGCCGACGAGGCCCAGATCGACTTCCCGATCGTGTACGCCTGCGCCCGCGACGGCGTCGCCTCGCTGACCCAGCCGGCCGGCGGCGCGGTGCCGGACGACAGCGACAACCTGGAGCCACTGTTCCGTACCCTGTTGGAGACGATCCCGGCACCGGCCTTCGACCCGGAGGCGCCGTTGCAGGCGCACGTGACCAACCTCGACGCCTCGCCGTTCCTGGGCCGGCTGGCGCTGTGCCGGGTCCGGCAAGGCACCATCCGCAAGGGCCAGACCGTCGCCTGGTGCCGCACCGACGGCAGCCTGCAGAAGGTCCGCATCTCCGAACTGCTGATGACCGAGGGACTGGAACGCAAGCCCGCCGAGGCCGCCGGCCCGGGCGACATCATGGCGGTGGCCGGCATCCCGGACATCATGATCGGCGAGACCCTGGCCGACGCGGACGACCCCCGCCCGCTGCCGTTGATCACCGTCGACGAGCCGGCGATCTCGATGACCCTGGGCACCAACACCTCACCGTTGGCCGGCAAGGTCAAGGGGTCGAAGGTGACCGCCCGGCTGGTCAAGGACCGGCTGGACCGGGAACTGATCGGCAACGTGTCGCTGCGGGTGCTGCCCACCGAACGCCCGGACGCCTGGGAGGTGCAGGGCCGTGGTGAGCTGGCGCTGGCCATCCTGGTCGAGCAGATGCGCCGCGAGCAGTACGAGCTGACCGTCGGCAAGCCGCAGGTGGTCACCCGGGAGATCGACGGACGGGTCTGCGAGCCGGTGGAGCGGCTGACCATCGACGCCCCCGATGAGTACCTGGGCGCGATCACCCAGCTGCTGGCCACCCGGAAGGGCCGGATGGAGCAGCTGGTCAACCACGGCACCGGTTGGATCCGGATGGAGTGGCTGGTACCGGCCCGCGCGCTGATCGGGTTCCGGACCGAGTTCCTCACCGAGACCCGCGGCACCGGCATCCTGCACCACGTCTTCGAGTCCTACGAGCCGTGGTTCGGCGAGCTGCGGACCCGGCCCACCGGATCACTGGTCGCCGACCGGACCGGCGTGGCGACCAGCTTCGCCATGTTCAACCTGCAGGAACGCGGCTCGCTCTTCGTCGAACCGGGCACCCCGGTGTACGAGGGCATGCTGGTCGGCGAGAACTCCCGCGCCGACGACATGGACGTCAACATCACCAAAGAGAAGAAACTGACGAACATGCGTTCGTCGACCGCCGACGAGTTGGAGCGGCTGGTGCCGCCCCGCAAGCTCTCCCTGGAGCAGGCGCTGGAGTTCTGCCGCGAGGACGAGTGCGTCGAGGTCACCCCCGAGGCGGTACGGTTGCGCAAGGTGATCCTCGACCAGACCGCACGGGCCCGGGCGGCGGCCCGCCGCAAGCACCAGAGCTGAACCGCACTGCCGGTGGGAGCCCTCGGCACGGGGGTTCCACCGGCGGTGTCGGTCACTTGACGATGTCGGCGAGCTCCCGCTTACGGTCCCGGGACGTCTTGACCAGGCTGGCCACCGTGGTGACCAGCAGGGTCACGAAGATGACGGTCAGCGACAGCCAGATCGGGATGTGCGGTGCCCAGCCGACCGGATCGCCACCGTTGACGAAGAACAGGGTGTTGTCGGCCAACGCCTCCAGCACCAGCTTCACCCCGATGAAGCCCAGCACCACAGCCAGGCCGTAGCTGAGGTAGACCAGCCGTTCCAGCAGGCCGCCGAGCAGGAAGTAGAGCTGCCGCAGCCCCATCAACGCGAAGACGTTGGCGGTGAAGACCAGGTACGGCTCCTGGGTGATGCCGAAGATCGCCGGGATCGAGTCGAGCGCGAAGATCAGGTCGGTGACGCCGATCGCGATCATGACGATCAGCATCGGCGTGAACATCCGCCGGCCGGCCTCGGTCTCCGTGGTCAGCCGCCCACCGTCGTACGAGCCGGAGACCGGCAGCACCCGCCGGCTCCACCGGATCACCGCGTTCTCGGAGAACTCGTCGGTCGTCTCGGGCTGGCGTAGCTGACCGATCGCAGTGTAGATGAGGAAAGCGCCGAAGATGTAGAACACCCAGGAGAACTGGGAGATCAGCACGGCGCCTGCCGCGATGAACCCGCCTCGCAGCACCAGCGCCAGCACGACGCCGACCAGCAGCACCTTCTGCTGGTACTTCCGGGGCACCACGAACCGGCCCATGATGATCACGAAGACGAAGAGGTTGTCGACGGAAAGGCTCTTCTCCGTGACGTAGCCGGCGAAGAACTCGCCGGCGTACCGCCCGCCGGACGTGGCCCACACCCCGAGGCCGAAGATCACCGCGAGCACGATGTAGAAGACGGTCCAGCCGGCTGACTCGCGCATGCTCGGTTCATGCGGCCGCCGGACGATGATCAACAGGTCGGCGATCAGCACCGCGGTCAGTACGACCAGGCTGACCAGCCAAACCCAGGCTGGGATGTTCACTCGGACCTCCGGCAGACACAGGGCACCGCCGACCGGAACCGGGACGGGCTGCCCCGGTCTTCGTGGAGATGCGCACAGCAGTGACTGACGGAGGTCTCTTCCGCCACCATCCACCGAACTGTCTGCTTCGGGGACGACGACCGCAGGTGCCGGGTCGGTCCACCATGCGGTCCAACCGTGCTGACGACACCAGCGCGAGGGAATACTCCCCTCCTCCTGCGTCATTGTCGCGCAACTACCGGGCAAACGACACACCGGGCGGGTCACCGGTGACGACAAGCACAACTTCTGAAGGCGTCCTAGGAGGCTAGATGGTTCTCGAAGCGGTGGCACGCCGGCCTCAGCCGGCCCCTCGGGCCGGTCCGGGCGCAGCCGTGTGGCAGGCTGCCGCCATGGTGCTTGAGATCGCGCTGGTCGATGTCCAGCCCGGCCGGGAAGCCGACTTCGCCGCAGCGTACGCTGCCGGCCGCCACCTGCTGGCCACCACTGACGGCTGCCGGTCGGTGCGGATGACCCGGGGGGTGGAGAGTCCCAGCCGGTTCGTACTGCTGGTCGAATGGGACTCTGTCGACGCGCACGAGCAGAACTTCCGCGCCACCGACCGGTACCTGCGGTGGCGGGAACTGATCGGTCCGTACTTCGCCGCGCCGCCGGTGGTCGAACACTTCGTCGACCTGCCGGCGTGACCCGGACCCTGCCGGTGTCCGGCCGGTCCGGAGCACGTCGGAGCCCGCGGTGCGGATAGAGATCGTGACCGCTGGTAGCCGGGGCGACGTCGCACCGTACACCGGGCTGGGGCAGGCACTGCTCGCCGCCGGCCACCGGGTCACCGTGACGACCCACGGCACCTTCGACGCGCTGGTGACCGGCAGCGGCCTCGACTTCCGGCCGCTGCCGGGTGACCCGTACGCCGCCCAACTCACCCCCGGCGGGCGGCGGCTGCACCGGCTCGGCGGTGGGCTGCGCGGCACCGCCGAGTTCGTCCGGCAGGGCCGGCGCTACCTCGACGACCTCGCGACCGGGCTGGCCGACGTCGGCACCGACGCCGATGTGCTGCTGCTGGCCACCACGACCGCGCCGCTGGGCTACTCGGTGGCACAGCGACACGCGATCCCGAGCATCGGGGTCTTCCTGCAACCGGTCGCACCGACCGGCGACTTCCCGCCGGTGCTGCTCGGCGACCGGTCCTTCGGGCCGGTCGGCAACCGGGCGCTGGGGCGTGGCGCCGAGGCGGCCAGTGCCCGGGCGTACGACCACTCCTCGCGGCGGCTGCGCCACCGGCTCGGCCTGCCGCCGGTCCCGCTGGCCGCTCTGCTGCGGCAGGCCAGGCGCTCAGGCTGGCCGGTGCTGCACGGGTTCAGTCCGAGCGTGCTCCCCCGACCAGCCGACTGGCGCCCCGGGCTGGAGGTCGTCGGCTACTGGTGGCCGGCCACCGATCCGCACTGGACTCCCCCGCCGGAGCTGACCGGATTCCTGGACGCCGGCCCGCCGCCGGTGCTGATCACCTTCGGCAGCATGGCGGTGCTCGACGCGTCACTTCCGACACTGATCGGTACGGCGCTGCGCCGGGCCGGCGTACGCGCGATCGTGCAGGCCGGTTGGGGCGGGCTGCGGGTCGGCTACGACGGCGCCCGCCCAGTCAGCGACGACGGCGTCCTCGCGGTCGGCGACGTACCGCACGACTGGCTGCTGCCCCGGGTGGCGGCGGTGGTCCACCACGCGGGAGCCGGCACCACCGCCGCAGGGCTACGGGCCGGGGTGCCGGCGGTGACCGTGCCGCTCATCGCCGACCAGCCGTTCTGGGCCGCCCGGCTGACGCGTCTCGGAGTCGCCGCCGAGCCGCTGCCGGCCCGACGGCTCACCGCCGACCGGCTGGCCGACGCCATCCGCACGGTGCTCGACCGGCCCACGTACGCCGAACGGGCCCGGCACCTCGCGGCCCGGATTGCCGCCGAGGACGGGCACGCCGCGGTGCTGCACGCCGTCGACCGGGTCACCCGCCGCTGACCGGATCCGCAGCGGCGCCCGGCCCGGCCACCCCTGCGACCTCCGACGCCGTATCGGGGAGGCGTGCGGGATGCGTTCCAGGACGCCGCCGGCGAAGACGTCGTACAGCGGCAGCTCCCGCAGATGCACGTAGCCGATGTGACAGTCGCACGAGACCAGTGGGCAGGGGCGCGGGCGCAGTGCGGCCCGGTAGGAGCCGTCGTAGAGGTTGCCCAGCGGTTCGGCGACGAAGTGGCACCGGCGTACCGTGCCGGACCCGTCGACCGAGACCACCGACTCCCCGGTGCGGCACGACCGCCCGGCCGACGGGTGCGGGTGCACGCTGTAGCCGAACAGCGGGTCGAGCTCGGTCCACGCCCGCTGCTGGGCGGAGTCGTAGCGGTGCCCGTCGGCGGCGTTGACCCAGAGGTAGACCTCGGCCGGCAGCGCGGCCCGCAGCGACCGGGCGGCCGCCAGGTGCTCGGGCAGGCCGACGACCCCTACCGAGAACCGCACCCCGGCGGTACGCAGCGTGCCGCAGCGGCGCAGGAAGACCTCCCGGTCGACCTGGCCCGGGTGGTACGTGGCCCAGAACGCCAGCCGGCGACGCTGGTCGGTGTCGGCCTCGGCCAGAAAATCCAGCCGGGCGGCCAGGTTGGTCTGGATCGCCACCCGGCCCACCTGCGGCAGCCCGGCCAGCCGCAGCAGCGCCCGCCGGTACCAGGATCGGGTCAACGCCTCGCCCCACGGGGTGAACAGCACCGAGATCCGATCGTCGTGCGGATTACGCACGGCCCAGTCGACGAACCGGTCGAGCGCCACCCGGTCGGTGCGCAGCGTTGCCGGGTCGTCGCGGCGCTTGGCGAACGGACAGTACGGGCAGTCGTAGTTGCAGCTGGCCAGCGGACCCCGGTAGAGGATGCTCAGGTCCATCCGGCTCACCGGGCCGGCAGGCCGGCCATCGCCGCCCGCACCGGGGTCGAGACCAGCCACGGGCCGATCGCGTCACTGCGGGCCAGGCCCGCCGCGGTCAGCGCCAGCCTGTCCGGGGTCACCGTCAACCAGCCCCGGTCGACCAACGTCGCCAGCTGCGGGAAGTCGTCGACGGCCCGGGTGGCGAACCGCGCCGCGTACGCCGCCTGGTCGCATCCGTCGGCGCGCAGCAGCGAGGTGATCAGCCAGCGCCGACGCTGTTCGTCGCGGTCCAGCCGGAAACCCACCTCGGCGACGTCGAAGTCGGGCTCCGGCCGGCGCAGGTAGTCGACGATGATCGCCCGCACCTGCCCGACGGAGACCGCGTAGTCGAACGAGTAGTGCAGGTCGCTGGTGTAGGACCGGGCGCCGCAGCCGAGTCCGACCATCCCGTCCTCCTGGCAGGAGTACGCCGGGGCGTCGACGACCGGCAGCGCCGCGCGACGGAAGTGCCGCATCGACAGTTGCCGGTAGCCGGCGGCGCGCAGCCGGTCGACGCCGTGCCGGTACAGCGTCTGCCGTTGCGCGTCCCACTGTGGATCAGGCAGGTCGGCCGGGGCGCGGCGGGCCAGGCCGGTCAGTGGGCGGACATAGAGCGGGTAGAGGTAGATCTCCTCCGGCTCCCAGCGCAGCGCCGCGTCGAGCGACTGTGCCCAGGTGGTGTCGGTCTGGCCGGGGATGCCGTAGATCAGGTCGATGTTCAGCTCCGGGATCGGCTGGTCCCGGATAGCGGCCAGGGCGCGCTCGACCTCGACGCGACGCTGCGGCCGGCCGGCGGCCCGTGCCTCGGCGTCGAGGAAACTCTGCACCCCGATGCTGATCCGGGTGGTGCCGCGGGCGGCGAGCACCGCCAGCCGGTCCGGGGTGGCGGTGGCCGGTGAGGTCTCCACCGCCGTCGGCACGCCCGCCGGCCGGAACCTGTCGACCAGGTCGAACATCGTCGACAGCTCGTCCGCGTCCAGGTAGGTCGGCGTACCGCCGCCGACGGCGACCCGGGCGAACCGGGCGTCGTCGCCGAGCGCGGCGGCCACCCGTACCGCCTGGCGGCGCAGCTGGTCGAGGTAGGCGGCCACCTGCCCGGCCGGCGGGTTGGCCCGGGTGAACAGGTTGCAGAAGCCGCAGCGCATCTCGCAGAACGGCAGGTGCAGGTAGAGGAACAGCTCCGTGCGGCGCTGCCCGGACCAGACGTCGACCAGCGCGGGACGCGGCCGCAGCGGCCGGTACGCCGTCTTGTGCGGATACCCGTACAGGTAGCCCTGGTACGGCGAGGCGTCCAGGGCGGCGACGGTCACGCCGGGTCCGGTGTCGCGGCGTCGGACCAGGCGCCGGGGTCGATCACGAAATCGGCGTACGGGACCGTCCACACCACCTCGTGGCCGACCCGGTGTCCGCTGTGTCCGTCCTCGCCGTACGCGGTGCCGTGGTCGGCGCAGATGATCGTCAGACAGGGCCTGCCCCGTGAGCTGGCCATGGCGAACAACCGGCCGATGTGCCGGTCGACGTACTCCAGGGCGGCGGCGTGGCTGTCCCGGTTGTCGCGTTCGGTGCCCGGCAGGTAGTGCCGGTTCGGCTGGTGCATGGCGGCCACGTTGACGAACAGAAACAGCGGCTGGTCAGCGGGAACGGCCGGGACGACCTCGGCGATCCGGTCCAGCTGGGCCTCGAAGCAGCCGGGCGCGGTCACCCCGAACGCCGACTCCCAGTGCGACTCGGCGAACAGGCCCGGCAGGGTCGCGCCCAGCGGCGAGGAGCGGTTGAAGAACCCGACCCCGCCGACGCACACCGTGTGGTAGCCCTCCTTGCGCAGCGCGGTGACCAGGTCGGGTGCGTCGAAGACCCAGGTGTGCTCGTCGGTGGTGGCGCTGCCGGGGAAAGCCGCGGCGAACATCCGGGGGTGGCTGCCCGGTTCGGCCGGGGTGGGCAGGAAGCCGGTGAAGAACGCCTGATGTGCGGCGTACGTGAAGCTGGCCGGGCTGTGCCGGCGTTGCCACTGCCCGTCCGGTAGCGCGCGGGCCAGCTGCGGTGTCCGGCCGGCGGCGAGCAGCTCGACCGCCACGTCATAGCGCAACGTGTCAAGCGTGACGAACAGCAGGTCGTGGCTGCCGATCAGGTCCTTCATGCCGACCTCCCCATCGCGGCCGTGGTCCGCCAGGCGGCGAACCGGCCGGTACGTATGGCATGCAGCTGGGCAGCGTAGCTGTCCCGCCCGGCAGCGTCGCACACCGTGGGGAGCAGATCGCCGAAGGCGTTCACCTCCGCCACGGCGTGCCGCCGCCAGTCACTGCCGATCATCAGGTCCACTCCGACGTGCAGGCTGCCGGTGAAGCAGCGCGCCGCGCGTACACAGTCGGCCAGCGCCGCCGCCCACCGGCGGGGGCCGAACGCCGCCCGTACCGCCGCCGGGTCACCGCGCCGGTTGCCCAGGTGCAGGTTGGTCAGCGGACCGTCGCTGCTGCGCACCACCAGGTGGCCCGGCTCACCGGCGATCACCAGCACCCGCAGGTCGACGACCCGGCCGTGCAGGCCGGCCTTCGGGAACCAGCGCTGCACCAGCAACCCGTCCGGGGCCAACCGGTCCACGATAGAGGCGACCTCCCGCTCGGTACGGTAGGTCCGCACCCGCAGCGAGTTGAACAGCCGCCCGTCGTCGGTCAGCTCAACCGAGGTGACCGCCTGCGTCCGCCGGCCGTGCGCGTGCAGGGCGAGCACCCCGGACGCCGACGACCCGTGCACCGGTTTGACGAAGACCCGGGCCCAGCCGGCGTCGGACAGAGCGGTACGCAGCTGCGCCCAGTCACCGGGTGCGGTGTCCAGGATGGCCGGCTGGGCCACCCCGGCGGCGGCCAGCCGCCGGTGCCCGGCGCGTTTGTCGAACAGCACGGCGATGTCGGCCGGGTCGTTGAGCAGGGTCGCGCCGGCCCGCCGGGCGGCGTCGGTGAGCCGGCCCAGGGCGGCGCGCAGCCCGGCGTACCAGGCGGCACCGCCGCTGATCTCGCCGTGGTCGAGCGGTCGGCCGGCGCCGCGCAGCAGCCGATCCACCTCGGAGTCCTCGCCGGGCGAGTCGATCCGTACCGTCGCCCCGCCGGGCAGGGCGACATCCTCCCCGGCGGCGAGCTTCCGCCAGGGCAGCACCCGAACCCGCAGGCCAGCGGCGTGCGCGGCGGTGCGGAACGCCCCGACCCGCCGGTTGCCCGGGTTGCCGACCACGACCAGCGGCGTGGTGTGGCTCATCGGGTGAGGTTAACAACCGGTCATTCGCCGACCGAGACGTACCGCCCCCGGTGCGGGTCGACCTCCTGCTGATCGCTCAGGTCGACGTCGACGCCGGGCAGTGCGGCCGGCAGCCGGACCATCATCGCGTCGGACAGGTAGTGCCGGTGCAGGTCGAGACGGCGCAGATGGGTCAGCGGCTGCCCGGCGAGCAGGGCGGTGGCCCCGTCGTCGCCGAGGGTGCCCAACGACAGGTCGATGGTTTCCAGGCGGGGCACCACCGCCGCGGCGGTCAGCGCGGCGGCGACCGCGTCGGCGATCTCGGCGTTACGCAACCCGAGGGTACGCAGCGCGGGCAGCCGGGTGCCATCGAGGATCGACGCCAGGTCGTCCACTGAGGTGTCACCTTCGTAGTCGGGGGTGCCCAGCCACAGTTCCAGATGGGTGCAGGCCGGCAGGTCGCTGGCGGCGACGGCGCGGGTGAGGGCGGCCGGCAGCCCGCCGGACTCGATGGCGAACTCCCGCAGCCCGGTGTGCCGCACCGGCTGCAACAGCAGCGACATCGCACCGCGTACCCGCAGCACCTGCAGCGCCGGGTAGGCGGCCAGCAGCGGGGTGATGTCGGGCTGCAGGATCCAGGAGATCTCGCACTCGTCGAAGGTCATCTCGCCGAGGAAGACGGCCCGCAGGTTGGTCAGCCGGGGCGCGGCGTCGACCAGCAGCTCCAGCGGGAACGTGACGTCCCACGGTTCTCCCCAGTCGCCGGTCACCAGCGCCTCGACGCTCGCCGGGTCGACGGTGTCCAGCCAGGTGGCGAAGAGCTGGGCGAATTCGACCTCGTCCTCCTCCGACGCGCTGAGTCGCCAGGCGACCGGGGAGCCGGTGTGCTGCGCCGCCGTCTGCGGGTCGAAGTCGACCACCGGCAGTCCGGCGAAGTGGGTGATGTGCTCGTTGATGGTCATCGACGGTGCTCCGGGGGAGGGCGTGGGGCTGCGGACCCGGCACGATAGCAACCCGGTGCGACGCCGCGCTGCCCGTGCGGCCTACTGCGGCGACTGCAGTTCACTTGGTTGCCCGGAGTCGGCCACTGATGGAAGGGCCGCAGCGATGCAGTCGAAAACCCGCTGGAGTCCGTCTCGGAACTGGTCGTCGCGGCTCAGGTGTGGCTGACGCGCCTGCGTTACGATCTTGGTGAAGATCGGGTACTCGCCGCTTCTCACCAGCTGGTCGACGTACGGGTGGCTCCGCGCCATCCACTCCGACTCGCTGAGCCCACTGCGGCGCAGCTCCTTGGTTGAGCCGATCTCCTCGCGGACGGTGCCCTCGATGTAGCCGCTCAGCATGGCTATGAGGCCGAGGTTCTCGTCGATGGGGATGAGATCATCGAGCACGCCCATCAACCGTTCGATCAGGAGCAGCTGGTTAGGGCCGAAGCTGGGCAGTGACCGCTGCACGGCGGCCATCCAGGGATGCCTCAGCCACATGGCCCGAAGCCCGTCGGCATAGCGCGCCAGGTCCGTGCGCCAGTCGCCCGAGGGCATCCCCGCGACGTCGATCTCGCCTGTCACCTGGTCGGCCATGAGATCGACAAGGTTGTCGCGACTCGGGACGTACCGGTAGAGGGACATCGCACCGGCGCCGATCTCAGCGGCGATCCGTCGCATGGGTCGCCTGGGCTGGACGCTCACCGACGGGCTGACCCTGATTGGCCGCGAGCTCACACGGCTGCGGCAGGAGCCCGGGCAGATCATCGCCGCGCTGGTCTTCCCCGCCGTCATGGTGGTGCTGTTCGGCTACGTCCTCGGCAGCGCGATCCAGGTGCCGGGTGGCGGTGACTACCGCGAGTACCTCATGCCCGGCCTGTTCGCGATGGTGACCTTCTCCGCATGGTTGGGGGTCATGACGCGGACGGCCAGCGACGCCACTCGCGGCGTGATGGACCGATTCCGCTCCATGCCGATGGCGCGCTTGGCGGTGCCGTTCGGGCAGACCGGCACCGACCTGCTGACCGGCCTGTTGATGCTGACCATCATGGTGGGTGCGGGACTGCTGGTGGGCTGGCAGCCCCACCGTGGCCTGATCCCCACGATTCAGGCGTTCCTGTTGATGATCGTGCTGCGGTACGCGCTGAGCTGGGTGGGCGTCTATGTGGGCCTGGCGGTCAAGAACGACCAGGTCGCCGACGCGATGGTGCCGCTCGGCCTGCCGTTCACGATGCTGTCCAACGCGTTCGTCCCGACCGACGGCATGCCGGGCTGGTTGCGCTTCCTGGCGGACTGGAACCCGGTGAGCGCGCTCACCGCCGCCTCCCGGGAGCTGTTCGGCAATCCGGGCGCCCCCTCGGGAAACGTAGCCTGGCCACTCGCGCATCCGGTGACCGCCGTCCTGCTCTGGTCGGCCGTACTGTTGGTGATCTTCGTCCCGCTGTCGTTGCGCGCCTACACGCGCCGAGGACGCTGAAGGCTCCTGGTTTCCTACTCTTCTGACGCCAGGCGGGGCGGCTCGTCAGAGTGCGCCCAGCGGCGGTGCCAGCGGGCCGGCGGCGCGCTGCTGGAGCAGACGCCCGGCCTCGATCAGCAGGTCGACGAGGCTCACCGCGACGATGACGGCGACCCAGAACTTGGCGGTACGGTCGGCTTCGGGGCTCAGGTAGACCGGACCGGCGAACAGCACCCAGGTCAGCGCGGCGCAGATGGCCAGTCCGAGGAGCATCCCGACGGTACGGGTCACCGGCCGCCACCGGCCGTGGATGGTGACCAGGAGGTGGTGCACCAGTGTGGCGATCAGCAGGGCGAGCACGAGTGGGCCACGGAGCTGGGCGAACTCACGGTCGAAGGTGAGGGCCTGCACGGCCTGCGGCGCGGCCCCGAGCTGATCCAGCAGCCAGGCCGCGTTGACCAGCACGACCGTACCGGCGACGTAGAAGGCGAAGGCGGCGATCCGGCCGGACCGGTTGACGAAGCCGGCGGCCGACCTGCGCGGCCGCCAGGCGAAGCGGTCCGGCCACCGACGTCGCGCCCAGCCGGCGAGGCCGAATCCCACGACGAGGAACCCGGGCCACCAGAACGCCGGTAGCCCGTACGTCCAGTACCAGTCGACCGCGTCGGTCGCGGCGGCCACGCCGAGCAGCCAGATCACCAGCACACCGGCGACGCTGAGCCGGACGAAGCGGCGGGTGTCGGCCGGGTCGACGGCGATCGGCGGCTGCCCGTACCGGGCGGCCACCTCGGCGGGGCGGCCGAAGGCCCGCAGCCGGGCCACCGGATCGTCGCTGTCGGCCAGTTCGTCGCGCAACAACGTCGTCAGTTCGAGAGCCACGTCCCTACGCTGCCGGCGGGGTAGCAACCGCGCCACGTCGGCGACGTACGCATCGATCAGTTCCTCGGTGGTCAGCACTTACCTGTCACCTTTCAGCAGCTGGCCCATGGCCTCGTTCATCCCATGCCACGAGTCCCTGAGCCGGTCGTACAGCTCTTCGCCGGCGGGGCTGCGGCGGTAGTAGCGGCGTGGCTGCCCTTCGGTCCGCCACTCGCTGACCAGGACGCCCTGGCTCTCCAGCCGCCGCAGCAGCGGGTAGAGCGTTCCCTCCTCGATCGGGAGGCCGTTGTCGGACAGCGACTGGCGCAGCTCGTAGCCGTAGCGGAACTCGCCCAGCTGTGACAGCACCGCCAGGACGACAACGCCCCGGCGCAGCTCAAGCTCCAGCCTGTCGCCAACCATGTGCCACACAGTACTGTGCAGCGCACAGTCCGTCCAGTGCCAGGGATACGGTTCGACTGCCCGGTCGACACCCCAGGCCCGGGTAGGGCGGGCCCTGGCCCGCAGTGATGGGTGTGCAGGCTCGCTGGCTCTGGGAGAATCGACGTCATCAGCCTGGAGGACCTGGAGCGGCGAATCTCGGCGATGGAGGCCGAGCTCGCGATCGTGCGGCAGGAAGCCGCCGCCGCGCGGGCCCTGGAAGGCCGCCGTCGCGCGAGGGCCGGCACTCGGCGATGACCTCGCCGGTGGCGAGGTTGAGCGCGGCGAACAGGTTGGTGGTGCCGTGCCGGAGGTTCCCCGGATACCTACTGCCGAAGGTCGGTCGTCGCGGGACCCGCTGGGACGGCGGAGGTTCGAGGCCATGTCCAGGCGGAGCCCAGGATGAAGGCCAGAAGCAGCACCTCGAGTCCGATCGAGAGGCCGTAGAAGAAGGCCCAGTCCCAGGACTCCCCTGCCGCGTTGAACACCGTGAGGGGGATGTAGAGCGATGCGGTGACGAGGTTCGTGGCGCGGTTCGCCCGGGCGGGCAGCGTCATGGAGAGAATCACCATCAGGGCCGGGATCGCCACGGACGCGAGGAAAATGGTCAACAACGTCGGACTGATCTCGAACTCGAAGATGACGCCACCCCGGATTCCGTCGATGACGCCGGGCTTGTAGAGGTGGAAGTAGTCGACGTAGATGTAGAGGAACATGCAGCTGGTCCATGCGGCGGCGAGCTTGGCCTGCACCGGGATCGGTAGGTTGTCGAGCTGGTTCGGGGTTTTCGTTCGGATGGTCATCGGTTCTTCCTTCGAGAGGAGCGGCCCCTCCGCCGCAGTGGTGGCAGGTTTGGGCGTGCATACGCACGGGTGGTCGAGATCGAGGCGGTCGCTGCCGTCCCCGGGCAGCCCTCCACGGGGGTCCTCGTGCGCGTGCGCGACCTCGGCACAGCCCTCATCTCGGTCACGACCGGACGAGGCGCACGCCGGTCGCGAGCAGCCAGACGAGCCAGGCGACGAACCCTAGGAGTCCGACGAGGATCAGCGGCGAGCCGTCGGCGATCGCGAGGTTGCCCAGCCCCGCAGCAAGCAGCAGGCTCCCGCCCACCATGCCCAGCAGGCGCTGCCAAGCCGGAGCCAGCCCGCTCGCGTGCGCGGCGAGGGCCGAGCCGATGCAGGTGGCGCCGAGCATCGGCAGCGCCAGCGCGAACGCCGCCGCGTGCATCTGCCAGACGAGCCCGAACGCGGGCGTCGGCTCGGCGAGCCCGCTGGCGGAGAGCACGAGCCCGATCTGCAGGACGTTGACAAGCACGAAGATTGCCGACAGCGTCGCGCCAGCGGCCACGGCGAGGCGCGCCCAGTCGGTGCCTGCTCTGCCCCGCCGCTCCACGAGGCCACGCAGGCCCGTCACGAACACGAGCAGCAGCGGCAGGTACACGGCTACAAGACCGGACACGATCGCGACCGCGTCACGGTTGGCCGCGTAGTAGGCCAGCACGTCCTCGATCGGAGCGCCGTAGGGCAGCGCGCCCGTCACCAAACAACACGTTCTCGATCACCACCAACACCGCGAACACGATCGCCGCTGCACCGACGAGCCGGCCCCCTCGAACGAACAAACTGCGGGCTGGCGTGGTGGCGGTGTCCTCCGGGGATCTCATCTCTTACTCCTTCATCACGGTCGGATGGCCGGCGGATTGTCGAGCGCGTTCGAGGTGCGGCCGGCTCGTACACCGTACGTCGTACACCGTACCAGGATTCGTACACTGTACTATCGCCGTACGCTGTACGATCGTCAAGCCGTTCGAGGGAGCGAGGAGGCCCGGGTCTGTGAGGAAGCAACGCCAGGTCGCGTCAGACGCGGGGCTGAGCAAGCAGCGGGTGGTGGCCGAGGCGATCCGGATCGCTGACCGCGAGGGGGTCAACGGGCTGAGCATGCGCCGGCTGGCTAGCGCGCTCGACGCGGGCGCGATGTCGCTCTACTACTACGTGGCGAGCAAGGACGAGTTGCTGGACGCCATGATTGATGTCGTGTTCGAGGAGATCGAGCTCCCGCCCGAGGGGACCGACTGGCAGTCTGCGATGCGACGGCGGTCGGTGTCCGCCCGCCAGGTTCTCGCACGCCACCCGTGGGCGATCGGCCTGATGGAGTCACGGACGTCGCCGGGGCCCGCGCACCTGCGCCACCGCGAGGCGGTCACCGCCTGCCTGCGCAGGGCCGGCTTCTCGGTTCTGATGGCGACGCACGCCAACTGGTTGCTCGACGTCTACGTCTACGGGTTCGCCCTGCAGGAAGCCAGCCTGCCGTTCGACACCGCCGACAAGTTCGCGGACATGGCCGAGGACGTCTACCTGCCCCAGCTTCCTGCTGACGAGTTCCCCTACCTCAACGAGTCCGCCGCTGCGCTCGTCGCGGCCGGCTACGACCCGGCCGAGGAGTTCATCTTCGGCCTCGACCTCGTCCTAGCCGCCCTCGATCCGCTGAGAGCCTCCGCGTAGCAGCGCTCACGGACCGTCACGCAGCCCGTTGGGCAGACCTCAAGACATGCTGATCCAAACTTCGTCACTGACGATCGCAAGGCACCGAAGCTGTTCGGTCAGGCGCGCAGGCCGTCCACGAAGGAACGCCACGCGGTGGCGGGGAAGGCCAGCCGTGGACCGGTCGGGTCGGTGGAGTCGCGGACCGCCACCACCCCGCCGGCCGGCGCGACCTCGACGCAGTTCCCGTTCGCGTTGCTGCGGCTGCTCTTGCGCCAACACAGCGACTCGGTTGGGGTCGACTGCATGCCGCACCCCCTTTCGGCAGGCGATTCAATCAACTCTCTGCCACCAGCTTAGCCAGCAGATCCCGGCTTTCATCGGCCGGCAGCGCCGCCTGCTGAAGCCAGCGACCGATCCGGGCGTACAGCATCACGTCCTCGTCGTCGGTGAGGTGAATGTCGCTGGTCAACGTCTCCAGCACCACGGTGCGGGGATCGGCCGGGTCGGGGAACGAGTAGAGCGAGAAGCTGGTGTGCGGCATGAACGAATCGTGCACGACCGCTTCGAGCGGCAGCACCTGGATGGTGACGTTGTCCAGCTCGCTGAGCGCGGTCAGGTGGCGCAGCTGGCCGCGCCGGGTCTCGGGTGGCACGCTGGCCCGCAGCAGCGCACTCTCGTCGATGACCGCCTCGTAGTGCGGCGGATGTTCGCGACGCAGCACTTCCTGTCGGGCGGTACGCGCCAAGGTGTCAGCGTTGATGTCGAGGTCACCGTAGACGTCGCGACCGGAGCGGACCCTCAGCCGGGCGTACTCCGGGGTCTGCAGCAGCCCAGGCACCAGCAGTTGCTGGTACTCGAAGATCGTGGCAGCGCTGGCTTCGAGCTCGGTGTAGCCACGCTGGCGCTGACCCATCGAGCCGAGCGCCTTCCACCAGCCACGGGTGGCGGCGGCGTCGCGGGCGATGATGACCAGCTTCTCCCGCTCGGCCGGCACGACGTGGTAGACGTCGAGCAGGTCCAGAATGTCGGCCAGGTCTGGTCTGCTCTGGCCCAGTTCGAGCCGGGACAGCTTCGATGTCGACGCCCAGCCGAGCTGGTCGCAGACCTGCTCCAAAGTCATTGCGGCCGCGCGGCGGAGCCGACGCAGCTCGCCGCCAAGCCGCTGCCGCCTGATCGTGGGACTTGCAGGCATCGCCACTTTCGGCTCCCTCCGTTCGCGACCGAGGGTAAGCAGAAGGTAGCGAGATTTCAAGACTTGAATATCCACCAGTTGCGGCGAAGCATGGGATTCCCACGAGATACAACTTGGAGGAACAGTGAGCGACGCTTCGGTTCCGGTGCAGTTCCTGCTGATCGAGCCGGTCGACCCGGTGGACGGGGCGCCTGAGTTTCCAGCCGTCGGGTGGGGTCTGGAGTACGCCGACGAGGCACTGGTCTACTTCCGGCACCCGCAGCGGGAGATCCGCGAAGTCGGCATCTTCCGCACCGTCGAGGACGCCTGGACGTTCTACCTGCAATGGGGTGAGCTGGAGCTGGTCCGCCCCGGCGAGCCGGGCTGGCCTGCCACGCCTGCCCAACCGACACCACAGCCCGGCCAGACCGCGCCCGACAGACAAGGCGACGACGAGGCAGGACTCGACGACACGTGGGGGCTACTGTGGCGGGCCAGCCAGCGCCCCGGTGCCGAGCTGGCCCAGCTCTACCCCGGCGATCGGCTCAGCTGACGCCGGCGACGTCCATCGCCCGCAGCTCCTTCTTCAGCTCGGAGATCTCGTCGCGGATCCGGGCGGCCAACTCGAACTGCAGCTCGCGGGCAGCATTGAGCATCTGGTCGTTGAGCTCCTGGATCAGCTGGGCCAGGTCGGCGCGCGCCATGCCGGCGCTGGACGGGGTGGTGGTGCCCCGGCCCTTGCTGCGGGTCTCCGGCACCGGGCCCTTGCCGCGCGACATCTGCCGGCCGGAGCCGCCGACCGACCGACCGGCGAGCGCGCCGTCGGTGTCGTCGGCCTCCCGGTAGATGTCGTCGAGGATGTCGTGGATCTTCTTGCGCAGCGGCTCCGGCGAGATGCCGTTGGCCTCGTTGTACGCCACCTGCTTGGCCCGACGCCGGTTCGTCTCGTCGATCGCGTCGGTCATCGACGGGGTCATCTTGTCGGCGTACATGTGGACCTCGCCGGAAACGTTACGGGCGGCCCGGCCGATGGTCTGGATCAGCGACCGGCCGCTGCGCAGGAAGCCCTCCTTGTCGGCGTCGAGGATCGCCACGAGCGACACCTCGGGCAGGTCCAGGCCCTCGCGGAGCAGGTTGATGCCGACCAGTACGTCGTAGTCGCCCTTGCGCAGCTCACGCAGCAGCTCGACCCGGCGCAGCGTGTCGACCTCGGAGTGCAGGTAGCGCACCCGGATGCCGTGCTCCAGCAGGTAGTCGGTGAGGTCCTCGGCCATCTTCTTGGTCAGCGTGGTGACCAGCACCCGCTCGTCGCGGTCGGTGCGCAGCCGGATCTCGTGCATCAGGTCGTCGATCTGACCCTTGGTCGGCTTGACCTTGACCTGCGGGTCGACCAGACCGGTGGGGCGGATCACCTGCTCGACGAACTCGCCGGCCGCCTGTTCCAGCTCCCATGGCCCGGGGGTGGCGGACAGGAACACCATCTGGCCGACCCGCTCCAGGAACTCGTCGAAGCGCAGCGGCCGGTTGTCGGCGGCGCTGGGCAGCCGGAACCCGTGGTCGATCAGCATCCGCTTGCGGGAGGCGTCGCCCTCGAACATGCCGCCGATCTGCGGGATCGTCACGTGCGACTCGTCGACGACGGTGACGAAGTCGTCCGGGAAGTAGTCGAGCAGGGTGTGCGGCGGACTGCCGTAGTCGCGGCCGTCGATGTGCATCGAGTAGTTCTCAATGCCGGAGCAGAAGCCGACCTGGCGCATCATCTCGATGTCGTACGTGGTGCGCATCCGCAGCCGCTGCGCCTCGAGGAGCTTGCCCTGCCGGTCCAGCTCGGCGAGCCGGTCGGTCAGCTCGGCCTCGATGTCGCGGATCGCCCGCTCCATCCGCGCCGGCCCGGCGGCGTAGTGCGTGGCCGGGAAGATCAGCAGCTGGTCGACCTCGCGCACCACGTCACCGGTCAACGGGTGCAGGTAGTAGAGCCGCTCGATCTCGTCACCGAAGAACTCGATCCGGACCGCCAGCTCCTCGTACGCCGGGATGATCTCCAGAGTGTCGCCGCGGACCCGGAACGTGCCCCGGCTGAACGACAGGTCGTTGCGGGCGTACTGGATGTCGACCAGGCGGCGCAGCAGCGAGTCGCGGTCCTGCTCGGCGCCGGCGGTCACCTTGACCGCGCGCTCGAGATACTCCTGCGGGGTGCCCAGGCCGTAGATCGCCGAGACGGTGGCGACCACGATCACGTCGCGGCGGGTCAGCAGCGACATGGTCGCCGAGTGGCGCAGCCGCTCCACCTCCTCGTTGATCGAGGAGTCCTTCTCGATGTAGGTGTCGGTCTGTGGGATGTACGCCTCGGGCTGGTAGTAGTCGTAGTAGGAGACGAAGTACTCCACCGCGTTGTGCGGCATCAGCTCGCGGAACTCCTTGGCCAGCTGGGCGCAGAGCGTCTTGTTGGGGGCCATCACCAGGGTGGGCCGCTGCAGCCGCTCGACCAGCCAGGCGGTGGTGGCGCTCTTGCCGGTGCCGGTCGCGCCGAGCAGCACCGAATGTCGGTCGCCACGACGCACCCGGCGCTCAAGCTCGTCGATGGCTGCCGGCTGGTCGCCGGCCGGCGAGTAGTCGCTGACGACCTGGAAGCGGCCGTCCAGTCGCGGGATGTCGAGCGCCATGGCCCCAACCTACGCCGTGGGTCCGACAGAGTGCCGCCGGTCGCGGATCGGCATCGATATTGTCATTGTGTGGGTTGCCTCACCCGCGATACCGTGACAGGGTAGGCCGCTCGCGGCGGCCGCGCGGACCACCGGCAGCGCCCATCGCGGCGCGCCACGGGTCCGGGTGTTCGGGTAGCTGCCCTGGCGCCAGCCGGTGAGCGCACCCGAAGTTGTCACGCCCCGCGTGACCCGGCCGCCGCGAGCGCCCCACCTACTCATCCCGCGCTGGCTGGTCCGTCGTCACGGCTGCCAGCCGGTCTCCTCGATCCACCGCAGCAGGCGTGGCCAGACCTGGTCGAACCACGGCTCCTTGGCTCCGGCGTACTCCCGGGTGGTCGGCGCGGTCGCCGCGATCCGCCGCTTGACGGCCAGGTAGTCGGCCCGCACGCCCGCATCGGCGCGCAGCAGGTCCCGGAACGCCAGCGCGTAGCGCCAGCCAGGTGAGCCGCCGACCCGCACGTGCAGGTTGACCGGTCGGCCCGGGTCGGCGTTGCCGTGCAGCCGCTTCGGCCAGTGTTCGCCCGGCCGGCCGGTGGCCGGGTCAGGTTTCGGGTTGTCCCACCGTCCGCCGGGGAACCGGGGGAACCCGGCTGCGGCGAGGGCGGCGGCGCACCGGTCCGCGTCGTCCAGCGACTCGACGGTGAGCTGAATGTCGATGACGTCCTTGGCCGGCAGACCGGGCACCGAGGTGGAGCCGATGTGGTCGACCCGCTGTCCGACGCCGACCGCCCGCCGTATCCGGGCGGCCAGCCGGTCGAACTGCTCCGGCCAGGTCGGGTCGGGTTCGGCGAGGACCGCCCGCGGCGGGCGCGGCGCGGTCCGGCCGGCCCGCAGGTTCGCCTCGTAGGGCACCAGCCGGTCCCGCCAGAGCCGGTCGACGGTGACGGTGAGGTCGTCGCGACTACCGTCGTTGGCCAGCAGGACGTCAGCGGCGGCCCGGCGTTGCGCGTCGTCGGCCTGGGCGCGGATCCGGGCCCGCGCGTCGTCGGGTGCCATCCCCCGGTCGCGGGTCAGCCGTTCGACGCGCAGCTGCTCGGCCGCGGACACCACGACCACCAGGTGGTACGTGGCGGCCAGCCCGGTCTCCACCAGCAGCGGTACGTCGTTGATCACGACCGCGTCGGGCGGGGCGGCGGCGGTCAGCTCGGCGGTCCGGGCCCGGACCAGCGGGTGCACGATCTCCTCCAGCCGGCGCCGCGCGGCCGGGTCGGCGAAGACCCGGGCGCCCAGGGCGGGCCGGTCCAGGGCACCGTCGTCGGCGACGACGTCCGGCCCGAAGGCCGCGACGACCCGGGCCAGCCCGTCGGTGCCGGGCGCCACCACCTCCCGGGCCAGCCGGTCGGCGTCGACGATCACCGCGCCGTGTGTGGCGAGCCGGTTGGCGACGGCGCTCTTGCCGGCGCCGATGCCGCCGGTGAGACCTACCCTCAGCATGTCGCCCAGTGAACCGGATCGGCTGCCCGGCCGGTCCGCCGGGGCTCGTGTCCGCCGGATCGGGTCAGTGGATGGTCCCACAGGGGCGGGGCCGCACAGTGGGCGCGGCAGACAGCGGTGCGCCACGACAGACAGCGGTCCCGCCGGGCGTAATGCCCGGCGGGACCGCCGTCTGTGTCAACCGGTGTTGCTATGCCTCAGCTCTTGCCACCGGCCAGCTTCTCCCGCAGCGCGGCGAGCGCCTCGTCGGTGGCGAGGGTGCCGGCCGGCTCCTCGCTGGCCCGCGACGGAGTCGAGCTGGAGGTGGCCCCACCACCGCCGCCACCGCCACCGCCCGCGGGGGCGGCGACCGGCGGAGCCGGGTTGGCGGCGGCGTCCGCGTCGGCGGCCCGGGCGGTCTGCACCTGCCGGGTGTGCGCTTCCCAGCGGTTGCGGGCCTCGGCGTACTGCTGCTCCCAGGTCTCCCGCTGCTTGTCGAAGCCTTCCAGCCACTCCCCGGTCTCCGGGTCGAAGCCTTCGGGGTAGATGTAGTTGCCCTCGTTGTCGTACGTGGCGGCCATGCCGTACAGCGTCGGGTCGAAGTGCTCCTCGCCCTCGACGAAGCCCTCGTTGGCCTGCTTGAGCGACAGCGAGATCCGGCGACGCTCCAGGTCGATGTCGATGACCTTGACCATGACGTCGGAGCCGACCTGGACGACCTGCTCGGGGATCTCGACGTGCCGCTCGGCGAGCTCGGAGATGTGCACCAGGCCCTCGATGCCGTCGTCGACGCGGACGAACGCACCGAACGGCACCAGCTTGGTCACCTTGCCGGGCACGATCTGCTGGATCGCGTGGGTCCGGGCGAACTGACGCCACGGGTCTTCCTGGGTGGCCTTCAGCGACAGCGAGACCCGCTCGCGGTCCAGGTCGACGTCGAGCACCTCGACCTCGACCTCCTGGCCGACCTCGACCACCTCGGACGGGTGGTCGATGTGCTTCCAGGACAGCTCGGAGACGTGCACCAGACCGTCCACCCCGCCGAGGTCGACGAAGGCGCCGAAGTTGACGATCGAGGAGACGACGCCCTTGCGGACCTGCCCCTTCTGCAGCTTGTTGAGGAACTCGGTGCGCACCTCGGACTGCGTCTGCTCCAGCCAGGCCCGGCGGGACAGGACCACGTTGTTGCGGTTCTTGTCCAGCTCGATGATCTTGGCCTCGAGCTCCCGGCCGACGTACGGCTGCAGGTCACGGACCCGGCGCATCTCCACCAGCGACGCGGGCAGGAAGCCACGCAGCCCGATGTCCAGGATCAGACCGCCCTTGACCACCTCGATGACCGAGCCACGGACGACCCCGTCCTCGTCCTTGATCTTCTCGATCGTGCCCCACGCGCGCTCGTACTGGGCGCGCTTCTTCGACAGGATCAGCCGGCCTTCCTTGTCCTCCTTCTGCAGGACAAGGGCTTCGATGTGGTCGCCCACCGAGACAACGTCGGCTGGGTCCACGTCGTGCTTGATCGACAACTCGCGCGAGGGGATGACGCCCTCGGTCTTGTAGCCGATGTCGAGCAGGACCTCGTCCCGGTCGACCTTGACGACGGTACCTTCCACGATGTCGCCGTCGTTGAAGTACTTGATGGTCTCGTCGATCGCCGCGAGGAAGGCTTCCTCGGTGCCGAGGTCGTCGACGGTGACCTTGGGGGCGCTCGAGGTGGCCTCGATGCTGCTCGTCATGTGGGCGGTTGCTCCGGATCGGATGGGTGTCACTGCTGGCTTGTCGTTGCGGTGACCTGGCGTGGCTCACGGATCCGCCGGCGGGCACACCGCGACGATGACGTCTTCGTCACCGACCGTGACCGAGGGGATCATCGACCGCCGCTGCCATCATCGGATGTAACCGCCGACCGCGGACCTGCTCCCTGCCGAGGCACACGATCCGCGAGCGCATCGTCTAGCCTACCGGTTGCATTACCACAGCGTGCAAGCCCTCCCGGGAGCTATCCGGGCGCACATGTCGGTGGTTGGGAAAAATCGGACCCACAGGCGGGGATTCCCGCGCTTTCGGGGACTCGCTGTGACCGAGATCACACCCGTTTCGCGGGCCGTCAAGCGTAGCACGCCGAGCCGGTAACGCTCCCACGCGACGCTGCCCGTACCGTCTGCCCGTGACCACCGCACCGCCCACACCCGCCGACAGGCCCGGCGTCGGCCCGGATCCCGACCTCCTCCCGGATCCCGACCAACTCAGAGTGACCAGGCGCGAGGTCACCGACCAGCAGGCCCGACAGGCCAACCGGCGCTGGTGGGACGCCGACGCCGACGACTACCAGACCGAGCACGGCGAGTTCCTCGGCGACGCCGACCTGCGCTGGTGCCCGGAAGGCCTGCGGGAGGCCGACGCCGGGCTGCTCGGCGCCGTCGCCGGGCGGCGGGTGCTCGAACTGGGCTGCGGAGCGGCCGCCGGCAGCCGGTGGCTCGCCGGACAGGGTGCCCGCGCCGTCGCGCTGGACCTGTCGGCGGGCATGCTGCGCCAGGCCGTCGCCGGCGCCGACCGCACCGGCGTACGGGTGTCGCTGGTGCAGGCCGACGCGCTGACGCTGCCGTTCGTCGACGCCGCGTTCGACACCGTCTGGACCGCGTTCGGCGCGGTGCCGTTCGTCGCCGACTCGGCGGCCGTGATGCGCGAGGTGCACCGGGTGCTGCGCCCCGGCGGGCGCTGGGTCCTCGCCGTCACCCACCCGATGCGCTGGATCTTCCTCGACGACCCTGGCGAGCGCGGCCTGGTCGCGGTGCACTCCTACTTCGACCGGCGGCCGTACGTGGAGACCGACGACGACGGCACCCCCAGCTACGTCGAGCAGCACCGTACGCTCGGCGACCGGGTCCGCGAACTCGTCGCCGCCGGGTTCCGGCTGCTCGACGTCGTCGAACCGCCGTGGCCGGACGGGCACGAGCAGATCTGGGGGCAGTGGAGTCCGCTGCGCGGGCGGCTCTTCCCCGGCACCGCGATCTTCGTCGCGGACCGGCCGCCAACGACCGGCTGAGACGGCCGTCGCGCACCGCGCCGCACCGGTCGCCGGCCCTCGCCAGCACCCCGACGACCGTACGCTGACCGGGTGAGCGCCGAGCCGATCCATCCTGCCGCAGCGTCCGGCGGGGCGCGGACCGCACCGTGGCAGCCGGACCCGGTCCGGCAGCAGCTGGCTGACTACAGCATCGAAGACGTCCTCGCCCTGCCCGCCGACGCCCCCCGCGTCGAACTCCTCGACGGAGTCCTCACCGTGGTTCCCTCCCCCACTCTCGACCACCAGGACATCTCGTCCCTGCTCTGCGCCTGGCTGCGCCGGCACGCGCCGGACGGCTACCGGGCCACCCAGGCGGTCGGGGTCGCCGTCGGGCCACGCAACACCTACGAGCCCGACGTGCTGCTGCACCGCGCCGAAGGCAGCCGCGACCGGCACTACCTGACCCCCGACGAGGTGCTGCTGGTCGTCGAGGTGGTCTCCCCGGCCACCCGCCGCCGGGACCGGTTCCACCGGCCCGCCGGGTACGCCGCCGTCGGCATCGGCCACTACTGGCGGGTCGAGCAGGATCCGGTGCGGATCTACGTCTACCAGCTCGGCGACCGGCCGGGCGCCAGCGGCGAGCGGGAGTACGCCCTCGTCGCCGAGTCCGCCGACCTGCTTGAACTCGACGCCCCGTTCCCGGTGAAGCTGCCGATCTCCGAGATCACCCCGTAGACCTTGCGCCGGCGGGATTGCCGGCCCGGCCGGCGGGTACCCGGCCGCCATGGCGAGGAACAAACGCCCCCGCGAGGGCGACCGGCCCGACCAGCGGCCCGGCCGACCGGTTGAGCATCCCCGACCCGGTGACCGGGTCAACTGGCGCAGCCACGGGGTGACCGTGCCGGGCACCGTCGAAGAGGAGATCACCACCCGGCGGGAGGCAGCCGGCCGTACGGTGGTCGCCGACCAGGAGCACCCGCAGTACCGGGTCCGCAGCGACAAGTCCGGCCGCGACGCGGTGCACAAGCCGGAGGCGTTGCGCCGTGCCGAGTGACCGCACCCGCACCGCCGGGCACCGCCCGACCCGGACCGACGCGTCCGACGGCGCGGCGGCGTACCGGGCGTTCGTCGAAGCGGTCAACATGAGCCCGGGTGAGCTGGAGAAGTGGCTGCGTACCCCGGAGTCGACCGCCGCCGGGCAGCACCACGACGGCGGCGAGTCGGTGGGGCACGCCTCCGGCCGCCGGATCGTCGACCTGCTGCGGACCAAGCGGGAGGCATTGTCCGACGACGACTACGCGCACATGCGCAAGGTGGTCGGGTACGTGCACCGGCACCTGGCCCAGCGTCCGTCCGGCGACGTCAGCGACACCCGGTGGCGGCACTCGCTGATGAACTGGGGGCACGACCCGCTGAAGGCGTGACCGGCGGCAGGTCAGTGCCCGGCGGTGTGCCAGTCGGTGCCGACCCCGACGGAGACCTCCAGCGGCACCGACAGCGGGTGGGCGCCGCCCATCTCGCGGCGGACCAGGCTCTCCAGCTCGGCCCGCTCCCCCGGCGCCACCTCGAAGACCAGCTCGTCGTGCACCTGCAGCAGCATCCGCGACCGCAGCGACGAGGTGCGCAGTGCGGTGTCGACGTGCAGCATCGCCACCTTGATCAGGTCGGCGGCGGAGCCCTGGATCGGGGCGTTGAGCGCCATTCGCTCGGCCATCTCCCGGCGCTGCCGGTTGTCGCTGACCAGATCCGGCAGGTAACGACGGCGGCCGAGGATGGTGGAGGTGTAGCCGTCCTGGCGGGCCTGGCCGACCAGCGCCTGCAGGTAGTCACGGACCCCACCGAACCGGCGGAAGTACTCCTCCATCAGCGCCTTCGCCTCGTCGGTGGCGATGCCGAGCTGCTGGGACAGGCCGAAGGCGCTCAGCCCGTACGCCAGCCCGTAGTTCATCGCCTTGATCCGCCGGCGCTGCTCGGCGTCGACCGACTCCAGCGGCACCTGGAACACCGACGCCGCGGTGACGGCGTGGAAGTCCTCGCCGGAGTTGAACGCGTCGATCAGCGCCTCGTCGCCGGACAGGTGCGCCATGATCCGCATCTCGATCTGGCTGTAGTCGGCGGTCAGCAACGACTCGTAGCCGGCCCCGACCACGAACGCCCGCCGGATCCGGCGGCCCTCCTCGGTGCGGATCGGGATGTTCTGCAGGTTGGGGTCGGTGGAGGAGAGCCGGCCGGTGGCGGCCACCGTCTGGTTGAAGGTGGTGTGGATCCGGCCGTCGTCGGAGATCGACTTGAGCAGCCCGTCGACCGTCGACTTGAGCCGGGCCACGTCGCGGTGGCGCAGCAGGTGGGCCAGCAGCGGATGCTCGGTCTGGGCGAACAACCACTGCAGCGCGTCGGCGTCGGTGGTGTAACCGGTCTTGATCTTCTTCGTCTTGGGCAGCCCCAGGTCGGTGAAGAGGATCTCCTGCAGCTGCTTGGGCGAGCCGAGGTTGAACTCACGGCCGATCACCCCGTACGCGGCCTGGGCGGCGGCCTTGACCTCGGCGGCGAACTGCGCCTCCAGCTCGGTCAGGTACTCGGTGTCGGCGCCGATGCCGGCCTGCTCCATGCCGGCGAGGACCTCGACCAGCGGCAGCTCGACGTCGGCGAGCAGCCGGGTCGAGGCGTCCCCGTCGCGGGCCAGCTCGGCGTCGATCGCCGCCGCCAGGTCGAGGGTGGCCCGGGCACGCAGCATCAGGTTCTGCTCGACCTCGCTCTGCGGGCCGAGCCCGTCGAGGGTCAGCTGGCCGTCGTCCGGGGCGTCGACCCGCAGCTCCCGGTGCAGGTAGCGCAGCGCCAGGTCGACCAGGTCGTAGGAACGCTGGTCCGGCCGGGCCAGGTAGGCGGCGAGCGCGGTGTCCCGGTCGATGCCGTCCAGCGACCAACCGTGCGCGGCGAACGCCAGCCGGGCCGGTTTGCTGTCGTGCAGCACCTTGCGCCGACCGTCGTCGGCGAGCCAGCCGGCGACCGCCGCCTCGTCGGCCGGGTCCAGCGCGGCCGGGTCGAACCAACCGGCGGCCCCGGCGGCGGTGGCCACCGCGATCGCGGTCAGGGCGCCGGTGCCCCGGCCGAAGCTGCCGGCGACCGCGACGCCGACGCTGGCCCCGGCCGGAGCGTGCGCGGCCAGCCAGGGGGCGACCGCCCCGGCGCCGAGCACCTCGCCGGCCAGGTCGAAGCCGGCTTCGGCCTCCGGCTCGACGGCGTCGAGGTACTGGTAGAGCCGGTCCCGCAGGATCCGGAACTGCAGGGTGTCGAAGACCTGGTGGACGGCTTCCCGGTCCCACCCGGTCCACCGAGAGTCGGCCGGGGTGAGCGGTAGATCCAGATCAGCCACCAGACAGTTGAGCTCGTAGTTGCGGATCACGTCGGCGAGCCGCTCCCGCAGGCTCTCCCCCGCCTTGCCCTTGATCTTGTCGGCCTGGGCGATCACCCCGTCCAGGCCGCCGTACTGGCTGATCCACTTGGCGGCGGTCTTCGGACCGACGCCGGGCACCCCGGGAAGGTTGTCGCTGGACTCGCCGACCAGCGCGGCCAGGTCGCGGTAGTGGCCCGGCCCGACGCCGTAGCGGGCGGTGACCGCCGACGGATCCATCCGGGCCAGGTCCGACACACCCTTACGCGGGTAGAGCACGGTGGTCCGGTCGTCGACCAGCTGGAAGGCGTCCCGGTCGCCGGTGCAGATCAGCACCTGCATGCCGGCGTCGCGCCCCTGGCTGGCCAGGGTGGCGATGACGTCGTCGGCCTCGTAGTTGTCCTTGGTGACGTACGGGATGCGCAGCGCGGCCAGGACCTCCTGCACCAGGCTGACCTGGCCGGCGAAGTCGGCGGGGCTCTCCGAACGGCCGGCCTTGTACTCGGCGTACCGCTCGGTGCGAAACGACCGGCGGGACACGTCGAAGGCGACCACGATGTGGGTCGGCCGCTCGTCGCGCAGCACGTTGATCAGCATCGAGGTGAAGCCGTAGACCGCGTTGGTCGGCTGGCCGGTGCTGGTGGAGAAGTTCTCCACGGGCAGCGCGAAGAACGCCCGGTAGGCCAGCGAATGGCCGTCGAGCAGCAGCAGGCGGGGCGCGTCGTCGGTCACGTCAAGCGACTCTAGTCGTGGGGTACGACACCGCGCCGGGCGGCTCGCGCCGGGCGCGGCGGCCTCGCGCCGGGCCCGAGGTCACAGCACCTCGCGCGAGGTCACAGCACCTTGCTGAGGAAGGCCCGGGTCCGGTCGTGCCGCGGATCGGCCAGGACCTGCCGGGGTACGCCCGACTCGACCACCACCCCGCCGTCCATGAAGACCAGCGAGTCACCGACCTCCCGGGCGAAACCGATCTCGTGGGTCACCACGATCATCGTCATCCCGTCCCGGGCCAGGTCCCGCATCACGTCCAGCACCTCACCGACGAGTTCCGGGTCCAGCGCGCTGGTCGGCTCGTCGAACAGCATCAGCTTGGGCCGCATGGCCAGCGCGCGGGCGATGGCCACCCGCTGCTGCTGCCCACCGGACAGCTGCCCCGGGTAGGCGCCCGCCCGGTCCGCCAGACCCACCCGGTCCAGCAGCGCCGCCGCCAGCTCACGGACCGCCGGCCGAGGCTGCCGGCGGACCCGCAGCGGCGCTTCCATCACGTTGTCCAGCGCGGTCATGTGCGGGAACAGGTTGAACCGCTGGAACACCATGCCGATCTGCTGGCGCTGCGCGGCCACCTCCCGGGCGGGCAGCTCGTGCAGTCTGCCGCGCCGCTGCCGGTAGCCGACCAGTTCCCCGTCCACCCGGATCCGCCCGGCGTCGATCTTCTCCAGGTGGTTGATGCAGCGTAGGAAGGTCGACTTGCCGGAGCCGGACGGCCCGATCACGCAGCACACCTCACCGGGCCGGACCGCCAGGTCCACCCCGGTGAGCACGTCGACCGGGCCGAACGACTTGTGCACGTTCTCGGCGTGCACCATCAGGGTGTCCGACCCGGCGGGCGGCGTGGTCATCAGGTCCCCTTCGCAGCAACGGTGCCGAAGCCGCGGGAGAACCGCCGTTCGACGAAGGACTGGCCGACCATCAGCACGCTGGTCAGCGCCAGATACCACAGGCAGGCGGCGACCAGCATCGGGAAGACCTGGAAGGTCCGCGAGCCGACCGCCGACAGTTGGAAGAACAGCTCGTTGGTGACCGGTACGAAGGCCAGCAGCGAGGTGTCCTTGAGCATCGCGATGGTCTCGTTTCCGGTCGGCGGCACGATCACCCGCATCGCCTGGGGCAGCACCACCCGACGCAGGGTCAGACCCTGACTCATGCCGAGCGCGGCGCACGCCTCGGCCTGGCCTGGGTCGACCGAGCCGATGCCGGCGCGGACGATCTCCGCCATGTACGCGGCCTCGGACAACGCCAGCCCGAGCAGGCCGGCGACGAAACCACTGATCGCGGTACGGGCGTCGAAGCCCCAGATCCGGGCCTCGAAGTCGGTGATGCCGAACAGCGCGCCGAGTTGACGGTCGAACGGCAGCCCGAACTCCAGCCGCTCCCAGAGGATGCCGAGGTTGCCGAAGAGCACCAGCAGCACCACCCGGGGTACCGCCCGGAAGAACCAGGTGTAGAGCCAGGCGACGCCGGCCAGGACCGGGTTGCCGGACAGGCGCATCACCGCGACCAGCACCCCGAGCGCGACGCCGATCACCATCGCGAGCAGGGTCATCGTGATGGTGGTCCGCACGCCTTCGACGATCGGCGGCCGGAACATGTTGTCGACCATGAACGTCCACTGGAACCGGTCGTTGGTGACCAGCAGGTGGACGAACATCGCGGCGAGTACGCCGAGCACGCCGACCGCCAACCAGCGGCCCGGCCGGCGCACCGGCACCGCCCGGATCGCCTCGGGTCGGTCACGTGCCGGCTCCGGCGAACCCGACTCGGGCGCCGGCCGCCCGGATGGGAGTGCCTCCCCGGACGGCGTCACGCCGTCCGGGGAGGAAGGGTTGTCCGCGGACATCGGCAGCCGGGGCTCAGGGGTTGACGGCCGGGTCGGTGATTCCGCCCGCCTCGACGCCCCAGTTGCTCAGCGCCTGCTCGTAGCCGCCGTCGGCGATGATCGCGTCGAGCGCTTCGGCCAGGGCGTCAGCGAACCCGGCCTGGTCCTGGGCGACCACATAGCCGTACGGCGCCGAGTCGTAGATGTCACCGGACAGTTCCAGTTCGCCGTTGGTCTGCTGGACCGCGTACGCG
Source organism: Solwaraspora sp. WMMA2065 (assembly GCF_030345075.1). NCBI lineage: Bacteria > Bacillati > Actinomycetota > Actinomycetes > Micromonosporales > Micromonosporaceae > Solwaraspora > Solwaraspora sp. WMMA2065. The sequence goes on from NZ_CP128361.1 coordinate 2,205,683, forward strand.
CAGACCGGCGAGTCGGCCAGCATGGCGTCGTTCTTGCCGGAGACCACCGAGGTGGTCGCCTGGTCCTGCCCCTGGAACTGTTCGATGACGATCTCGGGGTCGCCGGCGTCGACGCACGCCGCCGAGCGGGCCTCGATGTCCTCCACCTGCACGGTGCCGGCCTGGACCGCCACCCGCTTGCCGCAGGCGGCGTCCGGGTCGACCGGTTCCCCGGCCCGTGACGCCCATTGGGTGCCGGCCGAGAAGTAGGACACCATGTCGACCTGGGCCTTGCGCTCGTCGTTGATGGTGAACGAGGAGACCCCGATCTCGTACTTGCCGGACATCACCCCGGGGATGATGTCGTCGAACTGGCTGGGCACGTACTCGGTGGTCAGACCGAGCTTGCCCGCGACGGTGTTGAACAGGTCGACGTCGAACCCGATGACGGTGCTGCCGTCGGTGTCGAGGAACTCCGCCGGAGCGTAGGTCGCGTCGACGCCGACCAGGATCTTGCCGTCGGCCTTGATCTCGTCGGGGACGAGCGCGGCCAGCTCGTCGTCGGCCGACGCGCTCGGCGCGTCGCCGCCGGGCTGTTCGACGCTGTCCTGCTCACCGCAGCCGGCGACGGCCAGCAGCAGAGCGAGCGCCCCGGCGATGCCGGCGGCGGCCCGCCGGATCCGGTGATGTGAGGTGGTCACGTTTCCTCCGAGGGGGTGGTCGGGTCGTACCGGTGCCGGGTCAGGCGACACCGAGGTACGCCTCCTTGACGGCCGGGTCGTGCAGCAGGTCGGCGCCGGTGCCGGACTTGACGATCCGACCGGTCTCCAGCACGTACGCACGGTGCGCCCGGGACAACGCCTGTTGGGCGTTCTGCTCAACCAGCAGGACCGTGGTGCCCTGCTGGTTGATTTCCACGATGATGTCGAAGATCTGCTGGATCAGCATCGGGGCGAGCCCCATCGACGGCTCGTCGAGCAGCAGCAGCTTCGGTCGGCTCATCAGCGCGCGGCCCACGGCGAGCATCTGCTGCTCGCCGCCGGACAGCGTGCCGCCGTGCTGCCTGCGACGCTCGGCCAGCCGGGGGAACAGGCCCAGCACCCGGTCCAGGTCGGCGGCGATACCGGCGCGGTCGCGCCGGGTGTACGCCCCCATGTCGAGGTTCTCCAGCACCGTCATGCCGGGGAAGATCCCCCGGCCCTCAGGCGCCTGGCACAGTCCGCGCCGGACCCGCAGGTCGGCCCGGAGCTTGGAGATGTCCTCGCCGTCGAAGGTAATCCGCCCGGCGGCGATCGGCCGGATGCCGGAAATCGCACGCATGGTGGTGGACTTGCCGGCACCGTTGGCACCGATCAGTGCAACGATCTCGCCCTCGTTCACCGTCAGGCTGATGCCGTGCAGCGCCTGGATCCGCCCGTACAGCAGGCTGACGTCGTCGATCTCAAGCAGCATCGTCGGGCACTCCCAGATAGGCGGCGATCACCCGGTGATCGTCCCGCACCTCGGCGGGCAGACCTTCGGCGATCTTCTTTCCGAACTCCAGCACCACGATCCGGTCGGTGACCCCCATGACCAGACGCATGTCGTGCTCGATCAGCAGCACGGTGACGCCCCGGTCGCGGATCTGCCGGATCAGTTGGAGCAGCTCCTCCTTCTCTGCCGGGTTGAATCCGGCCGCCGGCTCGTCGAGGCAGAGCAGCACCGGGCTGGTGGCCAGCGCCCGGGCGATCTCCAGCCGCCGCTGTTCGCCGTACGACAGGTTGCGGGCCATTTCGTCGATCCGGTGCCCGATGCCGACGAAGTCCAGCAGGTCGCGGGCCTTCTCCCGGCCGTCACGTTCCTCGCGCCAGTGCCTCGGCAGCCGCAGCATCGCCGAGACGACGCTGGTCTTGTGGTGGGCGTCCGCGCCGACCTGGACGTTCTCCAGGGCGGTCATCTCGGGAAAGAGCCGGATGTTCTGGAACGTCCGGGCCATGCCCATCTTGGTGATCTGGTGACGCTTCTTGCCGGTGATCCGCTGACCGCGGAACCGGATCTCGCCCTCGGTGGGCCGGTAGATGCCGGTCATCGCGTTGAAGCAGGTCGTCTTGCCGGCCCCGTTCGGACCGATCAGGCCGAGGATCTCGCCCTTGTAGAGGGTGAAGTCCACGTCGTCCAGGGCGACCACACCGCCGAAGCGCAGCGTGACGTGGTCGACCTCGAGCAGGGGTTCGCGGGTCACGGCGGTCGGGCCGGTCCCGGTCGCTTCGGTGTCAGCCACCGACGGCCACCTCCTTACGGCGGTCCTTGAACTCGGCGGATCGTCGCCGGTTGGCGATCAGGCCCTGCGGTCGGAAGATCATCATGACGACGAGAGTCAGGCCGAAGACCAGGAACCGGTACTCGTAGAGCTCGACGCCGAACAGCTCGATGCCCCGGAAGCGTTCGATCAGGTACGCCACCAGGCCGCCACCGACGATCGCGCCGACGATGTTGCCGGAGCCGCCGAGGATCACCGCGGCCAGGATGATGATCGAGTTGAGCAGTTCGAAGTTCTGCGAGCTGACGAAGTTCTGCTTGCCGGCGAACAACGCGCCGGCCAGGCCACCGATCGCCGCGCCCATGGCGAACGCCCACAGCTTGAACTTGAAGGTGGGCACCCCCATCAGCTGGGCGGCGTCCTCATCCTCCCGGATCGAGACCCAGGCCCGGCCGACCCGGCTGCGGTTGAGGTTGCTGACCAGGATCACCACCACGATGATCAGGGTGAGCACCAGCCAGTAGTACGGGCGGGCGTCCAGCACGCCGAAGACCGGTTTGCCGTCGGCGTACTCGCCGGGCGGGTGCGGGATCTGGTTGAGCCCGCGCTGGCCCTTGAGGAACTCGGAGCTGACCGCGGCGATCCGGATCATCTCGGCGAAGCCGAGGGTGACGATCGCCAGGTAGTCGCCGCGCAGCCGCAGGGTCGGGGTGCCGAGCATCAGACCGGAGATCATCGTGATGCCGATCGCCAGCGGCAGCGCCATCTCCCACTGCCAGAGCGTCTTCAGGTCGCTGCTCGGCGAGGTGAGCACCGCGACCGTGTACGCCCCGACGGCGAAGAAGCCGAAGTAGCCGAGGTCGAGCAGGCCGGCGAAGCCGACCACGATGTTCAGCCCGACCGCCAGCAGCACGTAGATGGAGACGGTGAACAGCACCTGACCGAAGTTGGACTCGGTGGTCGGGATCGGCCCGAGGTGCTGGTAGAAGCCTTCGTTGGGCAGGGCATAGAAGAACACCACCACGGCGGCGATCAGCACCCAGCGGGTCCACTTGGGCATGTGGTGCCAGCGGTCGGAGAGCTGGCCGCGTGCGTCGTGCAGCTTGGTCCGCAGACTGGTCATACCCGCGCCCTCCCCAGGGACTCGCCGAGTAGGCCGGTCGGCCGGAACATCAGTAGGACGACCAGCACGGCGAAGGCCACGAAGTCCTTCCACTGCGTACCGAACAGGCCGGAAGCGTAGTTCTCGACCACGCCGAGCAGGAAGCCGCCGAGCAGCGCGCCGCGCAGGTTGCCGATCCCGCCGAGCACGGCGGCGGTGAACGCCTTGAGCCCGAGCAGGAAGCCGACACTGTAGGTGAGCACCCCGATGCGGACGTTGTAGAGCAGGCCGGCGACGCCGGCCATCAGGCCGCCCATCACGAAGATGATCATGATGATCCGGTCCTTGTTGACCCCCATCAGCGCGGCGGTGTTCGGGTCCTGGGCGACCGCCCGCACGCCCCGGCCCATTCGGCTGCGGTTGATGAAGAAGTCAAGGCCGATCATCATGCCCAGCGCCGCGACGACGGTCAGCACCTGCACGATGCTGACCGGCACCCCGGCCACGGTGAACCACGGCTCGTTGCTGACGATGGTCGGCAGGCCCTGCGGCAACCGCCGGGTGTAGATGCCGAACGCCTCCGCCATCACGATGGACGCGCCGATCGCGGTGATCAGGAAGGCCAGCGGCGGCGCGTTGCGCTTGCGCAACGGCCGGTACGCGACCCGCTCGACCAGGGTCGCGGTCGCCGCCGACGCCAGCGCGGCGGCGACCATCGCGATCAGGAAGTAGAAGATGATCTGGCCCACTCCGCTGACCACCGAGTCCTGGGTCAGGCCGAGCGCGCCCCAGGTCCACAGCGCGGCGAACGCGCCGGCGATGAAGACCTCGGAGTGGGCGAAGTTGATGAGTCTGAGTACGCCGTAGACCAGCGTGTAACCCAGCGCGACCAGGGCATAGATGGCGCCCTGTGTCAAGCCGGTTGTGGTGAGCTCTCCGAAGTTCGAGAGCAGTCCGTTGACGTCCAAGGAGGGTGCTCCATCGAGGGCTGGGAAAAGAGTCGGGTGCGGCCGGGAGCGTGCTCCCGGCCGCACCCGCTAGACAGCTGATCTCGCCGATCGGGCAGATCAGGGCTTGGGGATCTCCTGGTCCGCCACGACCTCGCCGTCGACGACCTTGAACGCCCAGACGACGACCTGGTTGACGTCCATCTCGCCCTTGTCGTCGAACTTGTAGCTGGCCGCGACGCCTTCGCCTTCGTAGCCACGCACCCACTCGAGCAGCGCCTCGCGGGTGGTGTTGCCCTCCTTGATGCCCTCGAGCATGATGTTCGCCGCGTCGTAGGCGGTGTCGCTGTAGGTGCCCGGCGGGCTGCCGTGCAGCGCCTCGAAGTCGGCGGCGAAGCTGCCGCGCGCCTCGGTGGCCGGCTGGCAGGGGCAGGTGAGGATGGTGCCCTCGGCGGCGGCCGCACCGGCCGACTCGACGAACGCCGGGTCGTTGACGCCGTCACCGGCAACCATCGTCGCGGTGATGCCCGCGTCGGTGAGCTGCTTACGGATCAGGCCGGCCTCCTGGTAGTAGCCACCGAAGAAGACCGCGTCCGCTTCCGAGGAACGCACCTTGGTGACGGTCGCGGAGAAGTCGACCTGCTTGCCCTCGCCCTGGACCTTGTCGGAGTCGACGACCAGGTCGCCGAGGACGTTCTTGACCTCGTCGGCCAGCCCGGCACCGTACGCAGACTGGTCGTCGATGACGAACACCTTCTCCGCGTTCAGCACGTCGCGGATGTAGACGCCGGCGGCCGGACCCTGGCTCAGGTCGTTGCCGACGCCACGGAAGAAGGTCGGCCAGCCCTGGTCGGCCAGGCTCGGCCGGGTCGCCGACGGGGTGATGGTGACCAGACCGGCCTCGGCGAACAGCGGACCGGCCGCCTCCGACTCACCGGAGTACGCCGGACCGACGACGCCGAGCATCTTGTCGTCGTCGATGGCCCGCTGGGCCAGACCCGGCGCCTGGTCCGGACTGCCCTGCGAGTCCAGCCCAACCAGCTCGACCTTGCAGTCCGGGTTCGCCTCGTTGTACTGCTCGACCGCGAGCGCCGCGCCGTTGTTCTCGTTGATGCCGAGCGCCGCCGAGGGGCCGGTCAGCGCCCCGAAAAAGGCGATCTTGTAACCACACGCATCGCCGCCAGCTTCCGTGGTGTCGCCATCGCCGCTGCCGCAGGCGGCGCCGCCCGCGACGAGCGCCATCATGGCGACGCCGCCGAGCACGCGGACAAGATTACGCTTCAAGGCTCGAAACCCTCCTAGATCCAATTGGCCCGAACCACCCACTGCCGATTGGCTCTTGCGGGAAGCACGCACCCGGCCGCTATCCCGGCCTTGGGGCGGGACGCTATCCCACCTGCCGGGCACGCCGTAAGGTCCAGGAAGGGCCGTTGACAAAAACGTTACGTAGCGTGGCCTGACTGCCCGTATGGCTGTAACACGCGTCGGCTGTCATCCCCCGACGCCGATGCCGGGGCGACGGCTCACTGCTGCCGCCGGCGTCACCGCTCTGCTGCTGACTGGCGGCCTCGGTTCACTGCTGCTGGCTGGCGGCCTCACCGGGCGTCTCGGCCAGGATCCGGTCGGCGACGTCGCGCATGGTCATCCGATGGTCCATCGCCATCCGCTGGATCCACTTGAACGCCTGCGGCTCGGTCATGCCGTACGAGGTCATCAGCATGCCCTTGGCCCGCTCGACGACCTTGCGGGTCTCCAGCCGGTCGGTCAGGCCAGCGACCTCGGACTCCAGCGCGGCCACCTCGGAGTAGCGGGACAGCGCGATCTCGATCGCCGGCACCAGGTCGCTCTTCTGGAACGGCTTCACCAGGTACGCCATCGCACCCGCCGCCCGGGCCCGCTCCACCAGGTCCCGCTGGCTGAACGCGGTGAGGATGACCACCGGGGCGATCCGGCCACCGGCGATCCGCTCGGCCGCCGCCAACCCGTCCATGATCGGCATCTTGATGTCAAGGATGACCAGGTCGGGCTTGAGCTCCTCGGCGAGCCGGACGGCCGTCTCGCCGTCCCCGGCCTCGCCGACCACGTCGTAGCCCTCCTCCAGGAGCATCTCCGCCAGATCGAGGCGGATCAACGCCTCATCCTCCGCGATCAGCACCCGCCTGCGCTCGGCACCCGCCTGCCTGTCGGCCACGTACCCCTACCCCCAACGCTTGCCACCCGACACCCACCGGGTTGGGTGTCACCGCCTTCAGCGTAGTAGGTAGGCTTGGCGTAGCCGGGCCCCAGACCCGACAAAGGTCCCCGTACTCCAACCGGTAGAGAGACGGAGCTCAAACCTCCGACAGTGTGGGTTCGAATCCCACCGGGGGCACCACCCAGCTAGGCGCGGCCCTTCGGTCCGGTGGGCCGGACTCGATATCAGCGCTGTCCCGCCGTTGGCCCGTGGCTTCCGCTGCGCAGCATCGGCGGATACAGCACGGTCGCCCCACCGGCACGGTAGAGCGCGGCGGGCCGGCCCACGTCGGTCACCCGGCGATGGCCGGTAGGAACGAGAAAGTCGTCGGCGTTGACCACCTTGCGGTGGAAGTTGCGGGGATCGATACCCATCCCCCACACCACCTCGTACACCCGCCGCAGCTCGGTGATGGTGAAGGTCGGCGGGCAGAACGCCGTCGCCAGGGTCGTGTACTCCAGTTTGGCGCGGGCCCGTTCGACTCCGTCGGCCAGGATCGTGGCGTGGTCGAAGGCGAGGTCGTCCGAGCCGAGCTCGTCGACCGGCGACCACCTTGCGTGTCGCGCGTCGGTGCCGGCCGCCGGCAGCGGCAGGTCCGGAGCGAGCGCGAGGTACGCGATGCTGACCACCCGGCCTCGCGGATCGCGCCCGGGCTCGGTATAGCTGTACAGCTGTTCGAGGTGGAGGGCGCGGCCGTCGATCCCGGTCTCCTCGGCGAGCTCCCGCAGGGCGGCGGCACCGGAGTCCTCATTGGCGCCGACGAACCCTCCAGGTAGGGCGGTCCTGCCCAGAAAGGGCTGCTTGCCTCGTTCGATCAGCAGCACGTGCAACCGCTCGTCCCGCACGGTCAACACGACCAGGTCAACCGTCAGTGACACCAGGGTCACTACTCCTCGACCGTTCACGGCCCGAGTGTATCCAATCGTCACCTTGACGATAACCGATTGCCCACTTACGCTTGGTAACTGATATCGTCAGCCTGACGATATCTATCGGCTACCTGTGACGACCCGGTCCCGCCCGGTCGTCGTTCAACCGCGATCCGATTTCAGCACCCTCCCCGGAGGTCGCCCTCATGACCGATCAGATCTCCCCCGTGCCGCCGCAGCGGCCGCCCACGCCGCAGCCGGCCACACCGCAACCGCCGACGCCGACGGTGGCGGTGGCGGTGGCGGTGGCGCCCACCTCAGCTACCCGACACCTTGTCGTCGGCGCGTACCTCGACGAGCGGTTCTGCCGGGCCGCGCTACGGGAGGTGTACGACCAGCCGACCCGGGCGGTGGCACCGTCCTACGGGTTCGACCTCGGCACCGTGCTCGGGCACTGCCGACAGGCCGGGCGCATCCTCACCATCCGGGACTCCGTCATCGTCGGAGTGCTGCTCCTCAGCCTCTGCATCGGAGGGTTCGGCATCCTGGCGACCGGCATGCTGCTCGGCGCCGTGCAGTCGGTTGTCTCGACAATCCGGTTGGTGCGCGACTCGCTGCACCGGACAGCCGTCGACGAGTCGCGACGGCTGAGCCGGATCGTTGGCTCCGCCGCCGCGAGTCTGGTCAGCATCGGCGCGTTCTGGCTGTTCCTGGCCCTGCTCTTCGGCTCCGCCAGCCTCCTGGTGACCAGTCAGGCGTTCCAAGGCGAAGACCCCGTCACGAGCTTGTTGGTAGTCGTCCATATCGGAGCCGTGATGGCTTTGTGCGCTGCGTTCGGGCCCACCGTGGTCGCCAACATCGTCCGGTGGCACGAGGCCGCGCAGCATGGGCCCGCCAGCCGTCCGCCGGCCCCGCCGTCGGACGGCCGGATCCAGGAGATCCTGCGGCAGCAGGGCGGGAACACCATCGTCTACTCCGGCTACTCTCCCTTCGTCGGATCGGGAAAGGTCCTGGGAATCTCGGACCTGGCCGTCCGGATGATCCGCCCGCAACAGGGCTTCGATGACCGGTCCTCCGAGTCACAGCGGGAGATCGACGAACTCCCGTTCGCTGCGGAGCAGCTCGTCGGATACGTCCGGGACCGGCTCGCGACGCTCAGCCAGGCGGACTCGCCGGAGCACCTGTTGCCGGGCCTGACGGTGGTGGACAAGGTCTTCACCGCGGGTACCGAGACCACCGAACTAGCCCAGATGACCTGGGGACCCACCATGGTGGACATCATCCGGCAGCCGCGCGACGCCCGCCGGCACTACCTCGCCTGCCAGGTCACCTCCTGGCGGGGCGAGCTGGTCACCACCGTGTACGCGCACTTCGCGCTGCAGGGCCGCACGCTCTACCTCGAGATCGCCACCTGCGCGCTGGCCCCGTGCCGCGACGAGTACCGGATCGTTGACGACGTCAGCAGCATCGGACTACTGCCCTACGCCAGGGCCGCCCTGTCCGGTCTGGCCGAATCACCGCAGGTGGTGGCGATGGCTCCGGTCAACCTGGCCCGGACCGTCGTACGGTCGCTGATCCGGCGCGTCGCGACGAGTCGGTCGGCCCTGCCGTACGGCATCGACCGGGGCGCCCGGGTCGGAGTTCGCGAGCTGGCCACCTTCGACGAGGTCCGCAACGACTTCCAGAACCAGGACGTCGCGAAGTACCAGGAGATTGTCACTCGCCGCCTGGTCGCCGCCACCCTCGACTTCCTCGTCGAGCAGGGGGTGGACGTCACCGAGTTCCGCCAGCGCGCAAACGTCCTGATCAACAGCGGCTTCTACGCCGTTGGCAACGTGCAGACCGGCAACATCTCCAACTCGTTCAACCCGGTCCGGAAGTGAGCATCTGATGAATCAGCCAGGCGTCAGTCACAACAGCGGCTTCTACGCCAGCGGCAACGTACGCACCGGCAACATCTCCAACTCGTTCAACCCGGTTTCCGGCGGCGCCACGCCACACCGGGGCGACACCCGTGCCGTACCGCAGCAGTCCGAAACCGACCCCGCCCAGCAGCGGGCCGATCTGGGTGTGCTGACCGTACTGCCGCAGGAGACGCGCGCCGTCGTCGAGGTCTTCCAGCAGGCCGAGGAGTACCGCCGCAAGGTGCTCCCCGACGGCAGCCGGGTGCACGAGGCCACCTTCGAGACTCCGCACGGGCCGCGCACAGCGGTGCTGATGCAGACCCTGGACCGGGGGCAACTGTCGGCCACCGCCGCCTACACCCGGCTACGGCACTGGTACGCGCCGCCGATCATCGCCCTCGTCGGCATCGCCGGTGGCATCAGCGCCCAACTCGACGTCGGCGACGTGGTCCTCGCCGACCAGATCATTTTCTACGACAACCATCGGGACACCGCGGACGGTCCCCGCTGGCGGGGCGAGTCGACGGCGCTGACGGCGGCACTGACCATCGCGGTAAACGACCTGTTCAGCACCGAGGGCGAGCCATTGCGAATTCCCTCACCGGATCACGGCGGCGACTTCCGCGTACGACGCGGGCCGCTGGGTTCCGGCAGCGCGGTGATCACCGACGAACACTCCCGGATCCGTACGTTCTTGCATGACTTCCAGGAGAAGTGCCTCGCTGTCGAGACCGAGTCCGGTGGCCTCGTACAGGGCTTCCGGGAGGAGTTCGCCGACGGTACCGGGCTCACCGGCTGGCTCGTGCTCCGCGGCATTTCCGACCATGCAGACGCGGCAAAGGGCCACCGCGACCATGACCTGGCGGCCCGAAACGCCGCCCGGGCGTTCCACCGCGTGCTGCCCTACCTGTGGGACGCACGCCGCTGACAGGTGCTGCCCGGACCCGGTCCGGGCAGCACCTGCCGTACCAGGAGGATGCGATGCCAGGTCCGGTTCGCGCCTGGCCACCGCGCAGGCGTGGTCTGTTCAGCCACCGGCTGGACACCGTAATCACCGTCCTGCTCGCCCTGGCGCTCGGTCTGCTCGGCGTCCTTGACGTGGTCGACACCGCCACCGTGGCTGCCGCGACGCTGGGAACGCTGGCCCTGCTCACCACGACTGTGGCCGGGGAGCGCCGGCAGCTGGACCAGGTGGTGCGCCGGCTGGACGGCGCGGTACGGCTGATTCGGCACCTGCCGGCCCAGCCGTCCGGCGGGATGTCGCTACGGGCCTCCACCTCCGGTGCAGACGTCGACCTCACCGACGTCGAGGACATTGCCCTAGTCGGGGTGACCCTCGGCCGGACCCTGCGTAACCAGGTCGATCAGATCGCCAGCCGGCTTGCCGCAGGTGCCCGCATCAGAGTGGCGCTCATCGACCCGGCGACCTCCGTACCGGCCGAGGCCGCCCGGCGGGCCACCCTTCCGGACGACCGGGACATCTTCGTCAACCGGGCCCGGCCTACTCTCGACCTGTTACGCGAGCTGGCCCGTACCGCCCGTCCCGGCACCGGCTCCCTGGAGGTACGGTTGCTGCCGCTCGTGCCGGCGTCGGGGATGATCCTGCTGGACGCCGACGAGGAGACCGGACGCATTCACGTCGACCTCTACTCCCACCGCCCGTCGGCAGCCGAACCGATGATGACGCTGACCACCGCCAGTCTGCAGTGGTACCGACACTTCCGTGACGAGTTCGAACACCTCTGGCGGCACGGACGGCCGGTCGACCTCACTGGTGCTCCGGTGCCCTGACCGGCCGCTCTGGTTCGGCCCGGCTGCGGTGCAGGTGGCGTACGCTCGGGCGAGCTATCAGTGCAGGCCGCCGGGGTCGCTGCGTCACCGCTGGCGAGGCAGGGAGCAGGAGGACATGGAACTGGCCATCGGGCTCTTCTGCCTGATTTGTATAGTTGTGGTAGTCTTCGCCGGGTACGGCGTCGCGGTGTACAACGGACTGGTCACCGCCCGTAACGCGTTCCGGAACGCGTTCGCCCAGATCGACGTACAGCTGACCCGACGCCACGACCTCATCCCCAACCTCGTCGAGGTTGCCAAGGGGTACATGAGACACGAACGTGAGGCGCTCGAAGCGGTGATCGCCGCTCGCGGCGGCGCGGTCGACGCGCAGGCCGCCGCGACCGGTAAGCCGGGCGACCCCGCAGCGATGCAGCAGCTAGCCGGGGCCGAGAACATGCTGACCCAGAGCCTGGGAAGGCTGTTCGCGCTCTCCGAGGCGTACCCGGACCTCAAGGCCAACCAGAACATGATGCAGCTGACCGAGGAGCTGACCTCCACCGAGAACCGGGTCGCGTTCGCCCGGCAGGCCTACAACGACGCGGTGATGGGCTACAACAACAAGCGGGAACGCTTCCCCGGCAGCATCGTGGCGAGCATGTTCTCGTTCAGCCCGGCCGCCCTGTTCGAGGTCGACGATCCGCAGCAGCGGCAGGCTCCCCAGGTGAACTTCTGAGCGAATGAACTTCTTCGAACGGCAACGTCAGGTCCGACGGGTCTCCGCCCGGCTGGTCGTGCTGTTCGTGGCCGCCGTCGTCGGCATCGTGGCCGTGGTCGACCTCGCCGTCTTCGTCGTCTTCGACGGCGCGTCCCGGCAACCGGTCGCGCTCCTCGGCATGCTGGTGGTGACCAGTCTGGCGACCGTCGCGGTGATCGGCCTGGCGGCGCTGGTCCGCACCGTCACGCTACGCGGTGGCGGCGGACGGGTGGCCCGGGAACTCGGCGGCGTACCGGTGCCGCCGGACACCATCGACCCGCAGCTGCGCCGGCTGCGCAACGTGGTCGAGGAGATCGCCATCGCCTCCAGCGTGCCGGTGCCGGAGATCTACCTGCTGCCGCGCGAGGAGGGGATCAACGCGTTCGCCGCCGGCTGGTCGACCTCGGATGCGGCGATCGCGGTCACCCGTGGCACGCTGGAGCGGCTCAACCGCGACGAGCTGCAGGGCGTCATCGCCCACGAGTTCAGCCACGTGGTCAACGGCGACATGCGGCTCAACATCCGGTTGATGGGGCTGCTGTTCGGCATCCTGTTCCTGGCGGTGATCGGCCGTGGCCTACTGCGCACCGGATTCGTCAGCGGTGGCCGCTCCCGCAGCGACAACCGGGGCGGCAATCCGCTGCCGCTGATCGGGCTGGCGATGGTCGCCGCCGGGTACGTCGGTGTGCTGGTCGGCCGACTGATCAAAGCGTCGGTGTCCCGGCAACGCGAGTACCTGGCCGACGCGTCGGCCGTGCAGTTCACCCGGCAGACCGCCGGGCTGGCCGGTGCGCTCAAGAAGATCGCCGGGCTGCCCGCCGGGTCACAGTTGAAGAGTCCGAAGTCCGAAGAGGTCGGCCACATGCTGTTCGGCCCGGGTGGCAGGCTGACCGCGCTGTTCTCGACGCATCCGCCGATCGCCGACCGGATCAAGGCACTCGATCCCAGCTTCGACGCGACCGAGCTGACCACACTGTCCCGGCGGTGGGCGGCGGCCCCGCCGTCCGGGCTGGCCGAGGACCGCGCGCTCGGGCTCACCGGCGGCACCCCGGGCGGCGCCGCGTTGCCCGCCGACGCCGCGTTGCCCGCCGACGACACCCAGGTGCCGATGGACCCGGCCCAGGTTGTCGACCGGATCGGCGCGCCGCCGGCGAGCGCCTACCAACACGCCGCCGACCTGCTCTCCCGGATCCCGCAGGAGCTGACGGAGCAGGCCCGTCGACCGGACACAGTGGCACCGTTGATCCTCGGCCTGCTGCTGTCGGCCGACCCGCAGGTCCGCGCCGGCCAGCATGCCGCCATCGCCCAGCGGTACGGCTCCGCGCTCGCCGACGCCGCCTGGCAGGCCGGTGCGCGCACCGCCGGCCTGCACCCGATGCTACGGCTGCCGCTGGCCGAGGTCGCCTTCCCCGCGTTGGCGCAGCGGTCACCGGCCGACCGGGACGCGCTCGCCGACGCGATGGCCACCCTGGTCCGGGCCGACGGGCGGATCAGCGTCTTCGAGTACTGCCTGTCCCGGCTCGTCGGCGACGAGCTGCGCGAATCGCTGCGGCCATCGTCGAAGCCGGGCCACGGCCGCCGTACGCTGCGCGCCAGCCAACCGGCTGTACAGACGCTGCTCAGCGTGCTCGCCCAGGCCGGGCACCCGGACCCGGCCGCCGCGCAGCGGGCCTTCGCCGCCGGTGCGGCGCATGCTCTGCCCGAGGCATCCGCCCGGTTCACCCCGCCTGCGGGCGGCGTACTGGAACTGGAATCGGTCTGGCCGCTCCTCGACGAACTGCGCCCGGTGGAGAAGTCCCGGCTGGTGGCGGCGGCGGTCGCGGTGATCGGACACGACGGGGTGATGACCGTGCCGGAGGTCGAGCTGCTGCGGACCATCTGCCTGATCCTGCACAGCCCACTGCCACCACTTCCGGTGCCGGCCTGACCGCTCACAGCCTGCCCCTGGAGCCGCGCTCGTGACGACGTCCTCGCTGACCGACCTCGTACAGCCGTGATCCACAGCGTCTCTTCGACCCGACACGCCGGCGTGTGGTCAGCTCGAGCGCAGCGGATCACGGCACATGCGTCTGAAGATGGGCGGCTACCTCGTTACTGTGGCGAAAACGAGGAAGGCATCCCGTCCGTGGGACGTGAAGATCAACGTCGCCCCTTCCCTATCTTTGCTGTCCCGGACAGCGACGATTCCTGGGTAGTTAGTTGCAACCTCGACACAGTTGCCTTGTGAGCTACTTTGGCTGCTCTTCCGCCGCTCCGCACCGGTCAGATCAGACATGATTCCTCCCCGGTTGACTTCCGCCTATCTCCTACCTACCAGGGTAGTAGCTTGCGGTTGTAGAAGAGGTCGCCGGTGGGTCCATCGTCGGGGAGCGTGGCCAGCCAGGTGAAGGTGTCGGCTGCTTCGCCGGGAGTGTCATTGGCTTTTCCGTAGGCGAGGCGGGTGTCGACCTTCCCCGGCGACGCCGCGTTGACGAGGATGTTGTGCTCGTGTAGCTCTGCGGCGAGGATCTGGGTGAACGCGTTGACGCCTGCTTTGGAGACTCGGTAGGAGACGCTGCCGGTGCCCATTTCGGCGGACGTACCCATGTGGCTGGTGACGTTGACGATCCGGCCGTACCCATTTCGCTTCATCTCCGGGATGGCGGCGGTGCAGCAGCGCCAGGTGCCGATGAGGTTCGCGTCGAGGGTCGCAGCGACCTTCTCCATGTCGGCCGCGCTGGCTGCCTGGCCTCGGTCGATGGCGATGGCAGCGTTGTTGACCAGGACGTCGAGCCGGCCGTACTGGTAGCCGACGTCGGCCATGGCGCGCGCGACGCTGGCGGGGTCGGTGATGTCGAGCTGGTGGCCGGAGGCAGGCAGGCCGAGGCCGGTCAGCTCGGCGGCGGTGCGCTCTGCGGCTTCGACGCTTCTGGCGGTGACCACGACGTGGAGGCCGGCCTGTGCAAGCTGCTGGGCGATTGCTCGGCCGAGCCCTCGGTTGGCTCCGGTGACGACGGCTACCCGCTGGACGTCCGATGTCATGGTGCTATGCGACCAGACCCCGTACGCGTTCGTCCAACTCGCGGGTGGCGGGGGTGTCGTACTTGGTAAGGCGGCTGTGGATGCCCATCAGCCGGTGATGATTCCGTAGCGAGCGGGTCTTCACGACCTCGGGTGCTGCGCGGTGTACGTAGGCGCAGGCTTGTTCGACGTCGCCGAGGCTGGCGGCGACGTCTGCTCGCCAGATCAGGTAGGTGGCGCGGTCCCGGCTACGGGTCGTGGGTTGCAGATCCAAGGCTTGGGCGAGCCAGCGGTCGGCGTTCTGGTACCGGTCGAGCATCAGGTAGCAGGCCGCGACCTGAGCGCAGTACTCGGCTTGGTCGAAGTAGCCCGCCCAGGCAGGGCCGGGCTCGTCGTCTGCTCGGGCCATGTGCGTTTCGGCGCTGGTGAGGCAGCGCTCCGCTGCACTGGCGTCGTTGAGGGCGGCGTGGGCGCGGGCCTGGCGCGTGGCGAACATCGCCAGGACCCGCGCGGGAGCGTCCCCGGCTCCGTTGACGGCGGCGGTTGCCAGTGCGAGTGCTTCGTCTGCCCGGTCGCTGTCGACTCGCTGCAGACTCATGCACTTCAGAATGTTCGCGCCGGCGGTTCGGTCGTCGGCGAGGTGCGCGGTGTGCAGCGCGGCGACCCAGTAGCGCTCGGCTGCGGCCTGGTGGCCGGCGTCGAAGCTGGCCCAGCCTGCGATCCTGCCGAGTTCGGTGGCGACTGCGAACATCCGTCGGCGGATGCTGTCGGCGTAGGAGCTGTTGTTCAAGAGGTCGGTGACGAGTCGCAACTCCGCGTCCACGACGTCACGGACGCTGCCGCCGCCGAGGAGCGCGTCGATCTGCCGGAGAGTGGGGAGGCGCTGCTCGAAGCAGTCGACGAGCGAGGCGTCGAGTGGGCCGCCGTCCAGCCCCGAACGCAACGGTGGCGGATCAAGCGTGAGCCACTGCTGTGCGAGTGTCGCCGCCGCGCCGACACCGAGGATCATGAACCCGCGCCGATCCAACACTGCTGCTCCCGCCGTCTCTCTCAACAGCGTCAATCCGCCGTCCATCGTCCAAGGGGTGTCGGTATCGATCCGCTGACCGACCGGTAGCCAATGGGGCCAGCCCAGCTCGCGGACCGCCTGACGCGGTACGCCCAACTCGTCGGCGAGCGCGCACTGAGTTGCGAGGTCGGGCACGACGCCCCAACGCTCCCAGCGCCACGCTTTCTCGCGTCGGGCAGCGGTGTTCAGCCGCCGGCGCGGGCCTGCGGCGACCGGCACGGACCGTACGCGCACTACACGTTCACCGCCGGCCGCGTGGAGCCGACCGGCCGGCACCACCATCTGGCGTTCCTGGCGGCGGCACCCTGGCTGAGACGGCGAGGCATCGGGTCGGCGCTGCTGGCCGCGCATCATGCCCGGCTCGACCGGATCGGGATGCCGGCCGTGGTCGAGGCGAGCAGCCAGCGACAGCGGGTGTTCCACGAACGCCACGGCTACCGGATCGTCCGGGTGGCCCACCTGCCGGCCGGCGGCCCACCGCTGTGGGCGATGCGCCGCTCCGGTGACCCGGTCGACCAACCGCCCATGGCGGTAGCCCGGCGTGTCGGCTGAGCCAGAAGAGCCGCAGCGCCTCGTCGATGTAGAGGCTGAGATACCTCAAACCTGCGTCATAGGGTGTCTCAGCCTCACATCGACGCGTGCCGGCGAGGAACCGACCGGCCTGGTCGGGTCACCAGTTGTGCATCGACCCGTCGGTGAGGCGGTTGACCGGCAGCGAGGCCGGCGCGTACGGGTAGCGCGCCGCCGCTGACTCGTCGATGTCGACGCCGAGCCCGGGTTCCTCGCCGGGGTGCAGGTAGCCGTCGGCGAAGTGGTACGAGTGCGGGAACACCTCGTCGGTGGCCTCGGTGTGCCGCATGTACTCCTGCAGGCCGAAGTTGGGGATGCTCAGGTCGACGTGCAGCGCGGCGGCCATGCAGACCGGCGACAGGTCGGTGGCGCCGTGCGATCCGCTGCGGACGTGGTGCAGCGCGGCCAGGTCGAAGATCCGCCGCAGGTGGCTGATCCCGCCGGCTCGCACCACCGTGGTACGGACGTAGTCGATCAGCTGCTCGGTGATCAGCTGCTGGCAGTCGAAGATGGTGTTGAAGACCTCCCCGACGGCGATCGGGGTGGTCGTGTGCTGGCGGATCAGCCGGAAGCCCTCCTGCAGCTCGGCCGGGACCGGGTCCTCCAGCCAGGTCAGCCGGTACGGTTCCAGGTCCTTGCCGAGCCGGGCCGCCTCGATCGGGGTGAGCCGGTGGTGGGCGTCGTGCAGCAGCTTCAGGTGCGGGCCGAACTCGTCGCGTACCGCCGCGAAGACCTGCGGGGTGTGCACCAGGTAGCGCTCGGTCGACCAGGTGGTCTCGGTGGGGATCACGGCGTCGGCCGGCTCGTAGAACATCCGGTCCTTGCCGACGCCGTAGGTGGCCGGCAGGCCCGGGACGGCGGTCTGCACCCGCACCGCCCGGTAGCCGAGGTCGACGTAGCGGGCCACCTCGGCGAGCACCTCGGGGACCGTCTCGGCGTTGGCGTGGCCGTAGACGGTGACCCCGTCGCGGCAGCGACCGCCGAGCAGCTGGTAGACCGGTAGTCCGGCGGTCTTTCCCTTGATGTCCCACAGCGCGGTGTCGACTGCCGCGATGGCGCTCATCGTGACCGGACCGCGCCGCCAGTAGGCACCCCGGTACAGGTACTGCCAGGTGTCCTCGATCCGGCTCGCGTCCCGACCGATCAGCGTCGGCACCACGTGGTCACGCAGGTAGCTGGCGACGGCCAGTTCGCGGCCGTTGAGGGTGGCGTCGCCGACGCCGGTCACACCGTCCGAGGTGACGATCTTCAAGGTGACGAAGTTGCGGCCCGGGCAGGTCACGATCACCCGGGCGTCCACGATCCGCATCGACCAGTCTCCTCGTCTGCGCGGCCGGCTGCCGCTCGCCGCCGAGGTTAGCCGAACCGACGATGCCGGGAGATCCGTGCGGCGGGAAGATCCGGGCGGGTACCCGGGTTGGGCACAGGTGTGATCGACGTTCCGCTCTCCGTCCTCGACGTGGCCCCGGTCGCCGCCGGCAGATCCGCCGGTGAGGCGCTGCGGCACACCACCGAGCTGGCCCGCCGGGTCGAGCAGCTCGGCTACCACCGGTTGTGGGTGGCCGAACACCACAACATGCCAGCCATCGCAAGCTCGGCACCGGCGGTGCTGCTCGCCCACCTGGCCGCGGCCACCTCGACGATCCGGGTCGGCTCCGGCGGGGTGATGCTGCCCAACCATCCGCCGCTGGTGGTCGCCGAGCAGTTCGGCACGTTGGAGGCGCTGCACCCGGGCCGGGTCGACCTCGGCATCGGCCGGGCCCCGGGCACCGACCAGGCCACCGCGCTGGCGCTGCGGCGAACCATGGCCGGGCTGGGCGCTGAAACGTTCCCGCAGGAGCTGGCGACCCTGATCGGCTATCTGCGCGGCGACGCCGGACCGATCGCCGCGACCCCGCACGCCGGGCAGTCACCGGCGATCTGGCTGCTCGGTTCCAGCGGATTCAGCGCCCAACTCGCCGGCACCCTGGGCCTGCCGTTCTCTTTCGCACACCATTTCAGTGCGGCCAACACGCTGCCGGCGCTCGCGCTGTACCGGCGGCATTTCCGCCCGTCGGCGTGGTTGGACCGGCCGTACGCGATGGTCGCGGTCAACGTCGTCTGCGCCGAGTCGGACGAGCGGGCCGAGTGGCTGTCCGGCCCGGCCGCCCTGGCGTTTCTGCGGCTGCGCGCCGGGCGGCCGGAGGCGCTGGTCAGCCCGGAGGAAGCGGCCGCCTATCCGTACACGGATCTCGAGCTGCAGTTCATCCGCCAACGCAACGAGGAGCAGGCGGTCGGCTCCCCCGACACGGTCCGGCGGGCGCTGCACGAGTTGCGCGAGCGCACCGGTGCCGACGAGCTGATGTTGACCACGATGGTGTACGACGTCGCCGACCGGGTGCGCTCGTTCGAGCTGGTGGCCGGTGACCCGGGTCACCCCACGGACGGCGATCAATAGCTGGAAACAGGAGCTTCATCAGCCGGTCACCGCCGCGCGACGGTCCGCTGGCTATCGTCTTTGGCAGGTGATGGTTCGACGCACGAGATCACGCGTGGGGTGGATGTCGTCGCGTCCGCCGACGGGGGACCGGGTTCCGGTCCCCCGTCGGCGCGTCTACGGCCGTCGACTCACTCAGTCGGCCGCCGGATTCACTAGAAGGGAAACATTCACCGCACGTAGACGTTCGGCGTCGGTGGTGCCGGCATGTTGGCGCCAATGAAGAACGACGGGTGTGGCGGCTGGTTGTAGGCGGTGTTCTGCCAGGCGACCGCCACCCGGTACTGCGGGTCGTGCATCAGGGTGTGGATCCGTCGATCGGTGGCGTGCGGTGTGGCGTAGATCCGCAACGCGCGGGAATCGCTGGTCCGCCAGATGACCTCCTCCCGCCAGTCGCCGAACAGGTCGGCAGACAAAGCGGGGGTCGCCTTGGTGCCGTTGTTCGATGCCACCCCGGAGCCGGTCAACAGCCGGGTGTCGCCGGAGGTGCCGTACTTGTCGATCCGGGTCTGGTCGAGCAACTCCCGGACCGGGTCGCCGTCCCACCAGCTGAGGAAGTTGGCCGACGACGGCTTGCGTCCGACGTTGCCGCCGGTCGGCGAGCGCAGCTCGGAAACGGCCGACGACCAGGACTCGGCACCGGCGCTGCCAGCCCAGATGTCCGCCGACACGCCCCGGCCGTTGTCCCCGCCGGTCGGGGTCTGCCAGATGATCTGCCCGGTACGGGCGTCGATCAGCGCCGACGACGGCTTCGAGCCGTCCTCCTGGACCTTGAAGTACTCCAGCCCGGCACGGCGCGGGTCGAGGTCACCGACGTGGCCGGCGTCGCCGTGGTTCAGGCTGGTGTTCCACAGCCCGCGACCGTTGTCGTCGATGGTGGCACCGCCGAAGACGATCTCGTCGCGGCCGTCACGGTCGACGTCGGCGATGGACAGCGAGTGGTTGCCCTGCCCGGCGTAGCTGCCGTTACCCGACGAGTTGGAGTCGAAGACCCACCGCTGGGTGAGGTTGCCGTTGCGGAAGTCCCAGGCGGCGATGACGGTACGGGTGTAGTAGCCGCGTGACATGATCAACGACGGCCGCTGCCCGTCCAGGTAGGCGGTGCCGGCGAGGAACCGGTCCACCCGGTTGCCGTACGAGTCGCCCCAGGACGACACCGTGCCCCGGGCCGGTACGTAGTTGACGGTGGACAGGGCGGCGCCGGTCAGACCGTCGAACATGGTCAGGAACTCCGGGCCGGACAGCACGTAGCCGGACGAGTTGCGGTAGTCGGCGCCGGAGTTGCCGATCACCGTGCCCCGGCCGTCCCGGCTGCCGTCGGCGGTCTTCATCGCCACCTCGGCCCGGCCGTCGCCGTCGTAGTCGTACACCTGGAACTGGGTGTAGTGGGCGCCGGCCCGGATGTTGCGCCCCAGGTCGAGGCGCCACAGCCGGGTCCCGTCGAGCCGGTACGCGTCGACGTAGACGTTGCCGGTGTAGCCGGAGTGCGCGTTGTCCTTGGCGTTGGACGGGTCCCACTTCAGGACAATCTCGTACTGTCCGTCACCGTCGAGGTCGCCGACGCTGGCGTCGTTCGCCGAGTAGCTGTAGCTCTCCCCGGACGGGGTGGTGCCGCCTGGCGGCACCTGCAGCGGCACGTCCAGGTAGCCGTTGGCGAAGGTCAACGACGCCGGCGACGCGGGCTGCTCGACGCCACCGACCACCGCCCGGACGGTGTAGCTGGCGTTGGACGCGGTACCCGCGTCGTAGTAGTTGGTCGACGCGGTGACCGGCGACGAGGTTATCCGGGTGGAGCCACGGTAGACGTGGAACCCGGTGCCGGCGGCCTCGGTGCCGAGCAGCCGCCAGGAGACCAGGTTGCCGGATCCGGAACGGACGCTGATCAGCCCTCGGTCGAGGTCTTCCATCTGCTTGGCGCCGGGCCCCGGCGTCGGCGGCGCGGTGGTGGGCGGTGGCGCCGTGGTCGGTGGGGCGGTCGTCGGTGGTGCCGTGGTCGGGGGTGCCGTCGTCGGCGGGGGTGCGGTGGTCGGCGCGACGCCGCCGGTGCAGGTGGTCCCGTTGAGCGCGAAGGTCGTCGGCACCGGATTGCTGCTGTTGTTCCAGGATCCGTTGAAGCCGAACTCGGTGCTGGCGTTGGTGGCCAGGTTCCCGTTGTAGCCGACGTTGTCCGCGGTGACCTGGGCACCGTTCTGCGTCACCGCCGCGTTCCACGCCTGGGTGATCGTCTGCCCGGCGCCGAACGACCAGGTCAGCTGCCAGGAGGTGACGGGGTCACCGAGGTTGGTCACGGACACGCTGGCGCCGAAGCCACCGGGCCATTGGCTGGTGACGCGGTAGTCGACCGCGCAGCCAGCGGCTGCGGCGGCCGGCGACGCGAGGATCGTGGTGGCCACACCGGCACCGGCCGCAGTGGCCACCGCGGTCGCGACGGCGAGCAGGGCTCGGCGGGGAGTCCCGGGCTGGGACCGGGAACTGTTGGGAGGGACATTGCGCATGGGAGTCTCCGGGAGCAGAGGGCGGGCGGCAACGGACGGACGCCCGGCTGCCCGGCCGGGGCGTGCGCCCGGTGGCGCTGCGCTGGATCGGTCGACCTCGGTGCGGCGGTCGTCGGTCGGCTCCCGTGCAGGCCAATGCTAGGGCAATCGCTTTCCTCGATCAATGTCGATGTCCATCGGAGCCCGGCGGGGTCCGTGTCGGCGGAGGCGGTCACCCACCGGGTGGTCCGGCTCCCGCAGCACCAGCAGCCCGCCCGCTGGCACCCGGACCCGACGAGCGCCCCGGCCGCGACCCGGTGTGCCGGTGACACCGGCCGAGCTGACCGGCCATCGGCCGGTCGACCGGCCGGAATCAGCCGAGCCGGCACCGACCGCCAGCAGGACCTCACCGGCGGGCAGAACGTCGCTGGCCACCATGATCTCCCCGGACGGTAGGACGCCACCGGAGACCAGCACCTCACCGGTGGCCGCCACCACCGCCTCCTCCCGGCCATGGTTGAACAGGAACAGCCACCGGGTGGTGCCGTCCACCCGGCGTACCGCCTCCACCCCGGCGGGCGCGGCGGGCAGCACCGGTGCCACCCCGGCCTCGGCGGCGACCACCGCCAGCAGTTCCCGGTAACCGTCGTCGTCCAGCCTGGTGGACAGGTACCAGGCGGCCCCGGCACCGACCGCCCGGCGGGTCACCGCCGGTTGGCCGGCCAGCACGCCGTCGACGTAGTCGAGTACCGGCTCGGCGGCGCCGGCCCCGAAGCGTTCCCGCCACAGCCGGCCGGTACGCCCGCCGGACAGCCGCACCGTGCCGTCCGGACCGAGCGGCAGTAACTCCTCGCTGCGGACGCCGAGCAGTTCACGCAGGGCGCCCGGATATCCGCCCAGCCGGACCCGGGCGTCGGAGTCGGCGACCCCGGACAGGTAGCTGACCACCAGATGGCCGCCGGCGCGCACCCAGTCGCCCAGGGCGTCCGCGACGGCGTCGTCCATCAGGTACAGCGCGGGCAGCACCAGCATCCGGTAGCCGGTCAGCTCCGGCGGCCCGGCCGCCGGGCAGACGAAGTCGGTGGTGATCCCGCACCGCCACAGCGCCCGGTGCGCGGCGGCCACCTCGTCGGCGTACGAGATGTGCCCGGACGGCATCCCGGGATGCTGCAGCGCCCACCCGCTGGCGGCGTCCCAGCCGATCGCGGCCCGGGCCGCCACCGTGGCGGTGTCGGTCGCGGCGAGCAGCCGCAGCGCCTCGCCGAGCTGTACCGCCGACCGGAAGGTCCGAGAGTCGGCACCGGCGTGCGGCACCATCGCCGAGTGGAACGCCTCGGCACCGCCGCGCGGCGCCCGCCACTGGAAGAACATCGCGCCCCGGGAGCCGCGCGCGACGTGGGCGACGCTGTGCCGCAGCATCCGGCCAGGCTCCTTGGCGTAGGCGGTCCCCTCGGCGTACCGGTAGATCAGGTTGGGCGCGCTCTCCATCAGCAGCCAGGGCCGGTGCCGGCCGGCCGGTGCCGGTGACCTGTCTCCGGTGACCGGGCGTGACCAGGACCGGGCGAGGTCGGCGGCGAGCGCGGTCTGTTCCTCGGCCCGGCCGTCGGTCTCGGTCGGATAGTGGTCGACGGCGACCAGGTCGACCTCCCGCGCCCACCGGGCGTGGTCCACCGGAACCCAGTCGCCGAACACGTAGTTGGTGGTGACCGGTACGTTCGGCGTGTGCTCGCGGAGCAGGTCGCGCTGGTCGCGGTAGGCGGCGAGCAGTTCGTCGGACCAGAACCGGCGGAAGTCCAGCGCCTGCGTCGGGTTGGCCAGGTACTGGGTGGCGCGCGGCGGTTCGACCTGCGCCCAGTCGGAGTAGCGCTGGCTCCAGAACGCGCCGGTCCACGCCTCGTTGAGCCGGTCCAGGTCGCCGTACCGCTGCCGGAGCCAGCGCCGGAACGCGGCGGCCGCGTGCGGGCAGTGGCAGACCGTGCCGTACTCGTTGTGCACGTGCCACATGGCCAGCGCCGGGTGGTCGCGGTAGCGGTCGGCGAGCATCGCGGCGATGCGCCGGGCCGCGACGCGGTACGCGGGGGCGGCCGCGCAGTACGTGTCCCGGCTGCCGTGCCGCAGCCGTACCCCGTCGGCCGTGACCGGCAGCGCGTCGGGGTGGGCGAGGGAGAACCACGGCGGTGGCGAAGCGGTCGGGGTGGCCAGGACGACTCGGATCCCGCCCCGGTGCAGCAGGTCGAGTGCCCGGTCAAGCCAGTCGACGGTGTACTCGCCGGGGTGCGGTTCCAACCGGGACCAGGCGAACACCCCGACGGTGACCAGGTTGACCCGGGCGCGTCGCATCAGCTCGACATCCTCGACCCAGGTCGTCTCCGGCCACTGTTCGGGGTTGTAGTCCCCGCCGTAGCAGAGCCCGTCGAGTCCTTTCGGCCAGCGCATCGGCGCTCCCTCCGACGTTGACAGTTTGTTGGGTTAGCAAAGAAACTAATTTAGTCGCCCCCAGGCCGCAGGTTCCACCAGGAAGCGTCGAGCGCCGGACCCGACGAGGGTCGAGCGCCGGACCCGACGAGGAGAGCCCATGCCGTACCGTCCGCCCCTGGTCCCCCACGAGACGTTCGTGGCCGACCCACCCGACCTGCCGGTCCGCGCGCCCGGCGAGGAGGGCCTGTCCGCGCTGGTCCGCGCAGAGTTGCTGGGCACCGACGCGGCCGGGATCACCTGCAAGGGCGGCACCGCCGA
The DNA here is from genome assembly GCF_030345075.1 of Solwaraspora sp. WMMA2065. Lineage (NCBI taxonomy): Bacteria > Bacillati > Actinomycetota > Actinomycetes > Micromonosporales > Micromonosporaceae > Solwaraspora > Solwaraspora sp. WMMA2065. The sequence goes on from NZ_CP128361.1 coordinate 2,229,808, forward strand.
CGGCGAGACGCTGACGGTCGCGGTCAGCGCCGCCGGGGAGGGGGTGATCCGGGTCCGGCTCAGCGCGACACCCGACGCCCGCAGCCGGTCGGCCCGGGCGCTGCCGCTGGTCGATCCCCAGCCTTCTCCGGCCACGGTCACCGTGGCCGGCGACACGGTACGCGTCGACGCCGGTACGGTCGTCGCCGAACTGCGGCTCGACCCGTGGCATCTGCGGTTCCTCGACCGGCAGGGTCGGGTGCTGCTCAACCAGAACCGGGGCGAGCGTGACATCAGCGGCCGGCTGCGCACCCTGCCGTTCGGCCGGTCCCTGGTCGACGGGACCGTCGCCGCGTACCACGAGAGCTTCGACGCGCCCGGTGACGAGCGCTTCGTCGGCCTCGGCGAGAAGTTCACCCGGCTGGACAAGCGCGGCCAGCGGGCGCTGATGTGGAACTTCGACGCCTTCGGCAGCGAGTCGGACCGGTCGCACAAGAACGTCCCGCTGTACCTGTCCGACCGTGGCTACGGGGTGCTGGTCGACAGCGGCATGCCGGTGGAGTTCGACATCTGCTCGTCCACACACAGCTGCGTCCAGATCCTGGTGCCGGACGACCTGATCGACTACTACGTGATCGCCGGCCCCACCCCCGCCGAGATCCTGGACCGCTACGACGGGTTGACCGGCCGACCGGTGCTGCCACCGAAGTGGGCGTTCGGCACCTGGATCTCCTCCGGCTTCTTCGTGGACAGTCAGGACAAGGTCCTGGACCGGGCCCGGCGGATCCGCGCCGACGGCATCCCGTGCGACGTGCTGCACCTGGACTGCTACTGGCAGGCCGACGGTGCCTGGTCCGACCTGGCCTGGGACGCCACCAACTTCCCCGACCCGGCCGGCATGCTGGCCACCCTCGCCGGGCAGGGGTTCAAGGTGAGCCTCTGGATGAACCCGTACATCATGACCGGCAGCCCGGTCTTCGCGCAGGCCGACGCGGCCGGCTACTTCCTGCGCCGCCCGGACGGCTCCACCTACATCGCCGACGTCTGGCACGGCTCCTACCCGGTCTGCGGGATCGTCGACTTCACCAACCCGGCGGCCACCGAGTGGTTCACCGGTCTGCTGCGCGACCTGCTGCGGCAGGGCGCGATGGTGTTCAAGACCGACTTCGCCGAAGGGGTGCCGGCCGACGCGGTGGCACACAACGGGATGACCGGCGTCGAACTGCACAACGTCTACACGTTGCTGTTCAACGACGCGGTCGCGGCGGTCACCCGGGAGGTCGCCGGGCACGGCATGGTGTGGGCCCGGTCGTCGTTCCTCGGCGGGCAGCGGCATCCGGCCCAGTGGAGCGGCGACGTCAACGCGACGTACCCGGGGATGGCCAGCACGTTGCGCGGCGGACTGTCGCACGGCCTGTCCGGCGTACCGTTCTGGAGCCACGACGCCGGCGGCTTCCACGGCACCCCGACCCCCGACCTGTACGTGCGGTGGGCGCAGTTCGGGGCGTTCTCGCCGCTGGTGCGCTTCCACGGCACCACCAGCCGGCTGCCGTGGGACTTTCCCGACGACGCCGCGCGGGACGCGGTCGAGGCGATCCGGCTGCGCTACCGGTTGATGCCCTACCTCTACTCGGCGGCGGTCACGGCCGCCCGCACCGGTGCCCCGATGATGCGGGCGCTGCTGGTCGACGCGCCGGACGATCCGGCCGCCTGGGGTGCCGAGCTGGAGTACCGGCTCGGCACCGACCTGCTGGTCGCGCCGATGATCAGTCCGGACGGACGGCGGCACGTCTACCTGCCGGCCGGTGACTGGGTCGACCACTGGACCGGCCGGACCCACACCGGCGGACGCCACCTGCTGGTCGAGACGCCGTTGGACCGGATCCCGTTGTTCGTCCGGCACGGCGCGCTGATCCCGACGTCGGAGCCCTGGGACACCGTCGGCGACGGCCCGTTCACCGACGTGACCCTGGTCAGCTGGGGCGGGGTCAGCGCCGAGACGTTGGTCTGCGACGTCGACGGCGACACCACGGTCCGGGCGGTACGCGACGGCGGCACGTTGCGGGTCGACGTCGACGGGCCGCTGCCGGTCCGCCGGGTCGAGGTCGTCGCGGTGACCGGCACCGAGCCACCAGCCACGGTGCTGCTCGACGGCGTACCGCTGTGACCAGCGGTGCCGGCCGGTCAACCCTTGATCGCGCCGGTGATGACGCCCTTGGTGAAGTGCCGCTGCACGAACGGGAAGATCACCACCGCCGGCAGTACGGTGATCACCACCACCGCCATCTTGACCGCCAGGGTCGGCGGGTACGCGGTGACCCCGGGGATGTTCACCGGCGCGCCGGTGACCGACGGCGACTGGCCGGCCAGGATGTAGCTCTGCAGCACCCGCTGGATCGGCCACTTGTCGTTGTCGTCGATGTAGAGCACGGCGTTGAAGTACGCGTTCCAGTAACCGACGGCGTAGAACAGCCCGACGACGGCGATCACCGCCCGCGACAGCGGCAACATGATCCGCCACAGGATCCGGAACTCCCCGGCGCCGTCGATGCGGGCCGCGTCGATCAGCTCGGCCGGCACGTTCATGAAGAACGCCCGGATCACCACCAGGTTGAACACGCTGATCGCGGTCGGCAGGATCAGCGCCCACAGGCTGTTCTTCAGGCCCAGCCCGGTCACCACCAGGTAGCTCGGCACCATGCCGGGATAGATCAGGAAGGTGAGCAGGAACAGGAACAGCAACGGACGGTGCGCGACCGAGTCCTTGCGGGACAGCCCGTACGCCGCCAGCACCGTCAGCACCAGGCTGAACGTCGTGCCGACGACGGTGACCAGGGTGCTGACCCACACCGCCCGGCTGATCTGACCGCCGGAGAAGATGTTCACGTACGCCGACAGGTCGATCTCCCGGGGGATCACCACCATGCCGCCGGTGGCGTTGATGGTCTCCCGCGACGCGAGGCTGGTCACCAGGACCGACCATATCGGGAAGATCACGGCCAGCACCATCGTGGCGAGGACGAGCCCTTTGACGCCCTGGCCGACCGGGCTCGGCGGCTCCTCCCAGACCGGCCGGCCGCCGCCGGGGCGCCGCCGTCGGGGCGGCTGGTTCACCGGGTTGAGCCGGGGTCGGCGCCCGGCGGCCAGCGTACGCGCGATGCTCACCTGGAGTACACTCCCTGCTCGCCGAGGCGGTGGGCGAACTTGTTCGCGGCGATGATCAGCACCAGCCCGATGACGCCCTTGAACAGGCCGGCGGCGGCACCCATCCCCCACTGCTGCGGGATGATCGCCTGGTAGTAGACGTAGGTGTCGAGCACCTCGGCGGCCTGCCGGCCGACCGCCTCACGCTGCAGGATGAACTGCTCGAACCCGACGGTGAGCGCGTCACCGAGCCGCAGGATCAGCAGCAGGATGATGACCGGACGCAGCCCGGGCAGGGTGATGTGCCACAGCCGCCGCCAGCGTCCGGCGCCGTCGGCCGCCGCCGCCTCGTAGAGGTTCTGGTCGATGGCGCTGAGCGCGGCCAGGAAGATGATCGCCCCCCAGCCGACGTCCTTCCACACGGACTCGGCGGTGACCAGCACGATGAACGTGTCCGGGTTGCCCATCACGTTGAGCGGGTCGAGCCCGGCGTCGCGCATCCGCTGGGCGAGCAGGCCGGCCCCGCCGAGCATCTGCATGAAGAAGGTGACCACCAGCACCCAGCTGAAGAAGTGCGGCAGGTAGACGACGCTCTGGATGAACCCGCGCACCCGGGTCGACAGGATGCTGTGCAGCAGGATCGCCAGCAGGATCGGCAGCGGGAAGAAGAAGACCAGCTGGAACGCGGTGATGGTCAGGGTGTTGACCACCGCGTCCCAGAACGCCGGGTCACGGAACAGGGTCTCGAAGTTGCCGAACCCGATCCATTCGCTGTAGACGAACGCCTCGAACGCGTTGTCGCCGACCCACGGGTTGTAGTCCTGGAAGGCGATCACGTTGCCCAGGGTGGGCAGGTAGTGGAAGACGAGCAGCAGCAGGGCGGCCGGCGCGGCCATCACCAGCAGCGGCCAGTCCCGGCGCAGCCGGGCCCGCAGCGGCACCTTGCCCGGTGTCCGCCGGCTCCGGTTGGCCCCGGAACCGGCGGACACCGGGGTGTCGGTGGACCTCATCGATTGTTGTCTTCGAGCGCCTTGAGGAAGAAGTCGCGCCCCTCGTCACCGCCGCCGCTGCGCCACTCCTGCGTGATCTGCTCGAGGTCGCTGGTCGGCCGGCGGCCGCGCAGCACGTCGAGGATCTTGTCCTCGGTCGGCTGCTGCACCCGCGACAGGTTGGCCGGCAGCTCGAACTTGATCCCGGCCCACGGGTTCGGCTCCAGGTACTTCACCGTCTCGTTGGAGTAGTCCAGCAGGGCCTCGACGAAGCCGGGGACGTCGGCGGTCTGCACGATGGTCGGGTAACGCCCGACGATGAAGGTGTACTGGTCGGCGATCTCCTGCCGGCCCAGCTCGGTCAGCTCCGGGCTGCCGTCGGCGCTGACCGTGTGGTGCTGGTCGGCGACGCCGTACTGGCGCAGGTGGTACTCCTCGGTGCCGAGCGGCGCGGCGCACCAGTCGAGCACCCGCAGGATCTCCTCGACGCGCTCCTTGCCCAGCCCTTTCTTGATGAACGTGTAGAAGATCGGCTTTTCCTCGCCCCAGGCGACCGGGGTGCTCTGCCCGTCGGCGGAGAAGATCGGCACCGGCCGCATGTCGAACGTCGGGGTGATCTGCCGCTGCTCCGAGTACATGCCGCGCCAGGCGCCGACGCCGTCCTCGTAGCAGACCATCTTGCCGCTGTTGAACAGCTGCTTGGCGTCGGCGGCGCCCTTGCTCTCCACGATGTCCGGATGCACCAGCCCTTCGGCGAACAGTCTGGTGGTGAACTCCAGGGCCTCGCGGTACTCCTCGGTCTCGTACTTGAATTCCAGGCCGCCGCCGTCGGTGCGCCGCCAGCCGCCCTGCGAGCCGGGCACACCGTAGAACATCTGCACCATGTTGAAGATCGAGCCGAAGGCCCAGACGCCGTTGGCCGGATCGGTCATCGCCTTGCCGAACTCGTGCAGCTCCTCAATGTTCTTCGGGGCCTGCACGCCGGCGGCGTCGGTGAGGTCCTTGCGGTAGAACAGCGCGTACGGGAACGGGCCGTCGGTCGGCCACGGGACGGCGGCCAGCCGGCCGCCCCAGACCGCGTACTGCCAGGCCCCGGTCGGGAAGCTGGCCAGGTGCGGGTAGGCCAGCGCGGCGTCACCGGCCAGGTGGTCGGTCAGGTCCTCGAACAGCGCCGAGACCGCGTCGGAGAACCGCGGGATCTTGTCAATCTCCCAGTTCGGGGCGCAGAGCAGGTCCGGCACGTCGCGGGCACCGAGGATGGCGCTCAGCTTGTCGGCGTAGGTGTTGCCGTCCTGGACGCTGAAGTCGATCGGCACGCCGAGCCGCTCGTTGACCGCCTGCAGGTAGGCGTTGCGGTCGATGCCGGGCGGGGTCGGCCCCCACCAGGGCGTCATCGCGGTGAGCGGCTCACCGCTGCTGCCGGGCGTCTCGGTGACCGCCCTGACCAGGTCGGTCGGGTACGTCAGGTAGCCGTCGGCGATCGGGCGTACCCCGGCGATGTCCGGGGTGATCAGCTCGACCGGCTGGTATCTGGGCAGAACCGCGCTGACCGCGTCGACGTCGGTCGCCGCGCCCTGGGTGCCGGCCGGCCGGCTGCAGCCGGAGAGAAAACCGCCACCGGCCATCGCGGTGGCGCCCAGGCCGACCAGGCCCAGGAATCGACGTCGGTTGGTGGCCGCGCCCGCGAGGGATCGATCCACGGCGCGCTCCCTTCATATCGGCGAGCCAGGCATCCCGGCGACGGTGGGACGAACCAGCTCGAAATGGGGGTGTGGGGGTACGGTTCGCACGCTAGAGTTAGTTCGGCTGCTGACTAAACAAAGTAGCCGACGGTGACAGGTGCCACAAGGGAGGCCGACATGACGCGAACCGCCGGTGGCTGCCCACCCCGCGGTGACCGCCGCGACACGCCGTCCCGCCGGGGGGCCGGCCCGAGCCACCCGGCCGGGACCCGGGGCGTAACGTGATCACCATGCGGAGCGGCCCGCAGCCAGCGGACCTGACCGACGTACGCGCCACCAACCTCGCGGTCGTGCTGCGCTACGTCCGGGCCAACGCGCCCTGCTCCCGGGCGGACATCGCCGGTGCCACCGGGCTCAACAAGGCCACGGTCTCCAGCCTGGTCGGCGACCTGATCGACCGCCGGCTGCTCCGGGAGACCGGCCTCACCGAACACCGCATCGGACGCCCAGCCACCATGCTGGTCGTCGACGGCGACGCGTACGCCGCGATCGGCATCGAGATCAGCGCCGACCACCTGACCGCGGTCGCGCTCGACCTGGCCGGCGGTGAGCTGCTGTCCTGGCGACGCGCCTTCACCGGGCTGGCCGCCACCCCGGGCAAGGCGGCCAGCACGGTGGCCGCACTGGCCGGCCGGGCGGCGGCCCGGGTGACCCGGCAGGGGCGACAGGTGCTCGGGCTCACCGTCGGGGTGCCCGGCCTGGTCGACCAGCAGGGCCGGGTCAGCCTCTCCCCCGAGCTGGGCTGGCACGACGTCGACCTGCACGCCGATCTGGTCCGGGCGCTGCGCGGGCCGGTGTACGAGGTCGTGGTGGACAACGACGCACAACTGGCCGCGCTCGCCGAGCACCGGCACGGGCCGTACGCCGGCACGGCGAACCTGGTGCACCTGACCGGCGGTGCCGGCATCGGCGCGGGGTTGGTGGTGGACGGGCGGCTGCTGCACGGCGCGCGGGGGTTCACCGGCGAGATCGGGCACATCCAGCTGGATCCCCAGGGTCCGCCGTGCCGCTGCGGCGCGAACGGCTGCCTGGAGGCGCTGGCCGCCGTACCGGCGCTGATCCGCCGGGTGCTGCCGGACGCCGAGACCGACGGGCCGGTCACCGACTTCGCGCCGGAGATCGACCGGGTACAGGCGGCGGCGCGCGCCGGTGATCCGGCGGCGCTCGACGCGCTCGACGAGGTCGGCCGGCACCTGGGCACCGGAGTGTCCATCCTGGCCAACCTGATCAACCCCGAGGTGGTACTGCTCGGCGGCTACTACGTTCCGCTCGCCCAGTGGCTGCTGCCGGCGGCCCGGCAGCAGCTCGCCGACCGTACGGTGGCTCCGGCCGCCGGTGGCACCCGGCTGGCAGCCTCCGACCTGGCCGGCGGCGCGGCGGCGATCGGCGGCGCGGCCCGGGCGATCGCCGCGATCGACAACGGCCTGATGCCGATCCGTCCGGCCGGCTGACCGCGCCGGCGTCTGACGTCAATTTGTGGCGGCCAGCCCCTTGACCGTCCGTACTGATGGATGTCAACCTCAAAGGGCTCCACGGTTAACACGACTGAAATCGTGTCGACAGTGGAGCGTTTTTCGGGATGGTCGTCGAAGCGCTTCGAGCCAGCGCTTCCCGGGCTGACGGCCAGCCTCCACCGCGTACCGACGCCTGCCCGTGATCCGGTGACCGCTGCGCTGCCCGCACCGCAGCCGCAACCCACACGGGTGCCCTTGCCGATCCCGGAAGGCGATCCACGTTATGAGCGACAGCACGTTCCGCGACCCCGACCAGCCGGTGGCCGCCCGGGTCACCGACCTGCTCCGCCGGCTCACCCTCGACGAGAAGATCGCCCTGCTGCACCAGCATCAGCCCCCGGTCCCCCGACTCGGCCTGCCCGCCTTCCGCACCGGGACCGAGGCGCTGCACGGGGTGGCGTGGCTCGGCCCGGCGACCGTCTTCCCGCAGGCGCTCGGGCTGGGCTCCAGCTGGGATCCGGACCTGCTGCGGCGAATCGGCGAAGCGGTCGGCGACGAGGTACGCGCGTTCCACCACAAGGATCCCGCCAGCGTCGGACTGAACGTGTGGGCGCCGGTGGTCAACCCGCTGCGCGATCCACGGTGGGGCCGCAACGAGGAGGGCTACGCCGAAGACCCCTGGCTGACCGGGGTGCTGGCCACCGGGTACGCCAGCGGGCTGCGCGGTGACCATCCCTACTACCTGCGGACCGCGCCGACCCTGAAGCACTTCCTCGGTTACAACAACGAGACAGACCGGGCCACCACCAGCAGCAACCTGCCGCCCCGGGTGATGCACGAGTACGAGCTGCCGGCGTTTCGCGCCCCGATCGCCGCCGGTGCCGCGGTCGCGGTGATGGCCTCTTACAACCTGGTCAACGGACGGCCGGCACATCTGAGCCCGCTGATCGACGAACAGCTGCGTCGGTGGACCGACGACGACGTCCTGGTCGTCGGCGACGCGGGGGCGGCCACCAACATCGCCGGCGCGCAGGGCTACCACCCGGACCACGTCACCGGCTACGCGGCCGCGCTCCGCGCCGGGATCGACAGCTTCACCGAGGACGATACCGACTCGCTGCCGACCGTCGCGCGGATCACCGAGGCGGTGGTGCGCGGGCTGCTCACCGAAGCGGACGTCGACCGCGCAGTCCGCCGGACCCTCTCCGTCCGGATCCGGCTCGGCGAACTGGATCCACCGGAACGCAACCCGTTCGCGAAGACCGGCGTCGATGTGATCAACTGCCCGGCCCACCAGGACCTGGCCCGGATCGCGGTACGCGAGTCGGTGGTGCTGCTGCGTAACGAACCGACCGAGTCCGGATCCGACCCGGTGCTGCCGCTGGACCCGGGCCGGATCCGGCGGGTCGCGGTGGTCGGACCGCTCGCCGACACCGTCCACACCGACTGGTACGCCGGATCGATGCCGTACGCGGTCACCGCCCGCGCCGGGCTGACCGCGCGGCTGCCGGCGGCGACCGTGACCCACCACGAGGGAGTGGACCGGATCGCGTTGCGGCTCAGCACCTCGGCGACCGTCCTGCGGGTCAGCGGCGAGGCCGCCGGTGGACCGCTGCGGGCCGACAGCACGGCGGTGGGCGGACCGGTGCGGGCTGCCGGGCCGGAGGCGGTGCCGCAGTGCTGCTTCGACGTGTTCGACTGGGGCGACGGGGTGGTCGCGCTGCGCAGCGTCGCCAACGGCCGCTACCTGGCCGCCGGTGACGACGGGGTACTGGTCAACGACCGGTCCGGTCCGGGCGGGTGGGTGGTCAACGAGACCTTCCGGCTGGTCCGCGCCACCGACGGCCGTGCGGCACTGCACCACCTGGCCCGGGACCGCTACGTCACCGTCGGCCCGGACGGGCTGCTGCGGGCCGAGGCCGCCAGCGTCGACACCGCCGCCACGTTCTCCGTCGAACTGGTCACCGACGGCGCCCGGGAGGCGGCGGCGCTGGCCCGCGACGCCGACGTGGCGGTGGTGGTGCTCGGCAACCATCCGATGGTGTGCGGGCGGGAGACCGAGGACCGGGTCGACCTGGCGCTGCCCGCCGCCCAGGCGGCGCTGCTGCGGGCGGTCCGGGACGCGAACCCGCGCACCGTGCTGGTGCTGTCCAGCAGCTACCCGTACGCGGCGGAGTGGGCCGACCGGCACGTCCCGGCGATCGTCTGGTCCGCGCACGGCGGTCAGGAGTACGGCACCGGGCTGGCCGAGGTGCTCTGCGGGGACGCCGATCCGGGCGGCCGGTTGACCCAGACCTGGTACCGGCGTACCGCCGACCTGCCCGACCTGCTCGACTACGACGTGATCGCCTCGGACGCGACGTACCTCTACTTCCGGGGGGAACCGCTGTACCCGTTCGGCCACGGCCTGAGCTACGCCTCCTTCGACTACCGTGACCTGCGGTTGTCGGCCACCGAGGTGGATGCCGACGACACGGTCGAGGTCAGCGTCACGGTGCGCAACACCGGCGCGCGGGCCGGGACCGAGGTGGTGCAGCTCTACACCCGCCAGCGGCACTCCCGGGTCAAGCAGCCGCTGCGCCAACTGCGTGACTTCCGCAAGATCAGCCTCGCGGCGGGGGCGCAGACCACGCTCCGGTTCCGCCTCGCCGCCGCCGACCTGGCGACCTGGGACGTCACCCGGGACCGGCCGGTGGTGGAGAGCGCCCGGCACACCGTGTCGGTCGGCCGGTCCAGCGCCGACCTGGTGGCAACCACCACCCTGACCGTACGGGGTGAACGGATCGGGCCCCGCGACCCGCTGGCCGGACCGTTGTGGGCTGCTGACAATGACGACTACGCCGGCACGGCCCCGGCCGATCATCCCGACGGTCGGGACGCGGTGGGCGCGGCGGAGGACGGTGGTTGGATCGCGTTCACCGACGTCGACTTCGACTCCGGACCTACCGCGGTCACCGCCCGCGTCGCGCACCGGCCGCCCCGGGCTGGAGCCGACCCCGGTGCCGTCGGCCGGGCGGCGGACGGGTCGACCGTCACCCTGCGGCTGGACGATCCGCTGGCCGGCCCGGTCGCCGGTAAGCTTCCGGTACCGGCGACCGGCGGCCGCGACGACTGGGCAGAGGTACGGACGGAGCTGCACGGGCTGCGCGGAACCCGAGACCTGTATCTGCTTTTCAGTACGGCAGGCGCTACGGTGAGCTACCTGAGTTTTGCCGGGTCCGCCACCGACGGTCCGGCGAGGGACATGGATGGAGGAGCCTAGTGTCAACTCCGTCACAGCCGACCGGCGCCGGGCCCGACCCGACGCGGGACCGGACCGGCAAGCGGGCCGACATGGTGACGATCGCCGACGTGGCCCGGCACGCCGGCGTCGCGGTCAGCACGGTGTCCTATGTGCTCAGCGGCAAGCGGGCGATCTCGGCGACCACCCGGGAACGCGTCCTGGCCAGCATCCACGCCCTCGGCTACCACCCGCATGCCGGCGCCCGGGCGTTGGCCAGCCGGCGGGCGAACGTGATCGCCCTGGTGCTGCCGCTGCGCTCCGGGATGCACCTGCCGGTGCTGATGCAGTTTGCCACCAGCGTGGTCACCACCGCCCGGCAGTTCGACCACGACGTACTGCTGGTCACCGCCGACGAAGGGCCGGCTGGGCTGCGGCGGATCGCGGTCAGCGCCATGGTCGACGGCATCGTGGTGATGGACGTGGAGATGCACGACCCACGGGTGCCGCTGCTGCGTGAGCTCGAACGGCCCAGCGTGCTGATCGGTTTTCCGGCCGAGTCCGCCGGTCTGACCTGCGTCGACCTGGATTTCTACCGGGCCGGCGAGGCCTGCGTCGAACATCTCGTCACGCTCGGCCACCGGCAGCTCGCCCTGCTCGGTGCCCCGGCCGTGGTCTACGAACGGGAAACCGGCTTCGCCCACCGGACCCGGGCCGGCTTCACCGAGACGGCGGCCCGCTGCGGCGTCACCGCGGTCGCCCAACCGTCCGAGGAGAACTACGACGCGGTACGCCGCGAACTGGCCGGGCTGCTGCACCGGCACCCGGGGCTCACCGCGCTGGTGGTGCACAACGAGGCTGCGGTCGGGCACGTGCTGGCCGCGTTGCCGACCCTGGGCCGGCGGGTCCCCGACGACATCTCGGTGGTGGCGATCTGCCCGGACGAGGTCGCCGAGCGGGCCGGCCCGGCGCTGACCTCGGTGCTGATCCCGGCTGAGGAGGTCGGTCGGCAGGCAATCAGCCTGCTGATGCGCAAGGTCCAGGGCGACGCGGTGCCGGCCGCGACGCTGCTCGACCCCCGGTTGACCGTCCGGGCCAGCACCGGCCCCGGCCCGGCCGGCGCGATGCCGGGCGGCGAGGCCGGTGACACCGGCGTCGCAGGCACCGGGCCGGAGGCGATGGTGGCGCTTGCCCGCCGTACCGATTCCTGATCAACTCGTCCGCATGGCAGGCGACGCATCCGCGCCGGGCACCACGTCGGGCGCAGGCACCACGGCCGGCGCGCACACCACGGCCGGCGGGCACATGTCGGCGGACGAGTTCCGCCGGGCCGGGCACGCGGTGATCGACTGGATCGCCGACTACTGGCAGACGCTGGAGAAGCATCCGGTGCGACCGTCGGATCCGCCCGGCACGGTCGCCCAAGCGCTGCCGGTGACGCCACCGGAGCACGGCGAGCCGTTCGACCGGATCCTCACCGACCTGGACCGGGTGGTCGTCGGCGGACTCACCCACTGGCAGCACCCCGGCTTCTTCGGCTACTTCCCGGCCAACACCTCGGCCCCGAGCGTGCTCGGTGACCTGGTCAGCGCCGGCCTTGGCGTCCAGGGCATGCTCTGGGCCACCAGTCCGGCCTGCACCGAGGTGGAGACGGTGCTGCTCGACTGGCTGGCCCAGCTGCTCGACCTGCCGCAACGGTTCCGGTCGGGGTCCACCGGCGGCGGCGTCATCCAGGACTCGGCGTCGTCGGCGACGCTGGTGGCCACCCTGGTGGCCCTGCACCGGGCCAGCGGCGGCAGCTGGCGCACGGCGGGCACCACCGCCGGCTACACCGTCTACACCTCGACCGAGGGCCATTCGTCGATCGAGAAGGCGGCCCGGATCGCCGGGGTCGGTGATCAGGGAGTACGGCTGGTCGACGTCGATCCGGTGACGCTGGCGATGCGGCCGGACGCGTTGCGCCGCGCCCTCGACGCCGACCTGGCCGCCGGGCGGCGACCGGCGATCGTCGTCGCGACCGTGGGCACCACCTCGACCACCGCCGTCGACCCGGTCGAACAGATCGGCGCGATCTGCGCCGAGTACGGGGTGTGGCTGCACGTGGACGCCGCGTACGCCGGTGCCGCAGCGGTCTGCCCGGAGCTGCGCTGGACGCACGCCGGGCTGGATCGGGCCGACTCGTACTGCTTCGACCCGCACAAGTGGCTGCTGACCGGGTTCGACTGCGACGCATTCTGGGTGGCGGACCGGGCCGAGCTGGTCGAGGCGCTGACGGTGATGCCAGAGTACCTGCGCAACGCGCTCAGCGACACGGGCACGGTGATCGACTACCGGGACTGGCAGGTGCCGCTGGGTCGCCGGTTCCGGGCCTTGAAGCTGTGGTTCGTGCTGCGCTGGTACGGCGCACAGGGGCTGCGGGCGCACATCCGTTCGGCGGTGGCGCACGCGACCTGGTTCGCCGACCAGGTGCGCGCCGACGACCGGTTCGAGCTCGTCACGCCGGGGCCGTTCTCACTGGTCTGTTTCCGGTTGCGCGGCCAGCCCGACGAGGTCAACTCCGCCCTGCTGGCTGCGGTGAACGCCAGCGGCTCGGTGCTGCTGACCCACACCCGGGTGGCGGGCCGGTTCACCTTGCGGCTGGCGGTCGGCGCGCCGCGTACCGAGCGACGGCACGTCGCCGCCGCCTGGGAGCTGATCGCGGACACCGCCACCGGGCTGCTCGCCGACCAGCGCTGACCGGCGCTGGTCACGACGGGCCGTGCGCAGCACCCGGACGGCCAGCCCGAGGGCCAGCGCCCAGCCGACGACGATCACCGCGTACCCGGTGAACCTCGGGCTCTGGGGCAGGTCGACGGCGCGCATCAGCGACCGGGCGTTGGTCAGCACGATGAGACCGCCGACCGCGGCGCCGAGCAGTTGTGCCGGCACGATCCGCACCAGGTAGGCGGCCAGCGGGGCGGCGAGCAGGCCACCGGCGAGCAGCGCCGCGACGACGGGCAGGACGAAGCCCTGGCCACCGAGCCCGATCAGGAAGCCGGCGCTGGCCGCCGCCGCGACGAGGAACTCCGAGGTGTCCACCGAGCCGATCACCTTGCGCGGCTCCATCCGCCCGGAGACCAGCAGAGACGGGGTGGCGACCGGCCCCCACCCGCCGCCTCCGGTCGCGTCGATGAAGCCGGCGGCCAGCCCGAGCGGGGTGAGGAACCGGCTGCGCAGGGGTCGGCTGACCCGCCGGGCCGGGATCGGCCGGGCGAACCGGATCAGCAGGTACACCCCGAGGGCCAGCAGGATGCCGGCCATCCACGGCCCGGCGGCCTCGGTGGAGACGGAGCTGAGGACGGTGGCACCGGCGAAGGCGCCGACCGCCCCGGGTACGGCGATCCGGCCGACGACCCGCCAGTCGACGTTGCCGAACCGCCAGTGCGCAGTGCCGGAGGCGAGCGTGGTGCCGATCTCCGCCAGGTGCACCGAGGCGCTCGCCGAGGCCGGGGCGATTCCGGCGAGCAGCAGCAGCGTGGTCGAGGTGACGCCGTACGCCATTCCCAGCGCGCCGTCCACCAGTTGGGCGAGCAGTCCGACGAGGGCGAGGACCAGCAACTTTCGCACAGCACACCTACTTGAGATAGCAAACCTATCGGCTTAGCAGAGAATGCGGACGGCCGGTGCTGTTGTCAACCACATCGACGAAGCCGGTCGCGGCCGGTCAGGTCCAGGCGCGTGGGTTGGCGGCGAGATCCCGGATCCGCTCGGGAAGCCGGCCGGTGGCGACGTCGGCGACGGTGACCGACTCGAGGATCTCCCGCTCGCTGGCCCGCAACGCTATCCAGACGTCCTGCAGCGCGACCGCCGCACCCTGGTAGCCGAGCTCCTCCGGCCGGCGGCCCCGCACGTGGGCGAGCGGGCCGTCGATGACCCGGATGAGCTCCGCGAGACTGATCTGCTCGGCCGGGCGGGCCAACCAGTAGCCGCCGTCCGGGCCGCGCTGGGCCTGCACCACGCCGGCCCGGCGCAGCTGCAGCAGGATGCCCTCGAGGAACTTCGGCGGAATGCCCTGAGCCCGGGCGACCTGCTCGGCGGTCAACACGACCCGCGCCGACGCCGCAGCCGCGACCGCCAGCTCGGCGGCGGCCCGCAGCGCGTAGTCGACCCGGGCAGAGAGACGCATACCTCTCAGGTTACGGCACTGTTTCCATTATCGGACCGGCCGACCGACGCCAGCCATCGACCTTGATCGCGGCCGGCCGGGCGGTCGGCCCCGTCACGAGCCGACCCGCCGGACCAGTCCCTCCTGTACGGCGCTGGCGATGTGCCGGCCGTCGCGGGTGAACATCCGACCGGTGGCCAGCCCGCGCCCGCCGGCGGCCGACGGACTCCAGCAGTCGTAGAGGAACCATTCGTCGGCCCGGAACGGCCGGTGGAACCACAACGCGTGGTCCAGGCTGGCCCCGATCACCCCGCCCGGACCCCAGACCTCTCCGTGCACGGACAGGACCGAGTCGAGCAACGTCAGGTCGGAGGCGTAGGTGAGTACGCAGGCGTGCAGCAGCGGATCGTCGGGCAACTTGCCGTCGGCGCGGATCCAGACCCGCTGGTACGGGTCGGCCGGGCGGTCCCCGGGGGCGACCAGACCCGGTGCGCCGACGTACCGCACGTCCATCGGCCGGGGGATCACCGCCCAGACACCGAGCCGCTCCGGATAGCGGGCGAGCCGCTCCACCATGGTCGGCACCGCGTCCGGCGGCGGGACGTCCGGTGGCTGCGGGGCCTGGTGGTCCAGCCCGTCCTCGGGCCGGTGGAACGACGCCGACATGAAGAAGATCGGTTTGCCGTGCTGGTACGCCACCGAACGGCGGACCGAGAAGGACCGGCCGTCGCGGATGTTCTCCACTTCGTAGTCGATCGGCTCGGCGCCGTCGCCGGGGCGGACGAAGTAGCCGTGCAGCGAGTGCACCAGCCGCTGCGGGTCGACGGTCCGCCCGGCGGCGACCAGCGCCTGACCGGCGACCTGGCCGCCGAAGACCCGCTGCGGCCCCACCTTGGGACTCATCCCGCGAAACGCCGACGGCCCGGTCCGGCTCAGGTCGAGCACCTCGAGCAGTTGATCGACGGCGGCCTGCCCGCCGACCGGATCACCGGTCACTGCAACGCCCGGGCCGCCGCGGCGTCGACGAGGCTACCGAGCTGGTGCACCCGCAGCGTGTTGGTGGAGCCGGGGGTGCCGACCGGGCTGCCGGCGACGATCACCACGTACTCGCCGGGATTGGCCCGGCCGAGGCCGAGCAGTGCCTGGTCGACCTGGCGGAACATGTCGTCGGTGTGCTGCACGAACGGCATCAGGAAGGTCTCCACCCCCCAGGAGAGGGCAAGCTGGTCGCGCACCTCGGCGACCGGGGTGAAAGCCAGCAGCGGCAGCTCGCACTGCAGCCGGGAGAGCCGACGCACGGTGTCACCGGTCTGGGTGAAGGCGACCATCGCCTTGGCGCCGATCGCCCGGGCGATCTGCGACGCGGCCGAGGTGAGCGCACCGCCGTGGGTACGGGGGTCGTGCTGCAGCCGGGGCACCGAGATCGAGCCGTGCTCGGTCGTCGTGACGATCTTGGCCATGGTGCTGACCGTGAGCACCGGGTACTTGCCGACGCTGGTCTCGCCAGAGAGCATCACCGCGTCGGTGCCGTCGAGCACCGCGTTGGCAACGTCGGAGGCCTCCGCGCGGGTCGGCCGCGAATTCTCGATCATCGAGTCGAGCATCTGGGTGGCGACGATGACCGGCTTGGCGTTCTCCCGGCACAGCTGCACCGCGCGCTTCTGCACCAGCGGCACCTCGTCGAGCGGCAACTCGACGCCGAGGTCGCCCCGGGCCACCATCACCCCGTCGAACGCGTCGACGATCGCCTCCAGGTGGGTGACCGCCTCCGGCTTCTCGACCTTGGCCAGAACGGGTCGACGAACCCCCTCCTCGTCCATGATCGCGTGGACCAGCTTGATGTCCTCGGGCGACCGGACGAACGACAGGGCGATGAAGTCGGCGCCCAGGCCGAGCGCGAACCGCAGGTCGTCGGTGTCCTTGTCCGACAGGGCCGGCACGCTGACCGCGACGTTCGGCAGCGAGATGCCCTTGTTGTTGGAAACCGGGCCGCCCTCGACCACCAGCACCCGGATGTCGTTGCCGTCCACCGCACTGACCTCGACGGCCACCTTGCCGTCATCGATCAGCAGCCGGTCCCCGGGACGAACCTCCTGGGGCAGTTTGCGGTAGGTGCAGGAGACCCGCTCCCGGCTGCCGAGGACGTCGTCGCTGGTGATGACGACCGAGTCGCCGGTGCGCCACTCGTGCGGCCCGTCGGCGAACCGGCCGAGACGGATCTTGGGGCCCTGCAGGTCGGCCAGCACGGCGACCGCCCGGCCGGAGGCCTGGGCTGCCTCCCGGACCAGCTGGTACACCTGCTGGTGGTCCTCGTGGCTGCCGTGGCTGAAGTTCAGCCGGGCCACATCCATGCCCGCTTCGACGAGCCCGCGGATACGCTCCGGGGACGCGGTCGCGGGGCCAAGCGTACAAACGATCTTTGCGCGGCGTGTCACGCCCATGAGGCTAGTCTCTCCCCTGAACCGGCCGATCGGCCGACCCTGTCTGATGTCCGAACGGAAGTGCCCACCAGCGCTCGGCGCTCCGCGAGACATCGTACTGGTGGGTGGAACCGTGACGGTGGACCGGCGGGCATCGACGACCGCGCCCTCAGGGTAGCGCGGTAGTTGACCATCGCGGTACGCCCGGACGGCCGACGCCCAGACGTTCGGGGTTCATTCGCCGAACCGTCACATAGATCCGGTTAACTGGTCACCACACGACCGGAGGGTGGCACGGTGACACAGCGGGTACGGACACGAACAGTGACCGCTCTGGTGGCGATGATCGCCACCGGTCTGACGGCGGGGCTGGCGCCCGGGACAGCGACGGCAGGCGGCAGGCAGGGCGACGAGCGCGGCGGCGTCCGGTTCGCCACCTTCAACGCCTCGCTCAACCGGAGCGTCGACGGCGGCCTGGTGGCCGACCTGTCCACCCTGGGCGACCGGCAGGCCGCCAACGTCGCCGAGGTGATCCAACGGGTCCGCCCCGACGTGCTCCTGATCAACGAGTTCGACCACGACGCCGAGGGGCGGGCCGTCGAACTGTTCCAGCGCAACTACCTGTCCCGCGGGCAGGGCGGGGCCCGGCCGATCCACTACCCGTACCGGTTCAGCGCCCCGTCGAACACCGGCGTACCGTCCGGGCACGACCTCAACCGCGACGGTACGGTCGGCGGCCCGGATGACGCGTACGGCTTCGGGCTGTTCCCCGGCCAGTACGGCATGGCGGTCTACTCGCGCCACCCGATCGACCGGCGGTCGCTGCGCACCTTCCAGACGTTCCGCTGGCGTGACATGCCGGGGGCGCTGCTGCCGGACGACCCGGACACCCCGGAGCCCGCCGACTGGTACTCCCCCGAGGCCCTCGCGGACGTACGGCTGTCGTCCAAGAGCCACTGGGATGTGCCCGTGCGGATCGGCCGACGCACCGTGCATCTGCTGGCCAGCCACCCCACGCCGCCGGTCTTCGACGGTCCGGAGGACCGCAACGGCCGGCGCAACCACGACGAGATCCGGTTCTGGGCCGACTACGTCACCCCGGACCGGTCCGGCTACATCTACGACGACCGGGGCCGCCGCGGCGGGCTACGCCCGGGTGCCCGGTTCGTCATCGCCGGTGACCTCAACTCCGACCCGTACGACGGCGACAGCATCCCGGGATCGGCCCAGCAGGTCACCGGGCATCCGCTGGTCGACGACCGGCGGCCGCCGACCAGCGCGGGCGGGCCGGCGGCCAGCCAGCGCCAGGGCGGGGCGAACCTGACCCACGAGGGCGACCCCCGCTACGACACCGCCGACTTCGCCGACGGCACGCCGGGCAATCTGCGGGTCGACTACCTGCTGCCCAGCCGCCGACTGCGCACGGCGGGCAGCGGGGTGTTCTGGCCGACGCCGGAGGATCCGCTGTTCCGGCTGGTCGGCGACTACGACCCCGCGCTGCCCGGCGGGTTCCCGACCTCGGACCACCGGCTGGTCTGGCTCGACCTGCGCTGCTGAGCGGCGGCGCCGAGCGGTCAGTCGGTGCCGGTGGCGGCGAGCGATCCCGGTGGGCGGGCGTCGCGGGAGGCGATCGCGTTCATCGGGATCTGCGCCGCGCGCACCCCCATGTCGAGCCGGGCCCGCTGGTAGAACTGCGCCCGGGCACGGCGGTAGTCGGCGAACCCGGTGCGCCAGGTCTGTTCGTCGACCGGTTCCTCACCGGTGGCGAACCCCTCCAGCCGCCACAGCGTTTCCGTGAGGGCCTGCGCGGCGGCGATGGTCGGCCCGTCGGCGAGCAGCAGGATCGACTCGAAGCACACGGACCGGTCTGACTCAGCCTGTCCGAGCCGGGCCAGCCCTTCCTCGCGGTCGATCGGGCTGATCGCGGTGACCAGACCGCGGCTGGCCAGCACCCGCGAGGTGAGCAGGGCGATCTGCTTGGCGGTGGCGGCGAATTCGACGTACCCGGCGAGCCGCCGCTCGTCCCACCGCACGGATTGTTCCCGGCGCCACCGGTTGCGCTCGGTGATTCCGGTGCCGACGTAGGTGAGCACCCCGCCGACGACCACCGCGAGGATGGTCGGCAGATGTTCCAGCAGAGACATCGCACTCTCCGTCGCATGGCCGGGCTTCAGGGTAGGAAGCCGGCACAAGCCCGTGTGCCGACCGCTCGCCCCGGTCCCCCGCAATCTCCGCTTGCTCCCGCCTTACGCTGTAAGTTAATCTGCCTTACAGCGTAAGATCGACCGGTCGCGTCTACGGACGCCCGGCGGACGAGAAGGGGGATCTCTCATGAGCGATCTGGTCCGCACGGCGCGGCTGACCGGCGTGTTCTATCTGGGACTCGGCGTCACCGCCATGCTCGGTTTTCTGGTCGTCCGACCCCAGCTGTTCGCCGCCAGCGACCCCGCCGCGACACTGGGCAACCTGGTCGGGCACGACATGCTCGCCCGCGTCGGCGTCGCGCTCGAGCTGGGCGTCGTCGTCACCCAGGCACTCGCCGCCGTCTGGTTCTACCGCCTCTTCCGCACCGCCGACCCGGTCGCCGCCGGCAGCATCGGCGCGTTCGGTCTGGTCAACGCGGTGGCGATCATGGGCAGCGCGGCGATGCTCGCCACGGCCGGCGAGGTCGCGGCCGAGCCGATCGGCGACGCCGCAACCACCGTCCAGACCCTCTACCTGGTCAGCGACAACCTGTGGGGGGTCGGCAACCTGTTCTTCGGGCTCTGGCTCATCCCGATGGGCACCAGTGTGCTCCGGTCACGCTGGATGCCGCAACCGCTCGGCTGGGTGCTCGTCGGTGGCGGAATCTGCTACCTCGCGAGCGGATTCCTGCGCTACCTCGCGCCCGACGCCCGGATCGTCGCCGACCTGCTCGTGGCGCCGGCCACCGTCGGGGAAATCTGGATGATCGGCTACCTGCTGACCGTCGGCGTCCGGCGACAGGTGCCGTCGCGGGTGTTGCCGCACCGTCAGGGCGGGTAGGCGAAGATTGCAGCGGATCACGTGCGACGCCGCGATCGGGCCCGACGAGGTGCGGAGAGCTGGCGAGGAGAGCTTCATCGGCAACGGGCAGTTCCTCAAGTCGATGATCCCGCACCACTCGCGGGCGATCCTGGTATGCGAGCGGTCGGACATCACCGACCCGGAAATCATCGAGCTGTGTGGACAGATCGTCGAGACGCAGCAGGAGGAGATCGACCAGATGAAGCAGATCCTGCAGCGGTACGAATGAGTCACCTCCGCGCGGCGCTCGGCGTCGTCCTCGCTGTCGTCGCCATCGGGGCGGGCACCCTGGCGGCCTGCACCGCCGACCCGCCGGAAGCCGATACCGGCCCGCCCGCCACCAGCGGCGCCGACCCGGTCGACCAGCGGTCAGCGGCGCCGCCGCCGGTCGCGCCCGCTCCGACGATCGCACCGCTGCCCGGCCCAATGGCCGACGCCCGGCCCGTCGCCTCGGTGGCCGCCACCAGCGGCCCGGTCTCGGTCGGCACGGTCGAGGTCCCGCCCGGCCGGTTGTCGGTCAGCCTCGACTGCGTCAGCGGCGGCCGCGGGGATGCCGCCGCCGCCAGCGGCGCGGCCGACCTCGCGGTGTTCCTCGACCCGGAGATGCGGTTCGAGCTGCAGTGCCCCGCCGACGAGGTGACGATGACCCGCAACGTCGACCAGGACCACCCGGGCGGTCCGGTCACCATCCGGGTCGAGGCCGGCGCGGACGTGCGGTGGAACCTGCTGGTCGAGCATCAGCCGGGCTAGGCTGCACCGGTGAACGGGTGCGTGTTCTGCCGGATCATCGCCGGGGAGTCCCCCGCGTGGCGGGTAGCCGACTCCCCCACCGGGGTGGCGTTCCTGGACACCCGGCCGGTGTTCCCGGGCCACGTGCTGATCAGCCCGCGCCCGCACGTGGTCACCCTGACCGACCTGCCGCCGGCCGATCTGGCCGGGTACTTCTCACTGGTGCAGCGGGTCGCGGCGGCGGTCGAGGCTGGCCTGGACGCGGGCGGCACCTTCGTCGCGATCAACAACCGGGTGTCCCAGTCGGTGCCGCACCTGCACACCCACGTGGTGCCCCGGACCAGGGGCGACGGGCTGCGCGGCTTCTTCTGGCCGCGCCGGCGCTACGCCGACGACGTCGAGGCCCGGCGGTACGCCGAACGGGTCGCCGCCGCGTTACCTCCCGGGCCGGATCTGCCGTGAAGCCGCCCTCGTGATCAGGCGGAGCGACGCGCGGAGTCAGCCTCGCCCGATATCCGGCAGTATATATAGACGTGCATATATTGACCTGGTGCGTGGACCCGACGGACCGCCCGGTCCCACGCCGGGTGGTACGGGAGTGGGGCCGGGCGGCGGATGGTCACCAGCGAGCCGTTATCCGGACCACCGTGTACGGCAGCACCGGGTCGGTCGCCCCGTACTGGAAGTTGACCAACAGCAGGTCGCGGCCGTCGAACGCGGCCGTCGACGGGCCGTGCAGCCGGGGGTCGGTGACCCGGGCCAGCAGCGTGGCCCGGGTGGCGTGGCGGTGCAGCCGCAGCACGTTGACCGTGTCGCCGTTCCCGTCGATGTTGCTGACCGCGTACAGCAGGTCGCCCCGGATCAGCAGGCCGTCGCCGTGCACCGCCGCGCCGCCCAGGTCGATCGCGGAGACGGTACGCCGCCGCAGGTCGACGCGGTGCAGCGCGCCGTCGTTGTAGTCCGCGACGATCAGATACCGCTGGTCCGGGGTGACCACCAGTCCGTTGAGGTTGAACCCGTCGTCGTAGTCGATGCCGGTGCCCCGCAGGTCGACGAACGGCCGCAGCGGCGCGGTCGCCCCGACGCCGCCACGCAACTGCCCGGCGGTGATCCGGTACAGGGTGGGCTGAAACGAGTCGGTCACGTAGACGTCGCCGTTGGCGGCCAACGCGACGTCGTTGAGCATCGAGTTCGAAGTGGCGGTGGCGAAGCGGTGCAGCAGGTCGCCGCTGCGGGTGTCGTACACCCAGACGTAGCCGGTGCCGCCGCCGGCGACGATCAGCCGGCCTGCCCGGTCGACCTTCATGCCGCCGGCGGTGGTCCGGCCGTCGGCATCGTCGCCGGCCAGCCAGACGGTGGTACGTGGGGAGCGAACGTCGCCCCGGTAGATCCGCCCGTCGGTGAGGCTGCTGACGTAGAAGTACGGGCCGCGCGGGTCGCGGGCGATGCCTTCCGGGTAGGCATCGTCGCCGGCCAGCACGTAGCTGCCCGGCCGCTGGTGGTGCTGGTGGTGCTGGTGGTGCTGGTGCGCTTGCGCCGAGCCGGCGTGAAATGCGATCGGTGCGGCCGCGGCGGGAGCTGCGGGTGCCGCCGGCCCAGCGGCGAGTACGCCGGACGTCGCGGCGACGGCGGCCGCGACGAGCAGTCGAGATGTGTGCACTGTGTCCCTTCCGGTGGTCGGTCGATTCGAGCCTGACCGGCGGGAACGACCCGCAACAAGATCACCTGAGTATGTCGGGATACCGTGCCGGTATGTCGGTCGAGCTGCGCGTCATGCGGTACGTCGTCGCCGTCGCCGAGGAGGGCAGCTTCGAGAGCGCGGCGCGCCGACTGCACATGGCGCAGCCGCCGCTGAGCCGACAGATCCGCGACCTGGAGCGGCAGCTCGGCGTACCACTGTTCGAGCGTCGGCCGACTAGGCTGACCGACGCGGGGGCGGCGTTCGTGGCGTCCGCCCGGCGGCTGCTCGACGACGCCGACTCGGTGGTCCGGGCGGCCCGGGCCGCCGGGCAGGGTCAGATCGGGACGGTGCGGATCGGGTTGGTCGCCAGCGCCACGTCGCAGGTGCTGCCGCGCCTGCTAGCGGCGGTACGGGCCGCCCATCCGCAGATCACCGTACGGACGCGGGAGGCGTGGCCGGCCGAGCTGGACGCCGGGCTGCGGGCCGGCCGGTTCGACCTGGTGCTTTCCCGGGGGATGCCGGGCTACCAGGACCTGGACCGCCAGACGGTACGCCGGGAGCCACTGGTAGCGGTGGTCGACGCCGGACATCCGCTGGCCGGGCGTACCGCTGTCGGGTCGGACGCGGTGGGGCCGGACACGGCCGGGTCGGAGACGGTCAGGTCGGACGCGGTCGGGTTGGCCGACCTGGCCGGCGGCCGGCTGAGTCTGCCGCCGGAGGAACTGACGCCCGGCTACCGGTCGGCGATCCTGGCCGCCTGCGCCCGCGCCGGGGTGGTCGTCGAGGTGGTCGACTGCGAACAGGTGGGGTGGCGCCGGATCGGGCTGGCCGACGTCGACGGTTTCGCCCTGGTACCCCGATCGCTCACCCAGTTACCCACAGTGGACGGGGTGGTGCTCCGGCTGACCGACGAGCTTCCCGCCCCTGATCTGGAGCTGGTGTGGCGGCGGGACGCCACGTCACCGGCCGGACTGGCCGTCGCCCGGCTCGCCCACGACCTTCATTGATCATCGAACGGGGCCGCTCAGCTGTCCGACGACCGACGGGTGACCGCGCGGGCCAGCGGCGAAACCTTCGTCAACCGGGCCGAGGCGGCGGCGGTGAGCGCCTTACGGCCGTAGGTCTGCAGGGTCGCCCGGTAGACGGCCTCCGGCTGGTGCCAGCCGAGGACGCTGGCGTGCCCGGCCATCACCTGCGCGAGTTCGGCGGGCGGCACCTCCTCCAAGGTGCGTGGACCGAGCGCCCGGGGCAGCGCCGGCGGTTGATGGGCGAGCCGGTAGGTGCTCGGCTGGACTCCGGACTCACCGAGGGGGTTGTCCCGGACGAGCAGACCTCTGCGTACCACTGCGGTGACCACCTTGTTGATCGCGCTCGCCGAGGCCCGGCCGACGCGCTTACCACCGGCCGCATGCACGTACGCGGTCTGCAGCCGCTCGCCGGTCATCGGGCCTTCGCAGGCGACGATGGCGAGAATGGCCTCCTGCATCCCGGGCGGCGGCGGAGTCTCGGCGCGCGGGGCGTCGCCCTGGAAGATCTCGTACGGCTTGAGCCCAGGCGCCGGGTCCGAATCCCGCTCGGCGGGTTCCACCGGACCGACCGGCTCCACCTGCTCGACGGGTTCCACCGGACTGACTGGTTCCGCCTGGCTGACTGGTTCGCGCGCCGGTTCGGCTGCCGCTGCCCAGCCGGACGGGCGGATACCCCGCCGGTCCAGCGCCGCCCGCAGATCCTGCAACACCGCCGCTTCATCGACGACGAACGACGACTGCGGGATACGGAAGAACTCCCAGCCGCAGCGCTCCAGTTCCCGCTGCCGGGCCATGTCGGCCTCGTAGCGGTCGGGCCCGTGCCAGGCGTCGCCGTCGCACTCGACCGCGAGCCGTCCGTTCGGACCTATCACCACCAGGTCGATGAGATAGCCGATCGCCTCGAACTGCGGCACGACGGTGAAGCCGGCGGCGACGAGCCGGTTGTAGACACGCTGCTCGAACAGTGAGTCGAAGGGTGCGACCCGGCGGTCCTCGGGCACCTCGGTCGGCAGTCGGGTGCCGTCGTGCTCGCTCGGGCGGGCGGTCACGCCGTAGCAGTAGTCGAGCAGCTGGTAACGCATGTCCTCGGGATTGCCGAGGTCGCTGAGTCGGACCGAGTGGAAGACCCACATCTGGTCCTTGGCGCGGGAGGCGGCGACGTTGTAGCGCTGCACGTACATCTCGGCTATGGCGGCACCGATCCGTACGCCGTCCTCCATCGCCGCGACCATGCTGAGGAACACGACGTCGCGTTCGGATCCCTGGAAATCGGCGGAGTCGCCGCACCGCAGCTCCCGGCGCTCCCATTCCGCCGGATCGAGCTGTTCCAGCAGCAGCCGTTCAATCCGCTTGGCCTGATGGACTCCCTGCAGCGAGATCACGCCGAAGGTCAGACCGTCGTAGCGGGGGTCCTGCGCACAGGCCACGATCTGCGCGACGACCGCCTCGGCCTCCGGCGGGTTGACCTTGTTGCTGGTGCCGCTGACATAACCGTTCCCGACGTGCACCGGCCGGATCGGTTCGAGGCGGTCGGCCCCGTACTGACGGACGGGGATCAGCCGGATGTTCTCCGGCTCGTACGCGATCCGGTTGGAGAAGTTGATGATCTCCGGAACGCAGCGGCGGTGTTCGGTCAACGGAATCAGGCCGCTTAACCGCATCTTGGCCTCGTCGAACAGGCTTCGCTTCGGGTCCTGCCACGACGCCCGGTACGGGTCGTCGCCGAGGTACTGGTCCGCGAGGTCGCGCAGATGTTGCTGGTCGACGCCGACCCCGCTCGGTGAGACCTGCTTGTCGTCGCCGATCACCACGATCTTCGGCGCCAGGTACTGCAGGAACGTCGCGGCCAGCCCCGCCTGTGACGCCTCGTCCACGACGACGACGTCGAACATGTCCGGCTGCACCTGCAGCTGTTCCGCGATCCGGTAGATCGGCATGATCCAGACCGGTACCGACGGGCGGCAGCGGTCCATGGCCTGGCGGATCTCGGCGCGACGCTGATGGGCGTACTTGCCGGTGCCCTTGCCGAGCCCTCGCACGAGTTGGCCGTACTGCTGCAGGTTGGCCCGGGCGGAGCCGCTGATCCGGTCCGGCGAGGCGGCATGTCGCCAGGCGCGGGCGGCGGCCAGCTCCTCGACGTGGCCCCGGATCCGGCCCTCGAGCTCACCGATCTCGGCCTGCAGCCGGTTGAGATCGGTGATCTGCCGGTCGGCGAGCCACGCGCCGACGACCGCCCAGGCCCAGGCGTCGTCCCAGCCGTCGAGGCGCTCGTCCCATCTGTCATCGGCGCAGTCGGTGACGACGGCGTCGTGCAGGCGGGGCGCCACCGCCCGCAGCCGGGAACCGAGCGCGTCCCGACGGTCGACGAGTTCACGCACCTGGGTCAGTCGCGTGAGCCGAGCGACAGCGGCGGCGTACCTGCCCACGTCCCGGGCGGCGACCGCCTCCACCAGCTCGCGCAGCGGTGCAGCGGCGGTCGGCTGATGGCTCAGCGCGACGACCGGCTCCCCGATGGCGTTCACGGCGGTCCGGGTCCGCGCCAGGTGGTCGGCGGCGGCGGCCGAGTCCACCAACGCGGCGTAGGCCCGTACTGCCGAAAGATCCGACCACTGTGGGCGGGGTAGCTGTGCGGCCGCCAGCCGGTGCTCCTGGTCGGTCAGCCCGGCGCCGAGCGCGAGAACCCGCTGCAGTTGGCTCAGCTCGGTCTGGTGCCAGGTCAGCCGTTCCTGGAAGGTGTCCTCGGGCGGGACGACGACGGTGGCCGGCCAGGCGCGGTCGGCAGCGGTCAGCAGCCGGGTGGCCTGTGCCCAGGCGAGGAACGCGTTGACGGCCTCGACCGTGGTCGGCGGGCGACCGTCCACGCGGACCCGGCTGAACAGCTCCCGAGCCGCCTTGACCGGCTTGGCGGCGAGCAGGTTCAGCACCGGCGTGCCGTCGGCTGCGAGCTTGACCCTGCCGCCGGCCGCCAGGTGCTCGCGCAGGTGGTTGGCGAGCGACACGAGTTGGGCGACGTCCGGCCCGGCCTGGGGCACGCCGCCGGCCTGCACGCCGGTGACCTGCACGTCGGTGATGCCGAGGTAACGCACCTGCGGTTCGGCCTGTGCCACCAGTTGCCGCAGTTGCGCGGCCCGGTTGTGCCACAGCTGTCCCCGGCCGCAGGTCACGTCGGCCAACGCGTCGGCCATCCACGGTTCGCGTCGTCGCGCCAGGTCGTCGGCGGTGTCGGCGAGGCGGTGCAGATCCTGCTGCAGCGCGGTCCGGGCCGCCGGAGGCAGCGCTCTGACCACCGCGTACGCCGGATGTTGCCGGCTGTCGTGCCGCGCGTCGTGGGCGGCGCGGGCCTGTTGTTCGGCGGTGACGGCAGCGGCGAAGTCCGCTGGCGGGGCCAGCCGCGCGGGGTCGGCCAGCGTGGCCCGCGACGACGCTTCGTCCGCGATCAACTGCTGGTCGCGCAGCAGCCGCAACCACTCAATGATCTCGGTTCGGGTCAGCGGGGGCTCGTCACCGGGTGCTGCCGGTGCCCACGGATGAATCCACCCGTACCGTTCTCCGGCGTGGCGGTGCGCCTCGGCGATCGCGGCCAGCGTGCCCCGGTACGGTCCCCGTTCGTGCCGGACGACTTCGGCGGCCCGCACGTCGACCAGCCGTTCGTGCAGTTGGGCACGCTGACGCCGGAGTTGGTCGATCGCGTCGAGGTGCCGGGTGATGGTCAGGTCGGACTCGTCGGCGTCGAAGTCGATGGCATGCTGCGAGATCGTGTTGACCGCGACCTTCAGGTCCGCCATGTCCTCCCTGGACGCGCCGACGACCGCGACCGACAGCGGCCGGATCGCCTCCGGGAGCTTTGTGCGCACCTCCTTGAGCGCACGATCGGTCTGCGCGGTGACCAGGACCCGCTTGCCCTGGGCGAGCAGATGGCTGAGCAACGCGGCGGCGGTGTGTGTCTTGCCCGTGCCGGGCGGGCCCTGCACCAGGGTCTGCGCGTGCCGATCCACCTGCTGAAGGATCTTCAGTTGCTTGTCGTTCACCGGCAGCGGCAGGTAGAACTCGTCGTCGACGGCGACCACCGCGCCGGGCGTCGGGTCGGTCACGGTCACCGGACGGTGATCCGGATCCACCAGCGGCAGGATCCCCTCCGGCACGAAAGCCGCGTCGATCAACTGCTTGCGGATGCGCTCCAGCACCTCGACCAGCCCGTGGCTGCGCCGACGCAGGACGATCGCGGGCGCCAGGGTCACCTCGGGCCGCGCGGGACCGCCGCTGCCGGGCAGTTCCGTCTCGAGGTAGCCGCCGTCCGGGTCGAGGCTGTGCGCCACGCGTTGCAACAGCTCGCCGATCGTCGCCACGTTCAGCGGATGGTCGGCGAAGGTCCGTGCGGTTTCCCGGACCTCGCCGATGTGCCGCGACCGCGTCAGGTGCGAATCCAGCATGTCGAGTTCGAGGCGCAGCGGGTCGGCCGATTCGGCGGCGTTGACGTGCAGTGTGCCGGTTACCGGGTCGAGGTCGATCGTGACCGGTACGGTGAGCAGGTGTCGCCGTACGGCCGGATGGTCGGCTGGCTTCCAGGTGAGGCATCCGACGGCGAGGACCAACTCCTTCTCTTCGGGATTACTCGCCGCCGCCGCTTGCATCGAGAAGAGCGTGCCGTACGCCTCACGCACCGGCTGATCGACGCGTTCCCGCTCCGCCCAAGTCTCCCAGCGGATCAGCCAGGCCCGGTAGGCGTCCTCGATGTCGGGGTGCTCAGCCAGACGAAACACCGCAGGGTTGCCGTCGACGTCCGGCTCCCCGTCCGGATCCGGAACTTCCACCTTGAGCTGCGGGGTGATCTGTGGATCGTCGATGCCTGCGGTCAACCAGCGGCGCAGCGCCTCGCCGACGGCGGGCGGTCGGACCAGATCGATCCGGTCGATGTGCCCGACCTCGTCGCCCGGCTCCGGCGTCGCGCCCCAGTGCGCGAAGTGCACGGCGGAGTGTCGTGGCATTCTCCGCGTCCAGGCGACCTCCTCGTAACTGTCGACCGTGCGGGGCGCCGAGACGACCGACTGCTGTGCCCGCGCCAGGAACTCGAAGAGTCGCACCGCCCGATCGAGGCGGTTCGCCGCAGAGGACGTCAAGATACGGTTTCCTAATGAGTTCTGGGAGTGAGCCATCCGGCAAACTCCTGGTGGGTAGGTAGCCGCCAGCCGGTGAGCACTCCGGGTTCCTGGACGTCGAGTCCTGACGAAAGATCGTGCCCCGGCTGGTCGGTGTGGAGAGTTGATCGCTGATGGGATGTCGTGCCCGCCCGGTCGCGGCGTGAGCACTGCTTCATTAGGTCGCTGATGGTTCTCCTCCTGGCTACCAGCGGTGATCGACTCAATAGGCGGGAGAGACGTTGCTGTTCATAGGAGATGACTGGGCGGAGGACCACCACGACGTCGAGCTCATGGACGCCTCCGGCCGCAGGCTGGCCAAGGCGAGGCTGCCCGAGGGCATCGCCGGCATCACCAGGCTCCACGCGATGATCGGCACGGCGCTCGGCGACGACATCGACGCCGACGCTGCTGCTGCTCAGGTGAAGATCGGTATCGAGACCGATCGGGGCCCGTGGGTGCAGGCGCTGGTCGCCGCCGGGTACACGGTGTACCCGGTCAACCCGTTGCAGGCGGCCCGCTACCGGGAACGTCTGGCGGTGTCCCGGGCCAAGAGCGACGCCGCCGACGCGCACATGCTGGCCGACATGGTGCGCACCGACTCGCACCAACTGAGCCCGATGGCCGGAGACTCGGCGGACGCCGAGGCGGTCAAGGTCGTCACCCGGATGCACAAGACGCTGATCTGGGAACGCACCCGTGCTGTGCAGCGGCTGCGGCACGCGCTGCGGGAGTACTTCCCTGCGGCGTTGGAGGCGTTCGAGGACCTCGACGCCGCTGACACCCTGCAACTCCTCGCGAAGGCCCCTGATCCGGCCAGCGCCGCCCGGCTGAGTATCAGCCAGATCAGCGCCGCTCTCAAACGGGCCCGGCGCCGTGACGTCGCGGCCAAGGCCGCGTCGATCCAGGCGGTGCTGCGTGCCGAGCACCTCGGCCAGCCGGCCGTGGTCACCACCGCCTACGCCGCGTCGGTGCGCGCCCTGGTCGCCCTGCTGGTCACTCTCAACGAGCAGGTCAAGGCCCTGCAAGGGCAGGTGGAGGACCATTTTGGCCGGCACCCGGACGCTGAGATCATCCTGTCCCAGCCCGGACTGGGTGCCGTCCTCGGCGCCCGGGTGCTCGCCGAGTTCGGTGACGACCACGACCGCTACGCCACCGCGAAGGCCCGGAAGAACTACGCCGCGACCAGCCCGATCACCCGCGCGTCCGGGAAGAAGAGGACCGTCGCGGCCCGGTTCGTCCACAACGACCGGCTCATCGACGCCCTGATGACCCAGGCGTTCTCCGCGTTGAAGGCCTCGCCGGGTGCCCGCGCCTACTACGACCGGCAACGTGCCCGCGGCGCCAGCTACAACGCCGCGCTGCGCCAACTCGCCAACCGGCTCGTCGGCATCCTGCACGGATGCCTGAAGACCGGCACCGTCTACGACGAGGCGACCGCGTGGTCGCATCACCTCAGCAAGGCTGCTGCTTGACATTCAAGCTCCTGGGATGTCTTTCGACGCTGGACCACCCGATCGAACATAGAGGAAAGAACACCGGCGCCACACCTCCGCTCTTCGGCGCTGGTTCCGAGGCCGTACGGACGATCAGCGCCAGATGCAGTGATGCTCGCCGATCGGCGATGTGGAATCGGGACAGGCGGTCGCCGGGTCAGCGGCGAAAGATGGTGATCGAGTGACCGACCTGGTCGATCGGCTCACTGCTGTCGATCAGCTCGCGCAACTCACCGCCGGTGGTCGCCACCCAGGTGTTGGACACCACCAGCAGTCCGCGTACCTCCTCAGGCGGCACCTCGCGCGGATCGGTGGCGGTGATGCCGTAGTACTCCGGCACGCCGGCGCCCTTGTAGGCCAGCCACACCCGCTCGTCCGGGTACCGCTGCCGCAGCCGGTCGGCCAACCGGCTCAGGTCCTGCCCCCAGTCCACGTTCGAGTCGTGCAGGTGGTGGTAGGTGCGCGCCGGGCCGCCGAACGCCTCGTTGGCGTACGGCAGGTAGAACGGGAACGCGCGGGCCGAACTTGCCGCGACCAGCGCGACCAGCACCACCGCGGCCGGCCGGGCGTACCGGGCGGCCGCGGCGGGCCACCGTACGGCGGTCACGGCCGCCGCCGCCACGGCCAGAAAGACCGGGACGACGATCGCGTACCGGACGCCGAGGTCGCGGGATCCGGTCATCGCGACGGCCAGCAGTACGCCGGCCGGCAGCAGCAGGTACCCGGCGGCCGGGCGCAGCCGGGGCACCGACAGCATCGCCACCGCGCCGACCAGCCACAGCACCAGCGCCCCGAGCGGCGTCTTCACCAGCAGCGCGGCCGGCAGGTAGTACCACCGGTGGCCGGAGTAGGGCTCACCGAACAGGTACCCGCCCCATTGCCAGTCCTCGAAGCCGAACTGAATCCGCATGCCGTCGCGGAACGACTCCGGAAACGGCAGCCAGTCGACCACGGTTCCGCGCAGCCCGCCGATCGCCGGCACCGAGCCGGAGGGCACCGTCTGCAGCCGTGGGTCGACGACGAGGTAGCTGGCCCACACGGTCAGCAACGCGAGGAGTCCGATCGCGGTCGCGGCCGCGCCGGTGACGACGTACCGCCGTGCCCGGGGTGAGGACGGGCGGGGCGGCCAGGCCGGCCGGGCGTGCCGGACCGACCAGGCGGCCAGCGCCAGCAGCACCGGCACCGCCGCCAACGCGCTCATCTTGGTGGCCAGTGCCGCGCCGAGCGCCAGGCCGGCCAACGGCAGGTAGAGCCACGGTCGCCGCCGCGCCCGCCACAGCAGCCAGACCGAGGTCAGCAGGAACCCGGCGGTGGGCACGTCGAGGGTGGCCAGCGAGCCGTGCGCGATCACGTCGGGCGTGAACGCGTACACCGCCAGGGCAATCAGGGCACCGGCCCGGCCGGTGATGTCGCGGGCGAACGCGAAGACCACCAACCCGAACGCCAGGGTCAGCAGAATCATCGGCACCCGGGCCAGTAGCAGCAGCCGGTCGGCGTCGTTGCCCGCTTCGTACAGCACGTGCCGCCCGAGGTCCGTCTGGTTGCCCTGGAAGGACGGCTCGATGTACGGGTCGGCGAACGCCAGGCCGGCCCCGATGATCAGTTTGCCCAGCGGCGGATGTTCCGGATTGACCTGCAGACCACCGCCCTGCAGGTAGAGCGCCGCCGCACCCACGTACACCGGCTCGTCGATGGTCGGCGCCTGCGCCACCGCAGTGGCGACCATCGCGAACGCCATCTGCCCCAGCAGCAACGCCACGACCAGCGGATACCACCAACGCCGGTGCCGTCGCAGCCAGCCGGGCCGATCCGAGTTCTCCGTCACCGTGGCCGGCTGGTCATCCGGGGTAACGGGTACATCCCGGTCGAGGGCTCCCGACCTGCGAAAAAGACTCACGGGCCGGCAGCCTACCCGTCACCCGACTACGATCGTCACCTCGCTTGGATGATGCCCCCGGGGGAAGGACGGACGACGGTGGCCCGGGGTAGCTGAAGCCGGCTACCTACCGAGGATCGCAAAGACTCCGGGGCCGAGTCGGGAGGCCGGCACGGTTCGATCGGAGTTCGGACGCCCTTAGCCATTTCCGCTCCGGCGAGCGGAACCGCCGCCGGCTCACCTGCCGGCGGCGGTTCCGCCTGCGATGCGGACCGTAGTGAGTAGACCGAGCAGGGGTGTTCAGGTGACCCGGGCGCCCCTGCCGGACACGGCCGTCCTCAGATCAAGTGCGTGTTGGGCTCCAGCCCGCACAGCACGCGCCCGTACAGCTCGAGGTTCGTGTCCGGGTGCACGACGCCATGCAGACTGATCGTCTGGACATCACGCTCAATGCGTTGCATCGGCTTGTCCGAATAGATGGACGACCCACCGCTGGCGGTGTTAAGGATCTCCACCGCCTCTTTTGCAAGTTGGGTGGACACACCCAACTCCATGCGCGCGAGGGCACGCTCCTGAATGCTCCAGGACTCGCCATTGCGGACCTTGCTGTCCACTCGCTCGGCGGCGCGGCGCACATGGAACTCGGCCTCGTCGATTTTCATTGCGGCCCGAGCCACCTGCAGATGAGTGAGAGCGGATTCGGCCTGGTGTTCGTTGCTGGTGTAGGCGATCTTCCGGCTCGGTAGTTGCTCGAAGAAGGCGTCTCGCGCAGCCTTGGCCATGCCCAACGGGACAGCGGCGGCGCCAGCTGCAGTAATTGGAGAGAAAGGCGCCCTCCACATCAGTGAACCGGCATTCAGCCTGGAACGATGCTGGTTCTGCATCACCAAGGGGGCGATCGGCAGAATGCGCCCCTCGGGGACGAACAGGTCCGCCACGATGGTCGTCACGCTACCCGTACCGCGCAGACCCACGGTGTGCCAGTCGTCGACGATCGTCATGTCCGAGGTGGGCACGGCGAGCATCGCCGGAGCGGGCTCGCCGTCTGCACCGGCCAGTACGGCCGAGTGGATGAACCACTGGCTGTGCAGCACACCGGTGCTGAACGCCCACCTGCCGTTGAGGACGGCACCACCCTCGACCGGGGTGGCGACACCGTTCGGGCTGACGCTGCTGCCGATGAGGACGTCGGGGTCGGCGAAGATCTCGTCCTGCGTCTCGTCCGGCAACAGGCCGGCCAACCATGAGCTAATCGTCATCGTGCTCACTGCCCACCCGACGGAGCCGTCGCCGCGGGCAAGCTCGGAGATCACGTCGCAGACGGCGCCCACAGAGGACTCGAAGCCGCCGTAGCGGATCGGTACCCGCATCTTCATCAGCCCAGCATCGGCGATCGCCTGGAGCACCTCCTCGTGCAGGACCCGGTTCTCCTCCTGCCACGTTGCGTACCTGCGGATTAGCGGTACCAGCTCAGTTGCCCGGTGGACGAGCTCGGCGCTCGTCGGCGCCTCGATAGCCGTCATCAATACTCCCAACAGGATGCGAGGAAGGAACATTGCCCCTCCAAGCTGGGCGCCGATTAATTACCGGCATTAACAACTTTGACATGCTGTTACATTAGCCAACTTCTCTCAAGTTGCCGAGTTTACACTGCATCCGCATGGCCCATTAACCACAGTTTCGATAGCCGAACAGAAGACACTCCAAAGACGGAACTCGCACCATTTCTGCGGAGTGGAGGATCATTGAATGCCTTTGCCGTACGCAGAACCCGGAATGTTGTCGCAGGTCCGGGTGATGTCGGCAGACTGCCGATGATCGCATCACGGCTCAGTTCGACATCGCCCTGATCGGCCAGCGACGCCAGCGTCTGCGCCGGGCCAACCATGGACAACCAGATCCTGCGGGACCTGTTCGACGGGGTCGCCCGGGCCAGCGAGGTCCTCGTGGCTGGCCGACTGGGTCGAGCCGGAGCGCAACCACCGGCACGTCTCCCAGTCTGCCCGATCATCGGCAGCCGGGCCAGCGACAGCACCTGGTCGGCGTCGTTGCCCGCCTCGTACAGCACGTGCCGGCCAAGGTCCGACTGGTTGCCCCGGAAACCGGGGTCGATGCGGGGCTCGGCGAACATCAGACCCGCCCCGATGATTAGCTTGCCGAGCGGCGGATGTTCCGGGTTGACCTGCAGACCGCCGCCCTGCAGGTACAGCGCGGCCGCGCCCACGTACACCGGCTCGTCGATGGTCGGTGCCTGCGCCAGGGCGGTGGTGACCATCGCGAACGCCATCTGGCCCAGCAGCACGACCACGACCAGCGGTTACCACCAGCGCCGGTGCCGCCGCAGCCAACTTGGCCGCCGCTGCGGGTCCTGCGCCGCCGGGGTCGGAGGGTCATCCGGGACGTGGGGTGCATCCCGGTCGAGGACTCCCGGCTTACGCAAATGAATCACGGGCAGCGAGCCTACCGTCAGCCGCCGATCGCCAGCGCCGCCTACTCTGCCGGACGACCTGGTCTGGTTCGGTACGTCATCGATCCGATCGGCCAGCGCAGGAACATCCGCTCCTCGCCGTCGACGGTCCGGCGGTCCAGCAGTTCGGCGCCGAGCAGCAGGTACGGGCGCAGCCGCCGACGGGTGCAGGTGGCGTAGGCGACGTCGAAGCCGCGCGACGCCAGGTCGCGGTAGCCGACGTCGCGGATGAACCCGGTGTACGTGGCACGGGTCCAAGTGCGCCCGCCACCGGCGTGCATGACGTTGAGGATCTCGCAGACCCGACCACCGGCACGGCCCGCGTCCGGTGACATGGGCGGGCTGAACCCGAAGGAGGCGGACTGCAACCCGCGTTCGACGGCGACGCTGACCGCCATGGCCCCGATCAGCCGGCCGGTGGGCTGCCGCCAGCAGTAGACGACCTGGTCCTGGTACGGGATCCGGGTCCGCAGCCGTCGCCCGGTGTCGTCCCACTCCCAGATCAGCCGGACCAGCCGGTTGTCGGTCAGGCCGACGTAGGCCCGGTAGAAGTCCCCTTCGTACTCGGCGACCTGTGCCGGGTCGGCCGGGTCGAGCACGCCGTAGAAGGTGCCGTCGCCCGCAGCGAGGGCGTTCATGCCGGACCCACCAGTTCGACGTTCATGAGCAGCCCGTGCCGGAGATACTGGGTGACCGCCGGTGCCGCCTCGACCGGATGCCCGTCGACCGGTGTCAGCCGCACCCGCTGCCCGGCGACCGCCAGCACCGTCAGCATCTCGGTGATCGCGAAGTTCGTGCCGATGCACTTGCGCTGCCCGGCGGCGAACGGCAGGTAGGCGCGCCGCTGGTCGGTGGTCAGCCGGCCCGGCGCGAAGCGGTGCGGGCAGAAGGAGTCCGGCTCCGGCCAGTACTGCGGCATCCGGTGCAGGGTGTGCAGCGGGATCACGAGGTTGTCGCCCTGGTGGATCCGCCGGCCGTCGATGTCGTCGTCGGCGGTGGCGGTGCGGGTGAGGGTGTAGACCGGCGGGTAGAGCCGCATCGACTCCTGGATCACCTGCCGGGTGTAGTCCAGGGTGCCCAGGTCGTCGTAGGTCGGGGCCCGTCCGCCGAGCACCCGGGCCAGTTCCTCACGGAACCGGCCCGCGATCTCGTCGTCGTGTTGGCCGAGCAGGTGCCAGGTCCAGGCCAGCGCGGTCCCGGTCGTCTCGAAGCCGGCGAAGAACAGGGTGACGACCTGGTCGCGCAGTTCCCGGCGGCGCCGGCCGGCCTGTTCGCCGTAGGCGCGGATCAGATCGCTCAGGATGTCGGGGTACCGGTCGGTGTCGGCCAGCCGTTCCTCGATCCGCTCCGCCACGAAGTCGTCCACCGCCCGCAGATGGCGGGCGAACCGGCGGTGCAGCCGGGTGGGGAACCACAGTGGCACCGTCACCGGGCTGATGTTGCGGCGGACCACCACTTCCAACCCGACCCGTACGGTGTCGACGAAGTCGTTGGCGGTCGTCTTCGGATCGTGGCTGAACAGCGCCACGGCCATGACCCGCATGGCCAGGGTCTGCATGTCGCTGAACACGTCGACCGGTTCGCCCCGCTCGCGGGCGCGGTCCCAGCCGTCGACGACCTCGGTCACCAGGGTGGCGGTGATCTCGACGACGCGTTCGAGCAGCGCCCGGTTGAACACCGGCTGGGTCAGCGTCCGCTGCCGCCGCCACATCTCGCCGTCACTGCAGATCAGTCCCTGGCCGATGATCAGCGACAGGTTGTCGTGCTGCAGGCTGCGACCGTAGCCGGGCAGGTTCCCGATGAACACCCGCTGGTTGGCGTCCGCATCGGCCAGCAGCGTGAAGACCCGGTGCAGTACGCGGTACCGGACGAATCCGTCGTGGTCGGCGACCAGTCGCTTCTGCACGCCCAGCAGGTCGGTACGCAGGGCGCTGAGCCGCAGCCGCAGCGGCGGGTGGTCACTTCGCGGCACTGTCTTCGCCTCCCTGCAGTGTGAGGGTCTCGGTGACGAACGTGTCGTCGAGACCGGCGGCGTTCTCGATCAGCCCGGCCAACGTCTCGCCGAACCGGGCTCCGGGTGCACCGTCGACGATGTCGTGGTCGACCGTGACGGTGGCGCTGAGGGTCTTACGGGGCGCGGCGGCACCGTCGATCCACCGCACCTTGTCGAACATTCCGCCGACGATGAGCGTGCTGGTCAGGAACGAGATCGAGATCCCCCAGGACGGGCGCGGGCTGATGAAGGAGCCGACATTGGACAGTCCGACGGTGCCCCACTGACGTTTGACCCGGGCCGGGTCGCGCCGCATCCACCACCAGAGCGCCCGCCGGGCCGGGCGCGGCAGCCGCAGGAGCTGGCGGCGTCGACGGACCCCTTCGTCGTCGTACAGGTCGGTACGGGCAGCGGCGCGCATCTCGTGGTTGACCTGCGCCAGACTCTTGCGGTTCGCGGCCCGGACCACGTAGATGACCGGTACCAGCGATCCGTCGGGCTTGCGCTTCTCCAGCAGTGTGTTGACGTCCACATCGTCGAAGACGACCAGCTTGCGACGGCCCTTGCGGAAGGCGTGCAGCATCTTGTGTTCGTCGACCGCGTGACCGAGGCAGTAAACCAGAAAGGCGGTGAACGACAGCCCGTCGGGCACCTGGGCCCGGTAGTGCGCGACCAACTCCATCGGGCGGGACACGTCGAACTCCACCATGCCGTGCGCCATGTGGGTTCGGTGACCGACGCTCAGCGCGTCAACCACGAGTTCCCGGATACGCGGCCAGGGCAGTTCCTGGAACGGAGCAGCATTCATCGTGGCTTGTCTCTATCGTTCGGTGGACGGTTCGGGTGGCAGGTCCGTCGTCCGGTTGCGGCGCTCGAAAGTGTGCAGGAAGTCGACCAGCCGTTCGACCGACTCGACGGTCACCGCATTGAACAGGCTGGCCCGGCAGCCACCCACCGAGCGGTGCCCGGCCAGCCCGGCGATACCGGCCTGCTGCGCCTCGGCCAGGAACTCCGCCAGCAGCTGCGGGGTGGGCAGGTCGAACACCACGTTCATCAGCGAGCGCGACGCCGGGTCGACGGTGGTGCGGTAGAACGGGACGCCGTCCAGGTAGTCGTAGAGGATCTGCGCCTTGCGTCGGTTGATCCCGCCCATGCTGGCCAGCCCGCCGATTTCGTCGGCCAACCAGCCCAGCATCAACCAGGTGACGTAGATGGCGAAGGTCGGCGGGGTGTGGAAGTTCGACCCGTGTCGTCGGTGCACCCGGTAGTCGAGCACCGCCGGCAGCTCACCGACGATGCCGTCCAGCATGCACCGACGCGCGACCACGACGGTCACTCCGGCGACGCCGATGTTCTTCTGCGCGTGGGCGTAGACGACGTCGTACGCCGCCGGGTCGAAGGTGTCGGACATCAGGTCGGAGCTCATGTCCGCGATCACCGGCACCGCGACGGCGGGTGCCTGGTGGAACTGGGTGCCCTCCACCGTGTTGTTGGTGACCAGGTGCAGGTAGCGGGCGTCCGGCCGGGGCCGGATCGAGCCGTCCGGTGGAACGTAGGTGTGGTCCCGGTCGGCGGAGGAGGCCACTACCGCCACGTCGCGTCCGAGGGTCCGTGGCTCACGGATCGCCTTGGCTGCCCAGTACCCGGTGTCGACGTAGTCGACCGGGTCACCGGGTGCCGAGAAGTTCATCGGGACCATTGCGAACTGGAGCGATCCGCCACCCTGCAGCAGCAGAACGTCGGACTCGTCGCCGAGGCCCAGCAGGCGACGGACCCGTTCGGTCGTGTCGGCCAGGAGGAACTCGACCTCGGGTGCCCGGTGGCTGATCTCCATCACGCTCATCCCGGTGCCCTGGAAGTCGTCGAGTTCGACGCGGATGCGTTCCATGACGCTGCGGGGCAGGCCGGTAGGTCCCGCGTAGAAGTTGAGAACCGCACGGTCCATCGACACTGCTGCCACCTCACCACCGCCCCCGCCCGGTCGGGCTGCGCCAAGATCGTCGCACAGTCGCTCCACCCGATGTCTGAGGCGGTGCTGAGGGAAAAATGAGGATTCCCTGGTGGGCTCCGGCCGTCCAGCGGCGGAGTACGGGTCGGCGGTAGCGTCCGAATTGTCCCGCGACGGCGACATGCTCGCCGCCATGCAGGCCGCGATGCACGGCCTCAGCTCCGAACGGACCAGCAAACAGCGGGTCGTCGTGCGTGGCTCCGGCAACGTACCGACCAGCTCCCGGCTGTCGCTGCCCAGCTACACCGTGCTGGACGTGTGCGGCACCATCAACGTGACCGGCTCCGGCTCCGGTGACATGGCCCTCGGTGTACCCGCGGCACCACCGATGTCAAGGTGCAGAACCTGCGGCTGTCCGGCGGGCTCGGCATCCGCATCGACAACCACGGCGACGACCGCGCGGTCAAGGTGCGCAACGGTCATCGCCAGCGGCGGCGGACGCGGCATCTTCTGCTTGTCCGAAAGCGGCGGGCGGGCCCGCAGCGAGTTTCCCGATCTCCCCCGGGATCACCTTCCAGAACCTGACCGTCACCAACATCGAATCGTGCAGAGCCCCTGCGGCGGTGCCAACAACGTCATCCGCAACGTCACCCGGGTCAACTTGTCGTTGAGCTGGTGCTGACCCTGGCCAGCTGATGTCGGCGTCCAATCCGGGCGTCGACCGGACGCCGACGCCACCCGCCGCCGCGCCACCCGGCAATCCGGCGCGGCGGCGGCTCTCAGAAGGCTCTGAATTTCCCGCCGCATGCTGTTGACGCAGATCCATGAAACGTCAGCTTCGACGCACCGGGAGGAACGAGCATGGTGTCGGCAAGAGCAGGAGTGCTGTTGACAGCGCTGCTGGCCCTGGTCCCAGCGGCACCCGGGGCGGCCGCCGCGCCACCGGAGGCGACTGTGCACGCCGTCGGCGGCGCCACCGCCGTGGCGGACTCGTACATCGTCGTCCTCGCCGACACGGCGGCCGGCGGCGCCGCCGACACCGCCAGCGGGGTCGAACGCACCGTGTCCGCGCTCGCCGACCGGTACCGGGGTGACGTCGCCCAGGTCTACCGGCACGCGCTGCGTGGCTTCGAGGTCCGGCTCCCACAGCGCCAGGCCCGCCGCCTGGCCGCCGACCCCCGGGTGGCCTCGGTGACGCAGAACCACACCGTGACGGCGGCGGACGTGCAGACGCCGGTGCCGTCCTGGGGCCTCGACCGGATCGACCAGCGGACCGGACCGCTCGACGACGCGTACGCCTATCCGGACGTCGCGCCGGTCGTGCGGGCCTACATCATCGACACCGGCATGCGACTGACCCACCACGAGTTCACCGGACGGGTCCGTTCCGGGCGGGACACCATCGACAGCGACGACGACGCCAGCGACTGTCGCGGGCACGGCACGCACGTCGCCGGCACGGTCGGCGGCACCACCTACGGGGTGGCCAAGAACGTGGAGCTGGTCGCCGTACGGGTGCTCAACTGCAACGGCGAAGGCAACGTCGCCACCGTGATCGGCGGCATCGACTGGGTCACCGCCGACCACGACCCGGGCGAGCCGGCGGTGGCCAACATGAGCCTCGGCGGTTTCTCCTACACGCCGATGGACCAGGCCGTGGCCCGGTCCGTCGCCGACGGCATCACCTACGTCGTGGCGGCCGGCAACGACGGCACCGACGCCTGCACCAGGTCCCCGGCCAGGGTGCCGGAGGCTATCACCGTCGGTGCCACCGGTCCCGACGACGCCCGCGCCCCGTTCTCCAACGTGGGCGGCTGTGTCGACATCTTCGCCCCGGGCGTCGACATCGTCTCGGCCGGTCTTGACAGCGACACCGCCGCCGTGCCGGCCAGCGGCACCTCGATGGCCGCCCCACACGTCACCGGCGCCGCCGCGCTGATCCTCGCGGACCACCCCGACTACACCCCGGCGCAGGTCACCGCCGAGCTCCTCGCCGAGGCCACGCCCGGGGTGGTGACCAACCCCGGCACCGGCTCACCGGACCGGCTGCTCTACGTCGACGACGTCACCGCCGACGACGACTTCAGCCTGACCGCCGGGCCGGCGAGCGCGACCACGCCGGCCGGGGGCACCGTCACCACCACCGTCACGGCGACGGTCACCGCCGGCGCGGCGCAGTCCGTCGGTCTCAGCGCGGTCGGGCTGCCGCGGGGCGCAAGCGCCACCTTCACCCCGGCCACGATCGGCTCGGCAGGCAGCACCACGCTGACCATCAGCACCGCGGCCCTCACCAGCGCCGGCACGTACCCGGTGGTGATCCTCGGCACCGGTACGGCCGCCACCCGGACGACCAGCTTCACCCTGACCGTCGATGCGCTGCCGGGCTGCGCCGCCGTCAACGACACCGACACGGCGCTGCCGTTCAGCGGAGCCGTCGACATCCCCATCACCATCACCGGCTGCGCGGGCAACGCGGCCAGCAACAGCACCATCGAGGTACGCATCGAGCACACCGCCATCCACGACCTGCAGGTGGAGCTGTTCGCCCCGGACGGCACCCGTTACTTCCTGCTGGTCCGCACCGGCAGCGGAGCAGGCCCCGACGTCGACCACACCTTCACCTACGACCTGTCGGACAAGGTGGCCAACGGGACGTGGCGCCTGCAGGTGCGCGACGCCGGCCCGCAGGGCACCGGATTCTTCGACTCCTGGGCGTTGAACCTCGCCGGGGCCGACCTGCCGGTGCCGGTGTGCGGCGGTGTGGCGACCGCCGACGTGCCGATCGCCGACCATGACGTCGCCGAGAGCCCGATCACGGTGACCGGGTGCGACCATGCACCGGGCCGCAGCGCCTGGGTGGACGTACGCGTGGTGCACCCGTGGTCCCGGGACCTCAGCTACCAGCTCGTCGCGCCGAACGGGCAGGTGTTCACCCTGCAGGGCGTCAACGGCATGGGTCTGCCGAACATGTTCCGGACCTTCGTCGTCGACCCGTCCGGGCAACCCGCGAACGGCACCTGGAAGCTGCGGGTCGAGGACCACTACTGGGGGGTGTCCGGGCCGGCGTACATCGACAGCTGGCGGCTCAGCTTCTGACCCGGCCGATGACGGAAGGTACGCGGCTGTTGGACACCACCGGCAGGCCGCGTACCTTCTCGGGCGGCGGCCGGTCAGAGTTCGTCGGTGGTGATCAGGCCGTCCTGCAGGGCGCGGGCGACGAGGGCGGCCTTGGTGGGCGCTTCCCGGCCGACGTTGGCGTACTTGACGCGGACCCGTGGTCACGGTCGTGGTGGTAGTGGTGGCGTTGACCAGGGGCGGCGGACCCACCGCCGAGTTCGAGCAGGCCGCCGAGCAGTTCCACAGCCGCTACGAGCCGTTGGCGGACGCTGTTGAGGCCGGCCGGGTTCTGATGGTGAACCCGGCCGGCTTCTTCTCGAAAGGCCCGATGGAGTCCATCCTGGATGACCTGCGGCCCAGGACCGAGGCCGTCACAGCTGAACGCGAACAGCGTTGCGCCAGGCGTTGGGCGGTTCCTAGCGGTCGACGGTGTCCGGCTGCTGCTGGGATGCCGCCCACGAGGCGAGCAGCCGTAGCGCGTCCGCGGACGGGCTGCCCGGCTCGGCCGCGTAGATCGTCAAAGTCAGTCCGGGCTCGGCGGCCATCTCCAGCCCTTCGTAGGCGAGGGTCAGCTCACCGACGACGTGGTGCCGGTACGTCCTTGTGCCGGTGCCGTGGTGGCGGACGTCGTGCGCGCCCCACCGGGTG
Source organism: Solwaraspora sp. WMMA2065 (assembly GCF_030345075.1). Lineage (NCBI taxonomy): Bacteria > Bacillati > Actinomycetota > Actinomycetes > Micromonosporales > Micromonosporaceae > Solwaraspora > Solwaraspora sp. WMMA2065. The sequence continues at coordinate 2,272,063 of NZ_CP128361.1, forward strand.
CGGAAGCCGGCGCTGCGGGTGGACAGCTCCCCGACCAGGTCGTGCAGGTCCTTGTCATGCGGATCGCGGCCGGCCTCGGTGCGCAGGATAGCGACCACGATGTCGGCCGCCGTCTCCCAGCCGGGGTAGAAGTCCCGGGCTGCCGGGTCGAGGAAGGTGAACCGGGCCAGGTTCGGTGGCCGCGGTGGCTGCGCGTACACCTGGTCGTAGAAGGCGCGGGCCAGCTGGTTGCCGGCGAGCAGGTCCATCCGGCCGTTACGCACGAACGCCGGCCCTTCGGTGACGGCGTCGAGGGTCCACTGCAGGCTCGGGTGCGGGGTCCACTGCCGGGTGCGGCGACGCCGGGGCCGCATCAGGGTCCTGCTGCCCTCGGCGGCGCGGGCCAGGTCGAACAGGTGGGCCCGTTCGGCGTCGTCGAGCTGCAAGGCACGGGCGATCGCGTCGAGCACGCTGGTCGACACCCCGGCCAGCGCGCCGCGTTCCAGCTTGGCGTAGTACTCGATGCTCACCCCGGACAGCGCGGCGACCTCGGCCCTGCGCAGCCCGGGGACGCGGCGGTTGGTGCCGGCGGGCAGCCCGGCCCGCTCGGGGCTGATCTTGGCGCGGCGCGAGACGAGGAACTCGCGGACCTCGGTGCGGTTGTCCACGTCACCGACGGTACGTCGGGCCGCCCGCCGGTGGGGTGCCCTGCCGGTACACCTCTCGACAGGCACTCCCCGACCGGCCGGAAACCGGGTTGGCTGGGCAGTGCCGGTCCCCTCGCGGCGGACCGCCGCGAGGACCGGCCCGACCATCCGTGTTCGGGTGAAGGAGTACGCACCATGCTCGGAACCGTCCTGCACGCCCCCGCTGACGTCCGGGTGGAGCAGCGGGAGCAGCCGACGATTGTCGCCCCGACCGACGCGATCATCCGGTTGGCCGCGACCTGCGTCTGCGGGTCCGACCTGTGGCCGTACCGGGGAATCGAGAAGATCGCCGGGCCGCAGCCGATGGGCCACGAGTACGTCGGCTACGTCGAGGAGGTCGGCGGCGAGGTCCGCACCGTACGGCCGGGGCAGTTCGTCGTCGGCTCGTTCTTCGCCTCCGACAACACCTGCGATATCTGCCGGGCCGGCTACCACACGCACTGCGTCAACCGGGAGTTCGCCACCCCCACCGGCTCGCAGGCCCAGTACGCCCGGATCCCGCTGGCCGACGGCACCCTCGTCGCCACCGCCGACGCCCCGGACGCCGACCTGGTCCCGAGCCTGCTCGCCGCCTCCGACGTGTTGGGCACCGGCTGGTTCGGCGCGGTCGCCGCCCAGGCCGGGCCGGGCCGGACGGTGGCCGTCGTCGGTGACGGCGCCGTAGGCCTGCTCGGCGTCCTGGCCGCCAAGCAGCTCGGCGCGGAGCGGATCATCGCGATGAGCCGGCACACCTCCCGGCAGAAGATCGCCCTGGAGTACGGCGCGACCGATATCGTCACCGAACGTGGTGACGAGGGTGTCGCCCGGGTCAGGGAGCTCACCGGCGGCCTCGGCGCGCACTCGGTCATCGAGGCCGTCGGCACCCAGGAGTCGATGCTCCAGGCGATCCGCTCCACCCGGGCCGGCGGGCACGTCGGCTACGTCGGCGTCGCCCACGGCGTGCAGCTGCCCGGCATGGAGCTGTTCTTCTCCGGCGTACACCTGCACGGCGGTCCCGCCCCGGTACGCCGCTTCCTGCCCGACCTGGTCGACCTGATCCTGCGCCGGGAGATCGATCCGGGCAGGGTCTTCGACCTGACCCTGCCCCTCGACCGGGCCGCCGACGCCTACCGGGCGATGGACGAACGCCGCGCCATCAAAGTTCTGCTCCGGCCCTGACCCGGCTGACGCTGCGGCGGCGGGTCGGCAGCCGCAGGGTCGGGTTGGCGACGCTCCAGGCGGCACCCTTGCAGACCAGCTCCTTGTAGACGGCGGCGAGCCGCCCGGTCAGCACCGCCGGCCTGGCCCGGTCGTCGGCGGTGACGTACTGGATCAGGCCCTCGCGGCGGCCCAGCGAGATGCACTGGTTGAAGTAGCGCAAGGGCGTGTTCGGCAGTTTCCCGCCGGTCATCCGGGCCGCGACCGCGTCGGCGGCCTGCCAGGCGGTCGGTATTCCCGAGGCGCACGACATCCGTAGTGGCCTGTCCCCGGGGCCGATCACCCAGGCCGCGTCGCCGACCGCGTACACGTTCGGATGCGAGACCGAACGCATGGTTTCGTCGACCACGATCTGGCCGCTGTCGGCGAGCGTCAATCCGGTGTTACGGGCGATCGGGTGGACGGCGAACCCGGCGGTCCAGACGGTGACCGCGGCCGGGACGGCACCGCCGTCGGCGGTGGTGACCCGGTCGGCGGCGACGCCGGTGACGGCGGTGTGCTCGTGCACGGTGATGTCGAGCCCGGCGAGGACCTTGCGCAGATGCGCGCGGCCCTTCGGCGAGAGGGTGCCGCCGAGGCCGTCGCGCACGGCGAGGGCGACGTCGAGGTCGGGGCGGGCCTCGGCGATCTCGGTCGCGGCTTCCAGGCCGGTCAGTCCGCCGCCGACCACGATGACGGGTTGCCCGGCGGCAAGGCCGGCAAGGCGCTGCCGCAGCCGCAGCGCGCCGGGCCGGCTGGCGATCTCGGCGGCGTGTTCGGCGACGCCGGGGACGGCTCCCGGGTTCCAGCCGCTGCCGAGGGCGTAGACGAGGGTGTCGTAGCCGAGCACGTCGGTGCCGCCGGTGCCGTTGCCGGCGGCCGTGTCGCCGTCGCTGGCGGTGACCGTGACGGTTCCGGCGTCGACGTCGACACCGGTGACCTTCGCGATCCGCAGCTCGACGCCGGTGCCGGCGAACATCTCCCGCAGCGGTCGCGGCTTGAGGTCCTGGCCGGTCGCCAACTGGTGCATCCGGACGCGTTCGACGAAGTCGGTCTCGGCGTTGACGACGGTGATGGCGACGTTTCCGGGGTCGAGCCGCCGAGCGAGGCGGCCGGCGGCGCTGGCTCCGGCGTATCCGGCGCCGAGGACGATGATGCGGTGCCGCATGTCCTGCTCCTGTCTGTCTGCACGGGGTGTGACACCACCTGAACCGGGCAGCCCGGCGTTTGCTGACGCGACAGCGGCGTGAAGCACCTCACACGGTGCGGTCAGAAGGCGGTGAACAGCGGTTCCCCGTGGTCGGCGGCGGCCCAGGACGCGGTGGCCCGGTGCAGCTTGTCGGGGTTGACCTGGCTGCGGATCACGGCGACACCCTCGGCGGTGACCTGCAGACACATGACGCCGATGACCCGACCGTCGACGACGACCACGACTGCGGGGCCACCGTTGGCGGTCCACGCGTAGACCGCTGGCGAGCCACCGAGCAGCGCACGCTTGGCCGCACCCGGGGTGAACAGGCCGCGCAGGAACTTCGCGACCGCGACGGCCCCGACGACCGGCGTCGCACGGGCCGGGACGTGACCGCCGCCGTCACCGATCGACACGGCGTCGCCGGTGAGCAGGCGTACCAGTGGTTCGATCCGACCGCTGGTGGCGGCGGCCAGGAACTCTTCGACGACCCGCCGGGCGGCGACCCGGTCGACCTCGGTACGGGCCCGGCCGGCGGCGAGGTGCTGCCGGGCCCGGTGCAGGAGCTGCTGGCTGGCGGCTTCGGAGACGCCGAGGATGCCGGCGATGTCGCGGTGCGGGTAGTCGAACGCCTCGCGCAGGACGTACACGGCCCGCTCCTGCGGGGTCAGCCGCTCCATCAGGGCGAGGACGGCGTACGAGACGGATTCGCGCTGCTCGGCGGTGTCGGCCGGGCCGAGCATCGGGTCGCCGGCGAGCAGCGGCTCGGGCAGCCACTGCCCGACGTACGTCTCGCGGCGGGCCCGCGCGGAGGTCAGCTGGTTGAGGCACAGGTTGGTGAGGACCTTCGTCAGCCACGCCTCGGGGATGTCGATCCGGTCGACGTCGGCGGCCTGCCAGCGCAGGAACGTCTCCTGCACGGCGTCCTCGGCCTCGCTGGCGGAGCCGAGCAGGCGGTAGGCGATCGCCGCCAGGCGCGGCCTGGCCGCCTCGAACCGGTCGACGTCGTCCGCCGTCAGCGCCATGGACTCGATGCTATGTCTGGCCGTCGACCCGGCGTTAGACTCGCCGGCCATGGGTCTGCTCACCTTCAGCATCAACCTCACCCTGGACGGTTGCGTCGACCACCAGGAAGGAATCGCTGACGATGAGACGCACGCCCTGTTCACCCGGCTCATGGACGAGAGCGGGGCGATGCTGTGGGGCCGCGTCACCTACGAGATGATGGAGAGCTACTGGCCGGCCGTCGCCCGCGGCGACCAGGAGGCGCCGCCGGCCATCCGCGAGTGGGCGGTGAAGCTGGAGGCCAAACCCAAGTACGTGGTGTCGTCGACGCGTACCGACTTCCCGTGGACCAACAGCCACCACATCGCCGGTGATCTGCGCGAGGGCGTGCAGAAGCTCAAGGACGCGACCCCGGCCGGGGTGCTGCTCGGCAGCGGCACGCTCGCGACCGGGCTCGACCGGCTGGGCCTGATCGACGAGTACCAGCTGCTCGTCCATCCCAGGATCGCCGGCCACGGCCCGACCCTGTACGAGGGCGGGCTGCCCGGCACCCGCCAGCTCGAACTGCTGTCGGCGGAGCCGCTGCGCAACGGCGCGATGGCCATGCATTACCGCCGCACGCGCTGAGTCACCGGGTACGGGTACGGATACGGTCAGCAGAACTCGACCGGGTCACCGGAGCGGATGACGCCGGCCTCCAGCGGCCGGGCGTACACCCCGGCACACGGCAGAACGCCGACGTCCGCCAGTCGCAGACGGTTGTGCCGGCTCAGCACCTGCAGCAGCGCGACATCCGGCTGGCCGTCACCATGGCGCAGCGCCGGTACCACGCATCGTGGGGTCGCGGTCGTCATCAGCTGCAGGGGCGCGAAGTCGAAGAAGGTGCCGGGTGGAGAGCCGGCAGCCAGTGTGGAACTGCCGGTCTGCGCGCGTGACAGGTCGTCGTCGGTGCGTACCTGGTCCGGGTCCATCCGTTCGATGCTCGCGCCCGGCGCGGCCCGGTCGAGCAGGCGCACGTCCCGGCCCAGCAGCGTGGACAGCGCCGGATCGCGGTGGCCGGTCACCCGTCACGGTCTCGGTCGTACCGTCCGCCATGGTCAGCCGGACCGCCGGGGTGCCGGTGGTGCCGGGGGGCGTCAGCGTGGACCGTACGGTGAGCATGTCCCGCCACAGGCGCGGGTTCTTGGCGCTGGCCACCTTGCCGGTGAGACAGTCGAGCACGGCGAAGGCCCGGTCACCGTCGACGCCGGCCTCGTCCACGTACGCCTGGTCCAGATCCTCTCCCAGCATCGACTTCACCGGGTAGCGCGACAGCTGCCGGACCTTGCCTACCCGACGATCGTGACGCATGCCAAGGAACCTAGCCGAGGATCTGACGCTGTCGGTCAGCTGTTCGTGAGGTTGGTGACAAGGGTGCGCAGCCAGGGCTGCGCGAGTGCGTGGTCGCGTCCCACGGCGCGGGCGACGGCGTGCCGGCCGGCCCGACTGCGTCCGTACGCCACCAGCGCGGCGGCCTCGGCGAGGGCCTGTCGGGTGCGTTCGTCGCGGCCGGGTCCGGCGGCTTCGGCCATCCACCGGTCGGGGTACAGCGAGCGGGTCAGCTTCACCTGGTGGTCGCCGAAGTACGACCAGACCCATGGATGCTCAACGGACGCCGCCGCCACCGGCTCCCGGACCTGACCGCCGGCCGCTGGAACGACAGCGGCAGCCGATGAAGTCGCTGCACGCCGACGGGTCCGGCGAGGACTCCGCCGAGCAGGTCGAACATCGAGTCCAACGATCTGCCGACGAAGTACAGGTCACCGTTTCCGCTGCGGGCCAGCACCTTCCCGGTGCAGGTGACGAGCTCATCGAGGAACCACAGGTCCGGCGGCGCGGCACCGTCGAGCATCGTTCCGAGTTGGTCCGGTGTGACCAGGTCCCACCGGAACGGCACACTCTCCTGCCAGGTCTGCACTACCAGGTGAAGCCGACCGTGAACGGGGTGTTGACCGGGCTGCCAGCGCTGTTTAGGCAGGTCACGCCGACCTTCATGTCGGTGGTGCCGACCGGATGCCAGTACTGCACGTGGCAGTGTGCGTCCTGATAGCCGAGCGCGTACGCCACGGCGTGCCCGGAGTAGTCGATGATCTGCGGGAAGACCATCTCGTACCGTCCGGTGCCGGTGCGGGTGACGGCGTAGTCGCCGCTCACCGAGCTGTCGTTGGTCCAGGTGATCGCCGGTGCCGGCCCACCCGACGGGTACGTGTCGTCGACCGTCGCCAGCGCCGTCGGGGCGATCTGCTGCAGCAGGTTGTGGATCGTCCAGGTGATGGTGAACCGGGAGTCGACGAAGGCTCCGGAGGCGTCCCGGCACCGCACCCGGGCGATCCCGTCGGCCAGGTACGAGTCCACCTTGCACTTCACGGCCGCCGAGGTGTAGGCGGTGATCTGGTAGAACGTGGTCTGGGTCCGGGCGGCCGAGGCGGGCAGCTCCACCGCGTACGAGCCGGGCGCGTCCCGTGCCACCCACGGGGTGACGCCGCCGGCGTCGTAGCGGTACCAGGCGCTCGGGGTGTACATCGGCGAGGTCGGATTGTTGGACCAGAGGTACGACACGCCGTCGGCGGCGAGCGTGGAGCCGCTGGCCTCGACGAAGTTCGCCACGAAGTACGTGTCCTGCCGGGCACCGCCGGCCCCAAAGCAGTACACGTTGACCAGCAGATCGGCACCGGACGGGTACCAGGAGCCCACGGTGCAGAACCGGGCCGCCGCGCCGTACGCCTGGGCGTGGGCCACTCCCCCGCCGCCGGTCACCAGCGAGCCGAGCCCACCGAACCGCACCTGGTATGCGCCGGCACCGGACCGGGTCACGGTGATCGGCCCGCCGCCGGGATTCTTGGCGTACGAGTAGTAGGTGCGGCCGCCGGAGGTCCACATCGGCACCGTGTAGCTGGCGGCGGTGGGGTTGCTGGCCCACACGTAGCTGGTGACGGCCGGGGTGACGGCCGCCGCAGCCGGTACAGCCGCCGTGACGGTGGCGGCCGCGCCGACCGCCGCGGCACCGAGGACGGTCGCGATTCGTCGGAGAAGCCCACTGATCATGGCCCCGACGCTAACCACCGCCGTCAACCGTCCGCGCCGGTCACCTCGCGTCCCGGGTGACCGGCTGACCCAACGGACCGATTCCGATCAGCCCACTGCGGTGACGATGTCGGCGACCTGCTGGGGCATGGACAGGAAGGGCGTGTGGGACGCGTCGAGCGCCTCGACGGACGTCGGGTTGTCGGGGAACGCGGCGTCCGCGTCGACGATGAACTTCTGCTGGAGCGCGGGCCTGATCGCCATGTCCTGGGCGCAGGTGACGTAGGTGCGGGGGACGGAGCCCCAGCCGGACCGGGTCAGGGCGGTGGCGCCGAGCGCGATACCGGCCGGCGCGTCGGGGGTCAGCAGTGCGATGGCCGCGTCGGCAGAGTCTGGATCGATGTCGCCGAAGAACACGCTTCGAAGCTGCTGACGGTAGCCGGGCTCGACGGACCCGACGTCCAGCCTGAGCGCACCGACCGCGACGGGGTCCGCGCACAGCGACGGCCCGATGAGTTCGCCGGCGTTCTCCGGCATGTCGATGTAGGCGATCGCCGGTAGGCCCGACGCCGGCATGAACGCCGTCAGGTATACGGCATGGGCGACCAGCTCGGGTGCCTGCTCGGCCACCCGGGTCAGCACCGTGCCGCCCATGCTGTGCGCCACGACCGTCACCGGGCCGCCCCGGCCGACCTGCTTGAGCTGCGCGACGAGCAGGTCCCCGGCCTGGTCGAGGTCGACGGCGGCCACCGGGGAGACCTCGGTGGCGATCGCCTGCGGGTCGAACGGGCGCGCGTAGACCGAACGGGGCCGCCGGGCCCGCAGGCCGTGCCCGGCCATGTCCACTGCGACACTGGCCCGGCCGGCTGCCGCGACGCAGGCGGTGACTTCACTCCAGCACCAGGAGCCGTGCCAGTATCCGTGCAGGAACAACAACGGTGTCGACGAACTCATAGGAATCCCTTTGTGAGGCGCGCTCAGCTGATCGGTGGAACCGCCGGGCCAGGGGTGTCGACGACCCGCCGTGAGCGTACTCTTCCGTACGACGCCTCCGCAGACGAACCGAGCCCCCTGCTCACAGCCGAACTGCCAGCCGCCGCAGCCGGCACTGCGGGCGTGACTACACGGCCGCGCCGACTCCCCGCAGCACCGAGGACGGTCGCGATCCGTCGGGAAAGCCCACTGATCATGCGCCGACGCGAACCACCGGCGTCGTCCGTGCGCGCCACGTCGCGTCCCGCCAAACCAATAGGTCTGTCGCGCAACGACTACAACGCCGACTCGTCGAGGATGCGGCGCATGGACCCGAGGGGAAGCTGCGGGTTGGCGGCGGCTTCGTCGACGACCTCGGGATCAGCATCGGCGAGCAACTGCTCCAACAGGGCCGGGGTGGCATGGGCGTGCCGCGCCGCTCCGCGCCGGATGAATGCCTCGGAGTCGGCGGCAAGCCGTTCCAGCACCGCTGTCGGCAGGTCAGGATCCTCAAGGGCGATGTACCGGATATGAGGGTCCGGATCGTCGGCGAAGGCCCGCAGCCGGTGGCGTGGAAAGTTCGGGTGCTCGACGATCGGCGGCCGGATATGGAACATCGCGCCACCCGTACGCACGAGTCGTTCAAGGACGGCGGCGGGGGCGTCCGGCCGGGCGGCGGCGTACCGGCGCACCCGCAGGTCCGGGTCGTTGTCGAGCCGTTCCCAGGCGGCGTCCGGCAGGTCACGGCAGCTCGCCAGCACCCGACGGAACGGCGGATGCGGACAGTCCAGGTACGCCAGCCGCTCGGTAATCGGCACCTCACGGAGCCAGCCCGGTTCGTCGAAGTTCCAGCACAACGCAACGTAGGCGGCGATGCTGCCAGCGTCGGCCTCGGCCGCCACCGGCGCGAACAGCCGGTCTCTCGTGTCGGCGTCGATGTGCCGGCTGTACGCGACCGCCACCCGCACCTGCGGATCGTCCATCTCGATCAGCAGCTCGACCGCCCCGGCAGGCAGCTCAGGATTGGCTGCCACCGCCCGACACGCTTCGAGATCCCCACTGCTGATCAGGTCGGTCGCCTGCTTGACGGTCAACGGCACATAGCGCGCGACGTTGACCCGGGTAGCCGGGTCAGTGAGGCACCTCTCCCGCCATTCGACGGGTACCCCCGGATGGCGGCGCAGGGTCGCCGCAGCACGTACCGATGGGTCGGGGTCGGCGAGCAGCCGCAGCTGCACCGCGAGTGGCCGATCAGCCCAGGTGTCCGCGACCGCCGCCCGGAGCTTCGGATCCGGCGAGTCGACCAAGCTGGACCGGCTCTCCTCGAAGGTCTCCTCAAGCGACTCGATGCCCAGCGACGAGTTCAGGTCCACCAGGTCCCGGACGAAGTTGGCGTACGCGTGCCGGATGGCAGGATCAGGATGCTCGGCGATCACGTTCCGCATCCGGATGGAGATGCGCTCGCCGTTGAGGTGGATGGCCGACTCGCTGCCGCCATGCTCCAGCAGAGCTTCCACGACGGCGTCTGCCAGCCGACCTCGCCGCAGCGATATCCCGTGGCGGCCGGCAGCATGGGCTGCCAGGCGTACCAGGAGATCGTCCGGGGTCGCCGGGTTCCTCCCCAGCCCGGACAGCTGGGGATGCCTCACGTTCGTCACGACGCCACGGTAGGTGCACGTGTCCGTCCCACGCGGCCTGGCATCAGGCGGGGTTGGGGCAGCTGCACCGAAGCCCCGGTTCACGTTCGTCGGTGAGTCGATGCCGGATGGCGTGGGCGTGACGGCCGACCTGTCGCAGCTGGTCGGCGGTCAGGCGGCGGGCCGCCCAGATCAGCTCGGCGACCTCGGCCGCGTCCGGGTGCGTCGGCTGGTCGACCCCGGCCAGGTCGATTCCGGTCAGCGCGCTGAGGTCGTCCCAAGGAACGTCGAGGAACGCGGCGAACCCGGCCAGCAGCTCGGGTGTCAACACCTTCTCGGCACCGCCGATCAAGCCGATCGTCGACCCCGACAGCGCCGGACCGTTGCCGATGCCGAACAGGTACTTGGCTGAGCCGTGCAGATTCAGGTTCCGGTTGTGCAGCAGGCGCACCACCAGGCCACCAGCACCGCACCGGCGTCGGTGGCGCGGTGGCACCGCTGGCGGCGAGGCCGGACGGGGTTGCTGCGGCATCGCGCGTACGAGCTGGTGCAGTTCCGGTACGGCACCCGGCAGGTACGTCAGCGACCAGGCCAGCCAACCGAGCGCGCTCGACGCGGTGGCGTCCAGCGGGGTGAGGTCGTCCGGCACCGGCTGACCGGCGATCACGAACAGGTCGCTCCGATGCAGGCCGAGGGCGGGGCCGAGCCGGCGCAGCAGCGACGGGTCCGGCTAGCCGGGGCATCAGCGTGATCCAACCGTGTCCGGCCCGCGCCGGCAAGGTGCACTCTCGACTGTCAGCCGGTCGGCCCATTCCGGGCTGCGCCGCCCGCCGAGCAAGATGACCGGGTGAAGGCGTTCGTGGGGGTCACCGACGGCGAGTGGCGCAGCTTCCTCGCCGCCCGACCGCAGATCAACGAGGTCAACTTCTGGCGGCCGGGCGGCGGCAGCTTCAAGGTCCTGACCCCCGGCGAGCCGTTCTTCTTCAAGAGCCGCTACCCGCACAATCGGATCGTCGGCGGCGGCTTCTTCAGCGGCTTCGCGAAGCTGCGGCTCTCGGAAGCGTGGGGGCTGTTCGGGGAGGCCAACGGCGCGGGTTCCCTGGCCGACATGGCCCGCGACATCGGCAAGTACCGCAGGGATCCGATCGGCCCCGGCGAGGACCCGGTCATCGGCTGCATCTTCATCCGCGACACGGTCTTCTTCCCCGAGGGCCGTCAGCCGGAGCCCCCGCCGGAGTTCTCGCCGAACCTCACCCAGGGCAAGACGTACGACCTGTCGTCGGGCACACACTTCGACTACTTCGAGCAGTTGACGAAACTCCTGCTCGGCGGCGAGGTCCGCGTCGATCCGGAGGGTGCCTGGCACCGGCCGGGTCCGGTGTTCGGCGACTCCCGGCTCCGGCCGCAGCGCCTCGGGCAGCAGTCGTTCAAGGCGGTCGTCCTTGACACGTACTCCCGGCGCTGCGCGATCACCGACAGCAAGCTGCGGCCGGCGCTGCAGGCCGCGCACATCCGCCCGGTGGCCGCCGGCGGCGAGCACCGCATCGACAACGGCATGCTGCTGCGGGCCGACGTACACATTCTCTTCGACCAGGGCTACCTGGGCGTCGACCCGAAGTACCGGCTGCTGGTCAGCCGACGCCTGCGCGACGACTTCGGCAACGGCGAGCAGTTCTACGCCCGCGCCGGCACCCAGATCGCCGTACCCGAGCAGAAGGCCCGCCGCCCCGACCACGACCTGCTGGAATGGCACACTGACACGGTCTTCCAGCACTGAAGCTCAGGCCCGGAGGCCAGTCGTGGTGCCGCGTACCGTTGCCGTCAGTCTCGTCGTCGGTGCCGTCCTTGTCGGCGGGGCGCTGTTCGTCGCCGCCCGCGTCGGCGGCGGCCCGGATCCGGCGGCCGAGACGAACGCGACCCCGGCCGCCGCCGGGGTCACCCTGCCGCCGGTCGACGCCCGGTTCGACTACCAGATCGGCGATCCGTACGCCCCACCGAGCGGCGTCACGGTGGTCAGCCGCGACCGCGAGGCGGACCCGGCCGCCGGCCTCTACACCATCTGCTACGTCAACGCCTTCCAGGTCCAGCCCCACGAGGTCACCTGGTGGCAGCGCAACCACGACGACCTGCTGCTACGCGACGCCGACAGCGAGTACGTCGTCGACGGCGACTGGAACGAGATCCTGCTCGACATCTCCACCGCCGCGAAACGCACCGCGATCGCCGACATCGTCAACACCTGGATCGACGGCTGCGCCGCCAACGGCTTCCAGGCCGTCGAACCCGACAACATCGACTCGTACGACCGCTCCGACGACCTGCTCACCCTCGACGACGCCGTCGAATACCTGAAACTGCTCGCCCCGCACGCCCACGCCGCCGGCCTGGCCATCGGCCAGAAGAACACCACCGAACTCGGCACGAGAGGCAAAGCCGCCAGCCTCGACTTCGCCATCGCCGAGGAATGCGGCCGCTACGACGAATGCGGCGACTACACGACGGTGTACGGCGACCACGTCATCGACATCGAGTACACCGACGACGCCTACACCACCGCGTGCGCGGCGGTCGGCGCGAACGTGTCCGTGGTCCGCCGCGACCTCGACGTCACCGCACCCGGCAGCCCGACCTACGTCTACCGGGCCTGCTGAGGACCGGCAGACCCTCTCGCGAGAAGGACGCCGGCAGTGTCAGGTCAGGTGCCCGACCGTACCCGTCGACGGGCGACGACCGTCGTGTTCCAGTCACCACCGGAGAACGTAGTCACCAGTCGACACCTTTGGCTACCCCAGCTCGCACCATGTTAGGTCACGAACTACATCAGACCACTTCGGATATAAACAGAGTCTCTACGTCAGCTTCATGACGTGGTCAGGTCCCAACGATCCATTGCCGGAAAAAGTGCGAGTAGGCACGCCTGAGCAGGCGGACCATCCGAGGTCTGCGCACTCCCATCCTGTGTCCGACATATCGATTACGAAGTTCCCTCGACGTTGACTCGACAGACCGCCGACATCTAGAGTCCAAGGTGGCCTCAGCGCTTGCCGAGGCCGCGCAGTCCCCGACCTGAGAGGATGTCATGCGCCCAACCACGAGTCGGCCCAAGTCACGCCTACGCGTACAGCTCGCGCAAGCAGCGGTGTTTGGGAGTGCTCGCCGCCGGAGCGGTCGGCCTCACCGTCGGTCCCGCATCAGCAGCGGGTACGTCCAGCAAGGCCGGAAACTGCTACACCCAGTGGTGGAATACCGCGTGGGCACAGAAGTGCGATCCCCCGTCCGGAGCTTCCTACAGCACGATCTACCAGTCGGTAATGGAATGTAGTCTACAGGGCCTCAGGTCACTTCCCGTCTACCGCACGCAGGGCAACACGACGACTCACAGCGGCGCTGACTGCACTTTCAGCGCAGTCAGGGGAACGATCAACGTTCACTGACAAATTAGATCAATGGCGGGGAGTGCGTTGATTCGCACTCCCCGCCTCCGTGGGGTTAAGGATCAATATACTGTGACTACGGTTCTCGATTCACTGGTGCAGGGGTATGACAGGAAGACCGTCATCGACAGGCTTGACCTGACACTACGTCCGGGCATAACAGCCCTACTCGGCCCGAACGGCGCCGGAAAGACGACCTTGCTCCGGACTCTCGCGACCATCATGCCACCACGCTCGGGAACCATCTGTATCGACGACATCTTGATTGACTCCGAACGAACGGCCCGCACCGTCCGCAATCGAATTGGATACCTGCCCCAGGACTTTGGTTTCGATCCTCAGATGACCGTCACTGATTTTGTGACTTATGCAGCGTGGCTTCGCGGTGTTTCCACAACTGATCTACGCCGACATGTTGATCAAGCGCTTGCACAGGTTGATTTGGCCGACCAGCGGCGGAGCCGGATGCGAAAGCTGTCGGGTGGGATGCGGCAGCGGGCCGGAATAGCATGGGCAATCGTCGGGCAACCACGCCTTGTTCTGCTCGACGAGCCCACCGTCGGACTCGACCCACGCCAACGGTTGCACTTCAGAAAGATCATTACCGGACTCAGCAATACAATCGTGCTATTGAGCACCCATCTGATTGATGACGTTGCCGCAACGGCCGACCGAGTTGTCGTGCTCCATGCCGGGGCAGCCAGGTTCGATGGCACTGTTGCCGAACTCGAACGTATGGACCGTGCAGATCTCCCGGGACATACCGCACTTGAACGCGCATACATACACCTGCTGCCAGAGGGAGAGCAGCGGATATGAGAATCCTGTGGCTCCATATTCGCAACTCACCGATCCGGGTGGCTGTGCCCATTCTGATTGCCCTGGACCTGGCGGTGCTGTTTTTGCGTAGCAACTTTTGGATTGGCTCCTGGCCGGAGACTGGCGCCGCAGCACAGGTGCCCGCTTATCTCGTCGGCATACTTGGCGCAGGTGCCGCAGCATGGGCAGCAGGCGCGACGAACAGGCACGGGCTGGACGAACAAATTTCGACCGCTTCAGTTCGCACCCATAGGTTGGAGGCACACCGACTTGGATCGACCGCTATTATCCTGCTAGCCCCCTATCTAACCGGGCAGGCAGTTGCATTTGCAATAACCGCCCGATCATTTCCGCCTGGAGTACAAGTCTGGGCCGGATACTTTCTTCTTGGCATTTTCGTCACCCTGTTTGCCACAGCGATAGGCTGGCTGATCGGCAAGCTTTTCACCCCCGTCTTTGCAGCCATGACCGCCTCTGTTGGGTTCCTGTTCCTTCTTGCCCTGTTGGATCGAGCGGGCGGCTTCATCGTGGTAAGCGGGCATCCGAATGCCATGATCGACCCCCTCGGTATCACATTTCGGATGCTGACCATAGCAGCACTCATTGTTGGGTTGGCCTGGATTCCAACCAAGCCTTCCCGCACTCGCCTTCCCGTCGCCGCAGCACTAATCACCACAATTCTTATGGTCATCGGCGTGGCAGTAGCAAGACCGTTGGTTGTCGACCGCGAACCGATAGGGAGCAACGCCCTCTGCACCAACGGAACGGTCACGATATGCATCTGGCCCGAACACAAGAAGTATTTATCATCGATTACTGGTATCAGCGCTCGAATCGATCAGTTGCCGGCGGAGTTTGAGCGACCGGAACGTATCATCCAATTCGGGGTGGAGCGCACAGTCCGCATCGACGACGGAGTGATATACGAAATCGAGGAGGCTTCGCCCCACTTCTACATACTCGAAGGCAGCCCGTGGTCATATGCAAGCGACATCGCAAATGCCATCGTCACGGCCACTTTCCCGGGCCACTCCGGGGCAGCCTGCATCTGGGACTCATTGACCTCCGCAGACCAGGCCCGCCTCTCCACTCTGAACGCCTGGCTGGAAACCTACCTAGCAGGAAACGGACAGCCCGATTATCAAACCAACGCCCCTGACCACATGCAGGAAGCATTCGCGGCCGGACGCGCGATCGCTAACGATCTCAGACAGGATCAGCAGTTCGACTGGGCTCAGCGGGAGGTAGGTGAAATCCATGGAAGATACTGCAACAAGAGTTCGTGAATTATTCACGACCGCAGCACCTGAACGCGCTTTTCTCGCCGCTCGACGATTCAGCCACGTCCTTACCGCTACGACGATACTAGCCGCACTTGCTGCTACTTTCGGCGACTACGAGACAGCGCTACCGACGGCCACGCGAGATGGAAGCATCACCGTACCGATTTGGCGTTTCTTGGCCATGGCAGCCGCGACACTTCCCGTTCTCGGCCTGCATAGCCACCTCTCCACGCTAGAAGCGGTCGCGACCAGACGCTTTCGGCGCTGGCAGCGCGGATATCTCTGCGGCACCACGATCACATGCGCAATTGCCTATCTTGGGATCTCATCACTGACGACAAGCCCAGTCGTTCTACTGATGATCGCACGGTCCTGGCTCGCCTGGACCGGCCTGGCCCTTCTATCCGGCTTGTGGCTCGGCTGGCGGTTGGCATGGACAGGGCCGGCGCTGGTAGCCGTGATCCTCTTCTACTGGGGCACCTCCCGGCAGGGCGAGTACTTCTGGTGGGAGTTCACCGCACGCCCAGGAGATGACCTTGCATCGCTCCTACTCAGCGCGGCCATACTCGCCATCGGGTTGGGAGCCTACGCGGCGACGCCGTGGCGGCGCCGGCGGCTGAACTCGTGGCGACGGTCCCGGTGATACCCGAAGGCGTCACGTTTCGTGTGCTATATGCGGGTGTCGACGGCCGAACCGGCTGTAGCACCGTAGCTCGTAACGCGTCGACGATGAGTCGCACAGCCGGTCTCTGTGGTCCGCCGCGACCTCGACGTCACCGCGCTCGGCTGTCGCACCTAGGTCTTCCGGGCCTGCTACAACGCCCCGGGCTCACCGAACCGTTCGGTGCCCGGGTGGCGGGGGTGCTGTCGTCGCCGCCGAGCTCGGCCGCCGAGCCGCAGTCGCTCACCCCAACCATCGCCCGACCAGCAGCAAACTGCCGGTCGAGGCGACTATCGCATCAGCATCGACTCGGGTTACCGGTCCCCGTTGGCGGCCGGCGCTTCATTGAGGACCGCGTGCCGAAGGACGGCGTATCGATGGACGGCGTGTGGGTGCTTGCCGCGGTCTGCAATCGACGGTGCGTGGACCGCCTCGGTTTCTGCCTCACGGCGTGGCGCATTAGGCCCTGGTGCCGCGCTACGCCACGATCTGACGGACGAGTTCGGCGAGGCCGGCCGCGACTGCGCCACCGGCGAGGAGCACCACCGCGCAACCGCTGCTGCGCGCCGCCGACGCGGCCCTGGCCTGCCGCTCGCGAAGCTCCGCCATGTCGACCTGGTGCACGTACGGCTCGTTCCAACTCCGATCCCGCGCCACGAACGTCTGGTGGTACTGGGCGTCGGTCAGCTCGTACTTACGCCAGGACCCGTGCCACTCGGGTCGGGAGCGTCGACCCTCATTGGCACGTTCGGCCGCGATCCGTTGGGCGACCTGTTCGCCGGTCTGGTCGGCAAAGAGCCCGGTCGCACGTTTCGCGGCCTCGTCTTCCAGCAGCTTGCGAGCATGCTCAGGAGCAAGAACGTCGACACCGGCCGCAGCCGGCTTCGCCAACCGAGGATCGTCAGCCAACGGGTCGTCGCACACCACCAGGCGTACCGTCTTGGTGAAGCTGACGGCGGCCTTCGCACCGTGCTCCACGGAGTAGTCGATCACCTCGGTAGCGGCGGGCGAGTCGCCGATCGGCAGGATCCGCCAGCCCTTGAGCGGCCCGTTGGCCCTGGCCCGGTTGGCGGCTGCCGCTTCCTCCAGGTCGCTGATGAGGTGCGATGATGCGAGTTCCCGACCCGCCCGCTGCAGTTCCCGGAGCTCTGCCGGGGTGACCACGCCGTCGGCCTCGGCTCGGGCTCGGGCGTCTGCCAGGAACTCTTCGTGCACCTGGCGGGCGGTGGTCTGGGTCAGTCCGGCGTTGGTGGCCGCGACCGCCAGTTGGTTGGCTTCCTCGCCGACGATCCGACCATCGGCCAGGGCGTGGCCGAGCAATGCCCGATAGTCGGCCAGTCCGCCCGGCCGGGGCTGCGGCGGGTACGCCATGCGCGGCAGTCGCGCGGTGAGGGTCGCCAGCCATCCTTCGGTACCTTTGCGCAGCCCGGCAGCTCTGGGTGCGACGATGCCGGTGCGGGGTAGCGCCGGAATCGGTGCGGGTTGCGGCCCGATCCAGGAGAGCCGCTGCGGCGCCTCGTTGATGAACTTCGTCAGGGTCACGGCAAGTGCCCTTGCGTCGCCGAGCGCCGAGTGCACCGCGTCGAGCCACTCCCCCGTGACCAGATGATGGACGTTCTCCAGCTTGTAGCCCCAACTGTCGACCTGGGTCCGGGCGGTGACCAACGAACACAGCCCGGGAAGACCACTGAGGTTGACACCGAGCCGCCCGAACTCGGCGATCAGGAACTTCTCCTCGTGGTCGAGGTTGTGACTGACCACGACGGCATCGCGGAGATAGGCCAGCACGTCGCCGGCGGCCTGTTGAAAGGTCGGAGCATATTTGACGTCGGCGTTGGTGATGCCGTGGTACTCGTCGTTGTTGATCCGCATGCCTGGGTTGATCAGGGTCGAGTACTCGTCGACGACGACGCCGTCACCCCGCATCCGCACGATCGCCAGCTCGCACACGCGGGATCCCTTGTTCGGGTGCAGCCCGGTGGTCTCCAGGTCGATGATGGCGTACGTCAGGGCACGCGGGTCGGCGCCACTTCGGCGAGTTAGTTCACCACGGGTGAACATAAATCCGACCTCCATCAAAATCATGTCGATAGCGTCTGCCTCCGCATGATCAGCAGAGGACGACGTTTCCGAGCCGACGCACGGCGATTCACACCTTTATCCAGCCGGAAAGCATGACTCAGGCCCAATTCGCTCGAAGCACATCTCGGTGGATCGCTCTCGCTGGCTCAGACCGGCACCTTACGTCGCTCGATTCCGCGTCCGGTTCCACCGAAGGGTTCATGTTCACGGTCCATGGTTCAGCCGCAGTCAGCCGGAGAAGTTCCTTCCACCGCCATGCGGGCTGTCCATCCGGCAAGATCGTTCCCCGAGTATCGTTCGCGAAGCCGACAGTATGAGGCCGACCGAGGACCTACTTCATCCGGTACGGTCGAAGCTACTGCGATCGTCCGATGGGGAGGATGTCGGCGTGAGTTCGGTTGAAGAAGTCAAGGCGGGGGTCGCCCGGTTCGGTGACGAGGTCGGCCAGCAGGTCGGCGCGATCCGGGCCAGCGCGGAAGCCCTCGACCGTAGTACGGCGGCGCTGCGCGGCATCACGAGCGGGTCCAGCCACTCGCAAGTGTCCGAGACGATCGCCAAGGTCGAGCAGGCGAAGCAGAAGCTGGCCGAGGCGGCTGCCCTGACGCAGAGCGCGATCGAGTCCAGCCGTGGCTACGCGGCGAGTTTCTGACTGGCTGGGAGGATCACCTGATGTCGACTGTGATCGTGCCCGCCGGGCTGAGCATGGGTCCCCGCTACCGGTACGTCCGCCCACCGGACCCGACGCCGGAGTGCTACGAGGTGCACCTCGGTGACGACCTGGTCGAGCTGACCGAAACCGAGGCCGCCGTCTGGGCCGCCGCCTTCCTCTACCCGGACCAGCACGCGAAGCTCAGGGTCAACCGCGATTCCCTGGTACGCATGCTGGAAACCGCCCCGAAGCCGGAGCAGCACGCCGCCCGCTACGTCGACGACCTGATCGCCCGTGGCCTGCTCGTCGAGTTCGACCCCGACGGCGACCTGCAACCAATCTTCAGCCGCCACAAGCTGCTCCCCCTCGCCCAGGGCCTCGGCACCACGCCCGAGGAACCCGACCTGCACCGCATCGGCGTCGGCGACAAGGCGGCGGTCGCGGTACCCATCCAGGTCTACACCCAATGGTCGTACGCCTTCCTGCACGCCAACTTGTGGGACGCGTGCGCCTTCTACGCAGACCAGTCGGAGGAGGAGGCCGCTGGCGAGAAGCTGCTGGAGCTGACGGCGGCGGGGGTAGCCCGCGACGTCGCGATCAACCTTCCGATGATGGTCGTCACCGGATGCGCTTTCTTTGACCCGGTCGTCCAGACATGAGGTACGGCCGGAAGCAGCGCAAGGGCCAGCAGCAGGCCGAGACCTTCGGCCAGCAGTTCCGCCGGGAGCTGTCGAAGGAGTCACTCGGCAAGTTGGCCGAGCTGGGCGGTGCCGCCGTCGGCATGCTGCTCGGGCTGGCCTCGACGAAGGCCGGTCTCCCTGTGCCGCCGTCGACAGCCGCGACCGGTGGCGCGATCGCGGGCGCGATCCTCGGAGTCCTGGGCAAGTCCGCAGCCGGTACGGCCGTGGACCGCCTCATGAGTCGGAAGGCCGACGAGGGCAAGCAAGAGACATCGGGCGGCAAGCCGCCAACGACGATCCTGGGTACGGGCGAGCCGAAGCCGGTGCTTCGAGCGGTCGACCCGGCGAGACGGGAACCACGACGTGCACCACCGCATCGGCCCCGCCGGCTCACCCAGCCCCGAGGTGGGTCGGAGCCCGGGTCGGCCGGTGGGTACATCGGGCGGCTCCGACAGATCCTCGACGAGATCGAGACCCAGCAGGCGAAGCTGGCAAACGTGGCCAACGCGATGCGTGCGAGCCAGCTCGGCCTGGCGCAACTCCTTGCCGGCGGCCGGCAGGACCGCACCCAGGAGATCTACACCTGGGCCGAACTGTCCCGCACCAACATCGAAGGAGCCGCCATCCTCACCCACCAGGCCACGCAGAACATCAGGGCATACCTCACCAATTTGTAGAAACCAGGCAAGTATGACCGATTGCATCAACTCCCTCCGATCACCTATTTGCATGGCTGGTTTGGCGGACGAGAGTCACGAGAATAATCAGGTCAAAAGCCTTTTCGCCGTCGATCAAGGCAAATCGAGCACCCCGACAGCATCACCGGCCGACGGCAACCTGATTCACTAATGTTGTCATCTTCAGCTACAGTTTGTTTGCACGGCAACCAAAGAGGGAACCTAGCATATGCCGATCGGAGATTCGATGCAAGAAACGTTCTGGCTATATGAATGGATGGATGAAGAGGGTATCACCTCCGGCAGCGATGCCAATCGGGTCCTAGCTTCTCAACAGCTACGCGCAAGGTTCGCGACACGAATTAAGGAGGAATGGGATAAGCGCCAGGTATTTAGGCCAGTTGATAAAAATCTAGACGTGGTGATGGCCGGCCGGGCAATCGATATGTCAGCTCACGCAAGCTGTGCAAGATGCGGCGGCCCAGAGGTGGTACTCGACCAAGTATTTCGTTCGGTCTGGCACTACTTCGATGCCGTCATCGTGGAAGGGCTGAGCCCCATCACTGCAGGTAACATCCTTAACTCATACGATTTATATCCAAGACTGGCGAAAGGCGAACTCGCCGCTCACATAAACGCACTTATCAAGATCCGCTCAATGGGAGCCGAGGACATGCTCATATTTCGACAAAAATACGTTCCCTGCTCCAAGCATTGGGACCACCACCTGTCGGAAACCGGACTTGACCTTATTGAATCTCGAGCAGGGCAAATAATTTCAACATTCGAGCATGAAGGCAGGCTCGAATCACTCTCCAAGACCGGCAATAAATGGTCATACTCATACCAACATCCACTCCTGGGCGATGGCCCCATCTTCGGCAACCTAATCCAGGAGGAGGACTCTGCGGATCCCGAGCTCCATCCCCGGCGCGCAGTGGCACAAAGCGTCTTCAAAGATTTTGCGGGCCGGACAGTGGCAGATGTTCGATCAGCGAGGGACTACGGTGTCCCGCTAGGAAGCGCAATAAGGCGCACCGCGCCGTTAGCCATAATTAATGACACAGATCCAGATGAAGCATCTGTCGCACTAGCCCTCCGACTACCGAGACTAGAAGGCGTTCCCGTCGATGACCTTATTCGGATCCGAAGAGATGAGTCACTGAGTTTCGACCGTTTTCGCGTTGCGATTCGTTCAGCGATCAGAGAGAGGGTCGCCTCCGCCGGCGCCGCGTCGTCGGAGGCAATAGCACGAGACATCCAGAAAGACATCATTGAGCCCGCTCTCCTGGAGATCGAAGGCAAGCTCTTGGCCGCCCGGAGGGTTCTTCGTCGCAAGACCGGCGCGTCTATTTTACTGACGTCTTTCGCCACCGCCGTTGGACTCGCCGCAAACATTCCATTGCTACTACCCGCCGGAGTAGCAATGGGCTTGGCTACCGCCACCTCCACCTACTTCGGAAAATATCAAGAAGAAGTACGAGATATTGAACTAGATAAACTATATTTCCTGTGGCGCCTTGGAGACTACCAACACTAGCCTAGTTGCAACTCCCCTAACAAGCGAGCGGCTGGATAGGCACCTGATGCCGGTAAGGCTATCTGCTATGGATGCTGATAGGTTGTTGGCGTTGAACACTGGGCTGGCCGCGCGGCTGGAGCAGGCGCTGACAAGGGTCGCCAGCCTCGATTCCCAGTCTGGGCAGTCGAGCAAATCGTCGAAGCCGCCATTCAGTTACGGGCTGACCAAGCCAGCGGCGGAGTCGCTGCGGGGTCATTCGGGCGCCGGTCGGGCCGACCAGCCCAGGGTAGCAAGGGCACTACCCTGTCCCAGGTGGCCGGTCCGGACGTGGTCGTTCGGCACGTGTTCGGATACCTGCGGTGACTGCTTGACCGATGCGACCGAGGCCGCTGTCACCCGCCGGCAGGTGTTCGACATCCCCAACCCCGGGTTGTGGTGACCAAGCCATCGCACCCAAGCTGACCGTCAATATCTGCTGAGTCACCTGAAGGCCAACACCCACTGTGCATGCCAGCGGGGATCAGCCTTGCGGCTCGTTTGGGTCGACGACGAAGACGCCGACTCCCGGCACGCCCTCGACGACACGTTCGGCCTTCAGCGTGTTGATCGCCTGTCGCACGACGATCGCCGAGACGCCGTGCTCACGGCCAAGCTCGCTGGTCGATGGCAGCTTGTCGCCTGGAGCAAGGTCTCCAGAGGCGATCTTGGCGCGGATGCCGTCGGCTATCTGCGCCCACTTCGGTTTGGCGGGCATTGTCTACTCCCAGATCTGCACCTCACATTCGACCATGAATCGGTTGGTATGGCAAGCGATGACCAGCGCACTTGCTCGTACATCACTTGTTATATACGATGACCGGGCAACCCGCTCCCAGGTCTGCAAACCCGGAGCCAGTTGCGCCGCAAGAAGCCCGGTCGGCCGACGCCGCCTGTCGGTCGGCCGGGTGCGTCAACCTGCCCGCCACCTGCGACAACAGTCGCATCAGCGGCGGGTGCCATCTCCACGCGTACGGGAGGCAACGTCCGGTGACACCCGACCCCCGCCCCACCCCGACCGTCCCACCACCACCCACCCGGCTACGCCCGGCCGGCAACCAGCGATCCGCGACCTACTACACCCGGTACGCCCGCGCTCGCGTCGTCGAGGCGCAACGCACCATCGACAGTCACACCACCTCGGCGTACACCGGGTGTTGTCTCGGCTGTGGACGGCCCGGACCGTGCGCGGACCTGACCGAAGCCGAAGCGACGATGCACCGCTACCACCGGCTGCCGTTCCGCCGCCCCGGCGCGACCCTGCTCGACCCCGGCCGGGTCGCCGACACCCCGGACCGGCCCCGCTTCTCCTGGCTGAGCAGGTCGGCATGAGCACCCGGGAGTACGCCGCCGACGCCGCAGCCCTGCAGGTCGCCGCCGACACGATCGGCGCACTACGGGCCGTCTGCCTCGCCCTGGAGACCGCCGTCACCCACGTCACCGAGCAGCTCGGCGACGCCCACACGCTCGCCCCGGACGCCCGGCTCGCCGTCGACCGCTACGAGGAAGCCCTGCACCAGGCGTGGGAGGCGTACGGCGAAGTCTTCGACGCCGTCACCGTCGCCCGGCCGCAGCTGCCCGGCAGCCGCCCGGTCGGCGTCGCCACCATCATGCGCGGCCTGCGGACCGCCCGCGAGCACGCCACCCACGCCGCCGGCACCACCGGCGACGCCCGACCCCGGGTGGTGGCCGCCGCCGACCGCCTCGCCCGCAGCGACGACCCGTACGCCCAGGCCGCCGCCGCCCGGCTGCGCACCGCCCTGGCCCGCCTCGACCAGCTCGGCGGCAGCCTCGGCGTCGGCACCGGCGCCCTCGACCGCTACTTCAACGCCCTCGCCAACGGCGACGACCCGCCGCACCAGCGGCTGCGCCGGCTGGCCGCCCGACGCCCGCTCACCGGCACCCCACCCGCCACCGCCACCGCCGACGGCGATCCACCCGACGACGGCGCCGACTCCGCCGGGCGGCAGCCACCGACCGAGGTACGCGGAGTCGCCGCCCGTACCGCCGCGTCGCTGGTCGCCACCGGCCGCCACCACGTCAGGTTCCGCACCTTCTGGCAGCTCGTCCGCCACCACATCTGGGAAGACGCCTTTCGCACCTGGAGGAGCCGGTGACCAGCGCACCCACCGCCGCCCTGACCTACCTGGTCGCCGGGCAGACCGGCGCACACGAACGCCAACTCGCCCGCTTCGACGACAACCAGTGGCAGGAATACCTCGACCTGCTCAGCGGACTGTTCGTCCTCACCGCCGAACGACGCTTCCGGCCCGGCGAACCGGCCGCGGTGATCCGCTTCGTCGCCAGCGTCCGGGAACGCTTCGACCCCGCCGGCACCGCCATCGACCCGACCGTGGCCGAGACCCTGATGTACGCCGCCCTCGGCCAGCACGACACCCTGCCCGCCACCGCCGAGACCATCACCGCGCAGACACTGCTGGTCGTCGCCCTGGTCACCGACGAAGGGCTCAGCCCGGCCGGCCTGGCCGACCTGATCGACGACACCACCGCGATGATCGCCGCCGAGCCGGACGACCGGCCAGCCGCCGTCACCCCGGACGGGTCGGACGCCGTCACTCCGGACGGGCCGGACGCTGTCACCTCGGACGGGCAGCCGGCCGACCAGCGGCGGCCCGACGGCCACGAGCAGCAGCCGGCTGAACCGACCTGACCAGAGCGGCGATCGACGATTCGACGGCGGCGGTGTCCAGCGGCTCACCGATGGCGAAGTGTTGCAGCAGGACACCGTCGACGAAGACGGCGACCGCGTACGCCGCGCGGTCGCCGGTCAGCGGCGTCAGGATCTCGCAGAGACGGTCCCGCCAGGCGCGGGCCAGTGGCCGCAGCTCGGGGCTGCGGGCCGCGGCCAGGTACAGCTCCAGCTCGGTCAGCGCCCGGCCCCGGTCGGCCAGGTACTCCCCGATCAGCCCGGTGAGCCGGGCCGGCAGGTCGGTGCCGTCGCCGAGCTGATCGGCCCAGCGGCGCAACTCGGCCTCGACGTCCGTCTGGGCCTGCCGCAGCCCGGCCACGATCAGATCAACCAGGGTCGGAAAGTAGTAGGTCGTCGCCCCGAGCGGGACACCGGCGCGGGCGGCGACCGCCCGGTGTGTGGTCCGCCCGATGCCGACCTCGGCGACCACTTCCAGGGTGGCGGCGGCCAGCGCCCGGCGGCGGCCCTCCGGATCCCGGGGCCGCACCGGACGGCGGTCCCGGCTGTGGGCCGAGCCAGCCGGGTCGGCGGTCAATGGGCACCGCCCAGGTTGAGCACCACCACACCGGCGATGACCAGCCCGATCCCGGTCACCTTCGCCAGGGTCAACGGCTCGCCCAGGAACGTCGCGCCGATCGCGGCGATGGCCGCCGTGCCGAGCCCGGCCCACAGCGCGTACGCGACACCGACCGGGATCGTCTTCACCGCCTGGGCGAGGCAGGCGAACGCGGTGACGTACGCCGCGACCAGGGCGAGCGTCGGCCACAGCCGGGTGAACCCGTGGGTCGACTTGAGCAGGCTCGTCCCGATCACCTCGGCGGTGATCGCGGCGGCGAGGAACACGTACGCCATGATCGTCTCCGTTCTTGTACACACGTACATGTACAACCGTACAAGAAACGGGTGGGCCGGCAGCGGATATCCCGGCCGACCACCGGGTGAGCAGCTGCCGCACGGATCGGCCCGACCATGAGCCGGTACGCAACTACCGGCAGGACGCCCGGCAGGTCGACTCCTGCCGGGCGTCCTGCCTGTCACCCCACATCAGACGCCGCTTGACTGAGCGTCATGGCATCAGTTCGAAAAGTGACCACCCTTGCGGTGGTCGTCGCAGCGATGGTCGGCGCGACCACGCTCACCGGTCCCACCGCCGCCAACGCCGAGGCCCACCAGCCGGAGCCGGCCGGGACCACCGAGTCCATCCTCGACCTCATCCCGGCACCGACCCTGGACCGGATGGTCGCCCAGGCTCCGCTGGTCGACGCGGCCAACGTCATCCGCACTGCGGTCGACCGTGCGCCGGGCCGGGGCTACGCCGGCATCGGCCTGGTCGACGACCAGGTCACCCTGTGGTGGAAGGGAGAGCCACCCGCCGACATCGCCGCGGCCGTCGCCGCCGCCCGCCGCACCGCGCCGGTCGAGGTGGCCGACGCCACCTACTCCCGCGCCGAACTGCGTACGGCAGCCGCCCGGATCGCCCCGGTGGTGGAGGCCGACCCGACCGACGCCAGCCACTCGGTCCGGCTGCGTACCGACGGCACCGGCATCGAGATCGGCGTCGACTACAGCTCGAGCACCGAGCTGCCGACGCTGCCGGAGACCGGTGTCCGTACCACCTTCGTCGAACGCGACCAGATGGTCGAACGGTCGCGAACCGACGACGCCGCACCGTTCGACGGCGGGGCCGGCATCGGGCCCACCACGCCCTGGTGTACGGCCGGCTTCGGCGTACGTGACGCGGACACCACCGCCGGCTACATCCTCACCGCCGAACACTGCGGGTCGATCGGCTCGGCCTGGCATACCGGCTGGGACACCACCACCGGCACCGGCACGCTGGTCGGCTACGCGGTCGACAGCAACGACGACCACGACACGATGATCATCTCGACGTCGGCACCCGGCGGCCACATCTACGTCGGCGGTCAGCACGACGAGGTCCGCGCCGAAGTGGTCGGCTGGACCGAGGTCTTCCCCGGTCAGCTGCTGTGCCAGTCCGGGTACACCTCGGCGGGAGTGCTCGGCGGACCCATCTGCAACCTGCGGGTCGACTACCACTACGACGACATCGAGGACCTCGTCGAGGCCACCCAGCTCGACGGCCAGGACTCCGCCCGGAGTGGCGACAGCGGCGGCCCGGTCTACTTCGTCAACCCCGACGGCACCGTCCTCGCCGCCGGCACCACCACCCGGTCGGCCGGCCCGGGCTTCGGGTTCCAGGACTTCGCCACCGCCCGCGACGACTACGGCAACCTGGTGCCGGCGACGGCGATCGCCAGCAGCTGCCGGGTCTCCTTCGTCGTCACCGACTCGTGGGGCACCGGCTACACCGCCAGCGTCACCGTCTACAACGACGGCCCGGCCGTCAACGGCTGGTCGGTGGGCTGGACCTTCCCCGGCGGGCAGCTCCTGCAGGGTCACTGGAACGGCGTCTTCCAGCAGACCGGATCGGCGGTGACCGTCACCAACGAGAACCACAACGCCGCCATCCCGACCGGCGGTGCCGTCAACTTCGGCTACACCGCGGACGGCTCCCCCACCGTCCCGGCGCCGTTCACTCTCAACGGGACCACCTGCAACTGACCCTGTCCACCGGCACCGGGTCCCGCCGAATCGCGGCGGGGCCCGGTCCCCTTCGGGGCGGATCAGCATCTCGGCGCGGATCAGAATCCCGGCGCGGATCAGAATCCCGGTCAGGACCCGGCCAGTTCGCGTCGCAGGGTGGCGCGCAGGGTCCGCACCTGCGGGGCGTCCAGTTCACCGCACCGGTCGAGCGCCCGCTGGCGCAGCAGGCGCGCGGCGGCCGGATCCGACGCCGCGCCGGCCAGAGCGGCGAGCGCGGACAAGGTCTGCGCCTCCCACCACGGGCAGGACAGTGCCGCGTACAGGTCCAGCGCCGCCCGCAGCGCCTCGGCCGCCGCGTGGGCCTCGCCCAACGACGCGAGCGCGAGCCCGTACCGGTGCACGGCGTTGGCTTCGCTGAACGTCGCACCGCACCGGTGGAACACCCGCCGGGCGCGGGCGTACTGGTCGGCGGCGTCGCGCAGTTGGCCCATGCCGGCCAGCGCCGCCCCGAGACTCATCATCGCGCCGGCCCGGGCCACCGCCGCGCCGGTCCGGCTGAGCCCGGTGCCCCGGCCGTGGAACGCCAGCACGCCACGGTGCAACTCGGCTGCTTCGGCGAACCGGCCGAGCGCGGCCAGCGCCCCGCCCTGCGCGCTCGCCGCGCTCTGTTCGCCGAGGGCGTACCCGATCTCGCGGAACAGGCCCACCGCCCGGCGGCTGTGGTCGACGGCCGCCCCTGCCCGGCCGGTCCGGACCAGGATCGCGGCGGTGTAGGTCAACGCCCACGCCTGCTCACGGCGGTCCCCGATCCGCCGGGCCAGTTCCAGCGCCCGGGCCAGGGCGGCCAGCCCGTCGACGTTGCGGTCCTGACAGAAGTACCGGGCCCAGCCCAGGAAGTTCAGCAGAACGGCCTCGTCGCGAGGGCTTCCGACCGCTTGGGCGGCGGCGACTCCCAGCGAGAAGATCTCGCCCCAGGGGTGCCGGTGACTGTTGGCGTCGGAGTACCAGTGCAGTGCCCTGGCGACCGCGACCACCTCGGCGTGCCGACCGCGCCGGGCGGCGTCGCGCAGTGCCGCCAGCCAGTTGCCGGACTCCCGGTCCAGCCAGTACGCCGCCGCCCGGTCGTCGTCGAACGGGGAATCGGCCCGACCGGCGTCCGGTTCGAACATCACCCCGGCCTGCCGGGTACGCAGCAGCAGCCAGCCGATCATCCGTTCGTGCGCCGCCGTCCGGCGGGTCTGCGGTTCCTCGGCGTCGAGGCGTTCCTTGGCGTAGAGCCGGACCAGGTCGTGGAACTGGTACCGGTCGCCGAGGGTCAGGAGGAGACCCGCCTCGACCAGCTCCTCCAGGGCCGTCGACGCGGTCTCCTCGTCGATGCCGGCCACGACGGCGACCAGCGCGGGTGCGAAATCGGTGCCGGGGATCAGTGAGGCCCGCCGGAACACTCGCGCGATCACCGGGTCCAGTTGCCGGTACGAGACCTCGAACGCCGACCGCACGCCCAGGTCCCCGGCGGTCAGGACGGTCAGCCTTCGACGTTCGTCGCGGAGCAGGTCCACCAGCCACGCGACCAACCATTGTGGCCGGCTGGCGAGCCGGTTGCCGGCGATCCGCACGGCCAGCGGCAGCTGTCCGCAGAGGGTGACGAGTTGGTCGGCGGCGGCCGGCTCGGCGGCGATCCGGTCGGCGCCGACGATCGCCGCGAGCAGCGCTCGACCGGCCGCCGGGTCGAGCAGGTCGAGCGGCTGGCGGACCGCGCCGGCCAGGCCGGCCAGCGGACGCCGACAGGTCACCAGCGCGAGGCATCCCCGCCCGGCCGGCAACAGTGCACGTACCTGTGCCTCGTCTGCGGCGTTGTCCAGGATCACCAGCAGCGGCCGGTCCCGGGTCAAGGTGCGGAACAGTCCGCCCCGCTCGGCCGACGACGCCGGAACCCTGCTGTCCGGCACCCCGAGCGACCGCAGCAGTCCGGCCAGCGCCTCGGCCGGGTCGACCGGGCCGTCCGGCGAAGCGCTCTGCAGGTCGACGAAGAGCTGGCCGCCGGCGAAGGCACCGCTGAGCCGATGTCCGGCCACCACGGCGAGACTGGTCTTACCGATCCCCGGCGGCCCGTGCAACACCACCACCGAGGCGGTGTCCGAACGCCCGGCGGCAACCTCGGTGGCCAGCGCCGCGAGCCGTTGCAGGATCTCCGTCCGGCCGGTCAGGTCCGGGACCGCGGAGGGCAGTTCCCCGGGTACGGTCACCGTCGGGCGGTCGGGCGGCACCGTGCCGCCGTCGTGCGGCTGCCGCTCGGCCCGGGCCAGGGCGACGAAACGGTCCCGGTCCGACCCGGCCAGCCGCAGGGCGTCGGCGAGCAGCACCACCGTCCGTCGTTGTGGGCTGCGCACCCGGCCCCGTTCCATCTCCCGGATGCCACGGACGCTGGAACCCGCCGCCTCGGCAAGCTCCTCCTGGGTCAGTCTCCGCTGCAGGCGGAGGGCCCGGAGCAGATTCCCGAACTGGTCATGCTGCACCTGACTGGTAGCCATGGCTTCCCCAACCACCCAACGCCCTGGCGCACATGACGTGCGTGCTGCCACCTCTACGTAACTATAATCGGCGACAATATGCACAGAGTGTGATCGCAGTCGTGACAAAACAGTGACGAGTCGCCGGAACCCGGCCCGCGCCGGCACGGGCTCCCAGCCGCTCGAATCAGGAGATCGACGGCGGCTGGCCGGTGGCCTCCAGGACCGACAGCCAGAGGTCGCCGTGCGGGTCGACCTGGTTACGGGTGCTCACCGCCAGCGGCATCGGCACATGCACGAACCTGCCCCGCCACCGACCCACCACCAGGTCCGTCCGACCGGCCATCGCCGCGTGCACCGCCGCATGCGCCAACCGAATACAGTAGACACTGTCGTACGGGTTCGCCGGCACGCCACGGATCGTGTAACTCGGGTCGATGTACTTCACACTCGCCTCGCGCCCGGCCCCGGCGAAGTCGTCGACGATCCGCTGCCGCAGATAGCGTCCGAAGTCGTGCAGCCGCAGATTGCCGGAGGCGTCGTGGCCCACGGGTTCACCGGCCAGGTGCTCCTGGCCGGCGCCCTCGGCGGCGACGACCGTCGCGTGCCCCCGGTCGGTGACCCGCCGGCGCAGGTGCGCCAGGAGGCCACCCGGGCCGTCCAGAGCGAACGGCACCTCGGGCACCAGGACGAAATCGGCGTCGTGGGTGGCCAGGGCCGCGTAGCAGGCAATGAAACCCGAGTGCCGGCCCATCAGCTGTACGAGCCCGATCCCGCCGGGGAACGCGGTGGCTTCCACATGGGCGGCCCGGATCACCTCGGTGGCGTGCGCGACCGCCGTCTGAAAACCAAAACTCTGATCGATGTACGGAATGTCGTTGTCGATCGTCTTCGGCACCCCGACGACGGCGACCGGCCGGCCCCGACGGGCGAGCACCTCGGTGATCCTCGACGCGCCGCGCATCGAACCGTCGCCACCGATCACGAACAGGATGTCGATGCCGAGCTCGTCGAGGGTGTCGGCGATCTCCTCCGGATCCTGGTTGCCCCGCGACGTACCGAGGATCGTGCCGCCGTACTCGTCGATCCGGTCGACGACGGCCGGCGTCAACGGCACCACCGGATGGCCGTGCCGGGCGACCAGCCCCTGATAGCCGTTGCGGAAGCCGACGATCTGCCGCACCCCGTAGCCGGCGGTCAACTCCAGCACCAGGGCCCGGATGACGTTGTTCAGGCCCGGGCAGAGCCCACCGCAGGTGACGATCCCGACCCGGGTCCGGGCCGGCTCGAAGAAGATCTTCTGTCGCGGTCCGCCCGGCTCCAGGCTGGGCAGCTCGTCGATGGGCAGACCCCGGCCGGTGAGCATCCCGACGGTGTCGTCGAGCAGCACCCGGTCGGACTCGTCGACGTAGTGCCAGCTGGTGTTGCGCCCGAGCAGCAGTCGGGCCAGCGGCGAGTCGAACAGGCACCCGCCCAGCGTCCGGATCTCCAGTCGCACCGGCTCGTCGGCCATCCACCCATGGTCCCGGCCGTAGTTTTCGGCAGCGTTACCGAACGGCGCCCTCGACCGATCCGACCTGATCAGGGCGGCGATCGACGATTCGACGGCGGCGGTGTCCAGCGGATCACCGATGGCGATGTTGCAACAGAACACCGTCGACCAAGACGGCGACCGCGTACGCCGTGCGGTCGCCGGTCAGCGGAGTCAGGATCTCACAGAGATGGTCCCGTCAGGATGAAGAGCCCGCTGGCCGCAGGGATTGTCACCGGAGTGATCGCGACAGCGGGTACGTGACACTTCCTCTCCGCCGACTTGCACACCTGGGTCCCCCGACCGGCTGACACCCGCACCCCACCACCACGGCGCCGCCGCACCCAGCCACACCGACCGCCAGTATGTCCACGAGACCTGGGATTACTTACGATCTGAGGGCGTATGACATCATCTAGGCATGGCAGCGCTCACCGTGGACAGTGCCCGGTCCGATGACGCTCGATCGAGAGCCATCGGTAGATTTCACCCAGCAACGATTCTGACCGCCCTGTGTGTCACACTTGGCGTCCTATACAGATTCCTTGCACTGCTGTGGAGTGTGCCGCCCACCAATAGCGATGAGGCGACCATGGGACTGGCCGCGATCCACATATCGAAGGCCGAGAATTTTCCAGCATTCTTCTACGGGCAGAACTACATGGGAACACTCGAAGCCTACTTGGCTGCGCCGATATTCGCACTATTCGGACCATCGGTTATTTCGCTGCGAATCCCGAACCTGCTCCTCTTTGGCTCATTTCTTGTCATAATGTGGCGGCTCGTCGACCAGCTTTACCGCAGCCGCTGGTTTACTTTGCTGATAGTCGGAATTCTGGCCCTCGGCTCGGACCGGATACTGAAGAATCAAATGATTTCCGGTGGCGGCTATCCTGAAATCAATCCGGCAGGCGCCGGGTTAATGTTGCTCGCAGTTGGGCTCGCGGCAGACCGGTATCGCCATCGCGGCGCCGCCTTCGCGGCATGGGGATTCATCGCGGGATTGATGATCTGGGTTGACCCACTCGTCCTGCCATATATTCTTTGCGCAGGTGCGGTCCTAGCTATCTTTACAAAGAAGGAGATTATCTGGAGCGGTGGCGCCCTCCTCGCCGGAGGCACCCTCATAGGAGCAACACCCCTCATCGCGCACTCAATCAGCTCACGCGTCAATCCGATCTCCGTGCTGCTGACTTTGAGCGGAAGCAGTGAGGCATCACCATGGATGGACCACCTGTATGGCGGTATGATATTCGGTATCCCAATGGGGATGGGATTCTGCGCGCCAAGCGAGTGCACGCCATGGCAACTCTGGTGGGGACTTGCTTTTCCGCTGCTTCTCCTAGTTGCAGCAATAGCCACATTGGCTTCGATTCGACATGAGGAAGGAATTCAGAAAGTAACCTCCGTAGCCCACCTAGGTTTGTTGATCGGCGCGGCATTGACGATTCTCGCGTACGTTCGGAGTAGTGCCGCAGCAGACACTCCAGTCGAAAGTGCCAGGTACCTCTCGTGCCTACTAATTTCGCTACCAGCCGCGCTGTGGCCACTTTGGGAATCACTGCAGAGTCGCGTGGTAGTTTGGCGCGTGGCATCAGCAACCATTCTCGCCGCCACTGCAATATCGACCTTGGTCGCCACTGCTGGTGTCGTGGCAATTGCGCCCAACATGAGAGATCTTGCCCAACAAAGGGATAACATGATTGCACGACTCGAACAACTCGGTGTAACCCACGTGTTTAGCGAGTACTGGACGTGCAATAACATCACCTTCGCGACAAACGAGAGCATCGTGTGTGCCGTCATTGACGAGGGCGACTTGAGTCCAGGCCTAAACCGATACTTGCCGCATCTGGAGGCGGTGCAGGATTCGAGCGATCCAGCATATGTTCTTCCTGTCGATTCACCCGCTAATCCGGTCGTCACACGGCTACTCTCAACGAATCAAACCTCACCCGCCATTGTGAGCGTACCCGGCTACCACATCTACCTGCCGAGCAGCTGAGATGCGTCCGCATCCGCCGGGCCTGAACCGGTTTCAACCCAAACCATCCGACATACATTAGGTATTCACCGGGGCGAGTAAGCTTTCCAGCATTTCGGCCGGTGGCGCGACCTGCGGCGTCTTGGCGTGCTGATAGTTGCAGATTGCAGGGCCGTCGATCCGTTGCTGTGCTCACGAGAGGAACCCTTGCCCTCGTCGCGAGGCAGGCGATGATGATCGACAATCTTTAGGCACAGGTCGACGATCTGCGGGTGGTGGTGGTGGAGGAGGAGTTGCGGCGCGGGTTAGACTCCCGATTCGTCGAACTCGTCGCATCCGCCGTCGTCGGACAGCCCGTTCAATCGGCCATCGCCGAAGAACTCCGTTGCGGGACTACCGGCGGCAGTTGTTTGAGGCGTCGCGTCAACCGCCGCCCAAGGTGGTCCAGTACCACATGGCAGAACCCCCGATGCCCGTGTTGCGGACAGGTCAACCAGGGCCAGCCGCCCCGGTACGTGACCGGTCGGGCCAGTGGGGACCCGGAGTGTCCGCCCGCGCGGTCCTCGCCACGATCGGCCACCATCTGCCCAACGCGCGGGCCGCGGCGCTGTTGGACCCGCTAATCGGCCCGGATCCGCGGCCTGCTGCAGAACATCACGTCATGCTCGCCCAAGTCCAGATCGAAGCCAGATCGACCGATCCCCACGATCATTACACCGCAGCGCCTGGTCGCGGCCGTGCCGGAATCGTTGAAGGGGCCCTGACCGCCATGAGCAAACTAAACACCTAGACCGGGCTCTATGCAATAACCTGGACGGGCACAGCACTCTGCAAGGTGCCCTGAATATTTCGAGAACCTCAGGATCACCGAGAGCCGTGCCCGCCCAGTCAAAGCTACAGCACTCCAGACATCAACGCATAGTTCCCAACCGCGAGCACTCCGACTTTGTCGGGCACATGATTGAAGAACTCTAGGCAGGGATTAGGGTGTACCCCTTGAATGCGGCATAGGTGCCGGATGGGCAGTACGCAAACGAGCCGCGCCTGTCGCCAGCCCAACGGGTAACGCCGTTGTACGTCCCACCATTTGTGCAGATCACAAAATAGCGGTAGCTGTCCGGCCCATTCCCGTCGACCCAACCGCCGAAACTAGTATCGGTATTTAGATATGTCTCAGGTTCGCCGAACCACTGCACTCCCACCGAAGTGGCCGATGCGGGCACAGCCATCACTGTAACGGCCGCAACGACGCATGCACCCAAAAGACCAACCTTTGCCACGAACCTACGAAGCATCTTCGTTTCCTTTTAAGTCAACCGATAATAGAAGCTCAAGCGAAGGATCTATCAGATTCGAGTCGTGCCCCTGCGCCAGCGAACACGCCGAATTCCTCGCTTGCTACACGTCGTGGAACCGCGCGGCCAAGTAAGCTTGCGATGCCCATCGTCAATCTACTGCCACAGTTTGCCTTTCGAGCTTTTCAAGGCAAACCCCTTAGCCGCTCGAACTGCAACGAATCTCAGCCGAATCTTCCTTAGACGATAATCATGGTCAGATTCGATCGGTCAGACGAGGTTACTACCGTAGTAGCTACCGAGGTAGTAGACGTATACCCCACCGGAGGTGGCCGACGTGCCGGAAGGACAGGAAACATACGATGCAGTACGGTCTCCCGCCCACAACACCATACCGTAGTACCACGAACCGTTGCTACACCTTACTACACCTCGGTAGGTGTAGTCTGGGCCGTTTCCGTCGCACCATCCTCCGGCGAATGTCGAGTAACGGCTAGCGTAACACTCCCCTAGCCAACCCGCACTGACCCCGACGTTGTCCGATCCGCCGATTCGCCCCACGCTCTCGGCGACCAAAACCGCCTCACTTATCGAACCCACGTCATGTGCGGAGGCTTGGGCTGGATTCGCCATAACAGCGAGAGCTAGACCGACGGCTGCTGCACCAACAGCAATTCTGGAAAGAAGCTTCTGCACGATACCTCCAGTTCGAGGGGTCAGGCCGTTTATCAACCTCTTGAGTTGATGCTGCAATCGTCTACACCTGACATACGGCAGTCAAGATGCGATTGATGTGACTCATTACATAGACCGACATCCTCCCTGCTCAGCCAGCGAACACCAATCGATGATCTTAATCAACTCCCTGTCTCAAAAGTGACATTGTCATGACTCAGATTGTCTTTCGTCAGATCATGAGCGTCCGCAAACGCTCGAGCTCAGCCAGCACCGATCCGACCATCGCCTCCAGACAACCGTGGTCGTAGCCTTGGCCAACGGGTGAAGGTCTCAGCGAGGGCAGGCTGCTGGCACATTAGATCGGCGACGCCAACGAGTTGATCGCACCGCGCTCTGAGCCTCGATCCACCGACGCGGTTGCCGCTGAATGTTGGTTGATCATTTCTGTATTGGGTGGTGCGGCGGGCGTGAGGGAGTCGCCGATCACGTGATCGGCTTGCTCCGAGGGTGAGTGTTCGGGGTGGAACGGGATTGTGGCCTGTGGTCGGGCCGCCTGGTTTCGGCTGGTGGGGTGTGGTCAGCCGGGTGCCGGCTGGACGGCGGTGAACAGGTTGTCGAACGCCGCCTGCCAGGGCCAGTACTCGGGCAGGTGTAGGTGGATGGTGCGGGCCCGGTGGGCGAGGCGGGCTGCGACGGTGATGATCCGGGTCCGGATGGTGGCGGGTCTGGCGGTCGACCAGGTGCCCGCGGCGAGGTGTCCGGCGGCGCGGGTGAGGTTGTGCGTGATCGCGGCGCAGGTCAGCCAGGCGTCGTTGGCGCTGAAGTGTCCGGAGGGCAGGTGGGCGAGGGGGCCGGCGATCAGGTCGGCGTTGACCTGCTCGATGATCGCGTGTTGCCGGTGCTGGGCTTCGGCCTGTACGAGGGTGTACGGGCTGTCGGTGAACACGGCGTGGTACCGGTAGGTCGGTAGGAGTTCGTCCTGGCCGGGGATCTGTTGCGGGTCGTCGCGGCGGACGCGGCGCACGATCAGCCGGGCGGTCGCCTCGTGTCGGGTGCCGGCGAACGCGGTGTACGTGGTTTCGGCGATCTGCGCGTCGGAGATCCACCGGCCGGCGTCTTCGTCCCGGACGGCCTGCGGATAGGTGATGTCGACCCACTGGTCGGCGGCGATGCCGTCGCACGCGGCGCGGATCTTCGGGTCGATGCGGCAGGTGACCGAGAACCGCACGCCACGACGCCGGCAGCCGCTGATCACCGTCTTGGCGTAGAACGCCGAGTCCGCTCGCACCATGATCTCCCCCGAAGCGCCGCATGCCCGGGCGGTCGTGATGGCCTCGGCGATCATGGTGGCGGCGCCCCGGGACGAGCCGGCGTTACCCGACCGCAGCCTCGTGGCGGCGATCACCGGCGCGGACAGCGGGGTGGACAGCGTCGCGACCAGGGGGTTGTAGCCGCGCAGGTAGACGTTGTAGCCGCCGACCTTGGCGTGGCCGAACCCGATGCCCTGCTTCTGCTTGCCGTACACCCGCCGCAGCATGGAGTCGATGTCCACGAAGCACAGGGTGTCGGCGCCGGTCAGGATCGGTGCCCGGCCGGTCAGACCGATCAGGGTGTCGCGGGCGGCGGCCTGTAACTGCCGTACGTGCCCGTGGGTGAACGTACGCAGGAACGACCCGAGCGTCGACGGCGCGTACACGCTGCCGAACAGCGACCGCATGCCACCGTGCCGGGCGATGTCGAGGTCGTCGATGCTGTCCGCGCCCGCGAGCATCCCCGCCACGACCGTGGCGACCTTCCCGGCGGGGTTCGCGCCCTTGTCCGTCGGCAGCCGCACCCGGTCGGTGACCGCGTCATGCAGACCGGCCTGCTCGGCCAGGCGCATCACCGGAACGAGACCGGCACACGACACCAGATTCGGATCGTCGAACGTCGCGCGCACCACCGGCGCGTCCTGGCGTATTCTCACCTGCGAGGTGCCCTCTCGAACCGAGCGATAGAAGCGTC
The DNA here is from genome assembly GCF_030345075.1 of Solwaraspora sp. WMMA2065. Classification (NCBI taxonomy): domain Bacteria; kingdom Bacillati; phylum Actinomycetota; class Actinomycetes; order Micromonosporales; family Micromonosporaceae; genus Solwaraspora; species Solwaraspora sp. WMMA2065. The sequence goes on from NZ_CP128361.1 coordinate 2,308,911, forward strand.
AGAACTCCTATCCTTCCAGTTCAGAGGGCACTTTCTATAGCCGGGGTCCTGCCGGTCCGACCTTCATCGGTGGATCGAGGCTGAGTTGCCCGAGCGAGAGGAACCGCAGCGTGCCGCCATTCACCTGCCAGGCGCGGACCCGAGTAGCGCCTCGCTCTGGTGGCGTACCAAGCGATCAGGTCGTCGACGGCGAGCTCGATACTGGTATCGTACGGCACGGGATACGCTCACCGTGCAGATGCCCGGCCTTCGTCCGGAAGCCGGTCAAGATGAGCCCAGTGTTGCTTGTAGACCGCCCGCTGGGTGACCCCACCCCAGTAGATCCGGGTAACCCGCCTGGCCAAACAGCCTGGTCTTGACGTTGAGGTCGTGGATCATTGCCTCGTCGGCGACCTCGACCACGAGCAGCACATCGGCGGCCCCCCAGAACTACAACCGCGATCCGACAGTGCGGGTCGGAAAGCGACTCCCCGGTCGGCAGGGTCGCGGTCGTCACCCGCACCCCGTCTCGCGGCAGCATCGCCAGCGACCGGCCCGGGCACTCAGAACTCGTCGAGTTGAAGGAAGACCAGCAGCAGAAGCATCGAGGCGGCGGCACCGGCGAAGCTGATCAGGAAACCCAGCTTCGGGAACCGGGGGCCGCCGTCGGTCTCCAGCCGGGACGTGCCCCACTTGCTGATCACGAAGTACGCGGCGAAGAAGCCGGTCGCCGGGAAGCCGGCGCAGGACCAGATCCACTTGGTGCTGTAGTCGACGCCGGCGGTCACCGGATTCAGGAAGAACCCGAACTGCAGGACGGCGACGGCGGCCGCGAACCCCAGGTAGACGGTGACCGCCCGGGCCAACGGTGACCAGCCGGGCAGCAGCGGCGGGCGGCCGGCGGCCTGCTCCGCCTCGGTGGCGGCGGCGTCGGCCTCGTCGAGCTGGCGGCGGGCCGACTCCAGCTCCTGCTCCGGATCCGGCGGGAGCCCGCCAGCCACGGTCGGGTCGCCGGAGACCGGGGCGCCCGACACCGGGCCGGCCGCACCCGCGCCGCCGCCGTACTGCTGCACCGACCCGGCGGCCGGGGAAGGCGGCCCGGAGGCCCCAGCCGGCAGCGGCACCCGCTGCTCGCCGGTGGCCAGCTCGGGGCGGCGTGGCGGCGGAGGAAGCCCGACCGGCCCCGGCATCGCCCGGCCCGGCGGGGGCGGCGGGGGCGGTGGCCACGGGACACCGGCCGGCGAGACGCCGTACCCGCCGGACTGTCGCTGGCCCGGTGCGCTGCCGGCGGCCGGGGGCGCGGCGATCGGCGGCGGCGCGGGCGGTGCCTGCTCGCCGGCGGCCTGGGCGATCGCCGCCAGCCGCTGCCACTGGGCGTACAGCCGCTGACCGAGCTGGTCGGCGTAGCCGGTGAGCCGCTGTCGACGGGTCTGATGCTGCGCCGAGCCGGCCTGACCGGTGCGGTGCAGCTCGTGCAGGTGCCGGGCCAGGGCGGCGTACTCGTCGAAGTCGCTGCTCACCGCGCTCAGCCTTCCTCGTCCAGCTCGCGGCCGGGCAACGCGAACGGCACGATCAGCCGGGTCCGCTGGTCGTGCCGGTCGATCAGCAGCGCCCGGTTCGGCCGCGGCCGGTACGCCAGGTCGTGGGTGCCCAGGTAGGAGCCGAGCTCACCGCCGGGGACGTTCATCGCCACCAGGCAGGCCAGGTCGTCGCGGTTGTGTGAGCCGCCCAGGTCGTCGGCGAGCCGCCGTAGCCCACGCCACCAACCCAGCAGATGGACGCCCTGGCCGGGCCCCTGGCGCAGCACCACCTGCAGGTCGTCCAGCCCGGACTTGTACATCTCGTCCTTCGCGCCGAGCACCCCGGCTGCGGCGTCCATCCCGAACACCACGAGGTACGTCCGCCCGCCGTCAGTCGTCGTAGTGGTGTCCGGGTTGGCCAGTCGGCGCAGCTCCTCGCGCAGCTCGGCGGCGGTCAACCGGGTGATCGAATGCCCGAAGGCGTGCAGCGCCTCAGCGGTTTCATCGGCGACCTCGTCGGCGGAGGCGACCAGCGGGGCCAGCAGGAACCGGGCGTGGCCGGCCGGCTCCTGCCGGGCCAGGCTGACCGTGGCGGCGTGCAGCACGTCGGCGGCGTGGCCGGTGGTGCCGACCACCGCGATGTGCCGGCCGGGGGTGGCGTCCAGCGGGAACACCGCCGACGTCAGATCCACGTCGACCTGCCGGCCGACCAGCGCGAGGGGACGCCGCCCGCCGGGGGCCAGTGAGCGGTACGTCGGGTCGCCGTCGAGGTGCGCCGCCTCGTACCCCTTGAAGATCGCCGGTGGCCGGGAGCCGGCGGCGCGGGCCTGCCACAGCTCGTGGCGCAGCGCGGCGATCCGCCGGGCACCGCCGTGCGCGTCCGGGAACCGGACGACCGTGTTGGCACCGGCGATGCCGGCCGAGGCGTTGACGATCGCCTGCCCGACCGGCAGCCCGCCGGCGGTCTGGTTGAGCGGGTCGAGGACGCCGTTGCCGCCGGGCAGCGCCACCCGCAGCGGGAACTGGCCGAAGATCGAGTCGGTCTTGCCGTAGAGGGCTTCGATGCCGGACATGCTCTGGCTGGCCAGGACCAGGTGTACGCCGTACGACCGGCCTTTGCGGGCCAGCTCCTCCAGCAGGGCGGCGGCCTCGCGGGCGACCGAGTCGTTACCGTCGAACAACACGTGGAACTCGTCGATCACGGCGACGGTACGCGGCGTCGGCGCGCCGTCGCGGGGCAGGTCGGCCAGCTTCGTCACGCCGTGGCGTTTCATCGCCGCCGCCCGCCGGTTCAGCTCGCGGCGCAGTTCGCGCAGCACGGCGACGCCGTACTCCCGGTCGGACTCGATGCCGACGGCGCGGGCGTGCGGGATCCACGACGGGTCGCGGCCGGTCGGCACGAACTCGGTGAAGCTGACGCCTTCCTTGAAGTCGAGCAGGTAGAGCGCCAGCTCGTCGGGTGGGTAGCGGGCGGCCAGGCCGTACAGCAGGTCAAGCAGGAAGACGGTCTTGCCGGAGCCGGTGCGCCCACCGACCAGCCAGTGCGGGGTGACGTCGTCGAAGGCGAGGACCGCCGGCTCCCGGCCGGCGCGGCCGACGACGGTGTGCAGGCCGGTGCCGGCGGTCTCGGTCCAGATCCGGGGCGGCAGCAGGTCGGCGAAGTCGAGTGCGGAGCCGCGCCGGTGGATCTCGCCGAGCCGGTCGGCGAGGGCCTGCACGACCCGGGCCGGCGGGTCGCCGTCGAGGGCGACCGGTGCGGCCAGCCCGGTGCCGTCGGAGCTGAACGGCTGGCCGGGTGGGTCGCCGACCCAGCCCCGGTTGCCGTCGAGTCGGATCTGGGTGGTCGGGCCGAGCGTCGGCGGCTGCGCCCCGGTGCCGGTCGGCGGGTAGCCGGCGACGATCACGCAGACCCGGGCGGCGTTGCCGGCGTGGGTGAGCGCGGCGAGGCGCATCAGCTCGGCGCGGCTGTCCGGCAGCGCCGCCGCGACCACCACCAGCAGCTCCCCCGGCTGCCCGCCGGTGCGGGCCTGGGCGGCGCGTACGTGCTGGTCGGCGTCGTCGAGGCGTTCCTTGGCTTCGGCGTCGGTGGCGGCCGGTGCCGCCAGCACGCCGGCTTCGACCAGCGGGCGCAGCGGCAGGAAGGTGGCGCCCATCGAGGTGGTGTCCAGCGCGGCCACCCGTACCGTGCCGGGTGGGGCGGCGGCGAGCAGTCGCACGACGAGGCTGCGCAGCAGGGCGGCGATCCGTGGCTGGCGGGCGTCGGCGTCGATGGCCAGGTGGGTGCCGGCGCCGAGCGGCACCAGCGCGGGGAACTCGACCGGGTCGCCGGTGCCGGCCAGCCCGACCGGGCGGGCCATGCCGACCCGCACCGGGGCCGGGCCGACGGCCGGGTCCTGGATGGCGCTGGTCGCGCCGGTGGTGAGGGTTTCGCCGACGTGGCGCAGCCGTTCGGTGACGTCGCCGAGGTCCGGCGGCGGCGGTGCCGGGCTGTCCGCTATGGCCGATCGGGCGGTGGTCAGATGGGTCACGGCCCGCCGGTGGGCGGCGACCGCCCGACGGTACGCGGCACCGAAGCTCATCCCACCCCCACCTGCCACTCGGGTAGCCACCGGAACACTATCCGAATCGGGCGGGCGCTGTTAACCCGGCTGCCCGGCCGGCGGCGGTAGCCGGCCGGGCAGCCGGGTCAGGACGGTCAGGTGCCGACGGTCAGACGCCGGTGATCGAGGTGATCCAGTCGCGGCTGGCAGCGACCGAGGAGTAGTTCTGCGAGCTCGACCCGTTGGAGTTCGAGCAGACACCAACCTGTTGTCCGTTGTAGAACTGCGGACCGCCCGAGTCCCCCTGCCAGGCGATGCCGGTCACCGGGGAGCTGCGCAGCGCCGGTCCCTCGTACGCGTCCCGGCCCCGCACCGACACCACCTGCACCGAGGCTGTTTTGAGCTGCGGCGACAGGTGACAGTTGAGGCAGGTACGGCCCCAGCCGTAGATGGTGTTGGTCGAGCCGACCGGCGGGTCGCTGCTGGCGAGCGTGACGTACGTGGTGCTGATCGGTGTGCTGAGATACAGCAGCCCGATGTCGTATAGGTATCCGTACTGGGAGTAGGTCGCGCTGACCGCGCTCACCTGGCCGCCGGTGGCGTGATGGACACTGCCGGCCCGTACCGACATCGAGCCGCCGATGCAGTGCTCGGCGGTGAGCACCCAGCGGGAGGCGATCATCGAGCCGGAGCATCTGAACGAGCCGTCGCTGTAGACAGCGGCTGCCCAGGGCGCTGACAAGACGGTGTCGCCGCCGATGATCTGCTGCGGTGCGCCAGCGGCTGTCGACGGAGTCGTGACGGCGGCCACGAGTGCCGTCACGGCCACTACCAATAGTTGACGGAGACGCAAGGCGGTGCTCCTCACTGAGCGGACACCCAGCCCTGGCGTCCCACTCATCAAAGACCCCCGGCAATGATCTTATCGCTGACGGTATCGATGAACAATGCGCATTCACCTGCATAGATTGCAGCGTGGCCGGCCGGACGCCGGACCGGCATCGTCGACACCCGGGATCGGACGGTAGTGCCGGCGCCGAGCCCGAAATGCGCCTAGTATCCGTAATCAGAGTGTCCCGACGACCGTCGGAAGTGCGATCGATGCGACCTGGCGACAACGACGGCGCCGACGCCGACGGCCGGGAGACCGGGCACGGCACCCGCGACCATTCGGAGCACGAGGAGACCGAGCTCGACGACACGGAACGCGACACGATGTTGCGCCGGCTCGCCGACCGTCTCGACAAGCCGCTCGGTGTCCTCGGTGTACTGTTCCTGCTGCTGGTGATCGGCCAGTTCGTCACCACCCATCCGCCGACGGCCGCCGTGCTCGGCGCGGCCAGCTGGGCCTTGTGGGTGGTCTTCGTCGCCGAATTCTCGCTGCGGGCCTGGTTGGGCCGGCATCACCCGGGCCGGTTCTGGCGGCGCAACTGGTGGCAGCTGCTCTTCCTGGCCGTTCCGGTGCTGCGGTTCGCCCGGGTGGCGTTGGCCTTGCGGACGGCCCGCGCCGGTGCGGCGATCACCGCGGCGGTACGGGGTTCACGCTCCGCCGGCCGGTTGCTCACCGACCGGCTCGCCTGGCTCTTCGCGGTGACGGTGAGCCTCATCCTCGCCGCCGGCCAGCTGCTCGTGGTCTCCGGCTCCTATCCGAGCTACGCGCAGGCGCTGCACGACGTCACGCTCACCACGATCACCGGTCAGCGGATGGCGGCGCGGGATCCGTTCGCCCAAGGCCTGGAGCTGATTCTGGCCGCGTACTCGGTCGTCGTCTTCGGCACCCTGGCTGGCGCGCTCGGTGCCTACTTCCTCAGCAACCGAACGACTCCCGGCGACGACCGCGGTGGCGACAGCAACCGGGACCAGGCGGCCACCTGACGGGCGGCCCGGTCCCCGTGGTGCGGGCGGGGACCGGACCGCCAGGTACGTAGCGCCGTCAGGTGGGCGGCACTGCCTGTCAGCCGGTGACCGTGTTGAGCGCGGCCAGGTAGCCGTCGCGGTAGCCGGCGGCGTTCGGGTGGTACGCGGCGATCAACGCGGAGAAGTCGTTGATCCACGGGCTGCCGGCGCAGACGCCGTGCCCGGCGAACTGCGGCCGGGTGTCCACGAAGGTGGCCCCGGCGGCCGACGCGCGGGCGGCGGTGACGTCGGCCAGCAGGTCCGCCGCGTCGTTGATGATGGACCGCTTGGTCAGACTCATGCTGAACAGGCCGCAGTAGCGGACCTCGTCGAACAGGCGCGGGTAGCCGAGCACGATCAGCTGCGCGTCCGGTGCCCGCTGTCGGATGGCGGCGTAGGTGGTGTCGAGCCGGCCGGGCAGTTCGGTGGTGGCGAACCGTTCGGCCCGGTCGACCGCGCTGGCGCAGGAGGACTCGCTGCCCAGCCGGCAGCTCAGCACGACGTCGGCGAATCCGGCGTCGTTGCCGCCGATGGTGATGGTGACCATCGTGGTGCCGGCGTCGAGCGCGGACAGCTGGTTGTCGAGCACGTCGTCGGTGACCGCACCGCCGCAGGCGACGAAGCGGAAGCTGGCCGGCGCGTTGGCGGCCGCCCACAGCGGCGCGTACGAGCGGTCGCTGCGCAGGCAGGTCGTCTCGTAGGGGCCGGCGCCGACGCCGGAGGAGAACGAGTCGCCGAGGGCGACATAGTGCACGGCGGCGGGTGCGGCGTGCGCCGGAGCGGTGGCCGCGCCGATGCCGACGCCGGTGGCGCCGAGGGTGACGGCCAGCGCGACGGCGGCGCGGGCCAGGGGACGAAGGGGCATGGACGGACCTCACAAGGATGGGGGGATCCTCGTGGCCGCGCGCGTGGCCGTGGGGAGTAACGGTTGTTACTAGCCGGTAATGCTATCGAAACATCCGCATCCCCGAAAGAGGAACGGCCCCACCGAAGACCAGCAGATCTTCAGCAGGGCCGAACGGAACGGTCCTGGTCAGCGGGCGGCGAGTGGCTGCGCCGTCGGCACCACCGGTGCCGGCAGCTCCCCCACCCCACCGAGGTACGAGTGGATGGCGGCCGCCGCCGCCCGTCCCTCGGCGATCGCCCACACGATCAACGACGCCCCCCGGTGCATGTCACCGGCGACGAAGACCCCCTTGGTGGCGGTCTGCCAGTCACCGTCGGAGTCGATCGCCCCGCGCCGGTTACGGACCAGCCGCAGCTGCTCCAGCAACGGCTGCTGCTCGGTGCCCTCGAAGCCGATCGCCAGCAGCACCAGGTCCGCCGGCAGCTCCCGCTCGGTGCCCGGCACCACGGTCAGGATCCGCTCGCCGTCACGCTTGGTCACTGTCACCTCGGCGATGCGGACCGCCCGTACCGCGCCGGTGCCGTCGTCGACGAACTCCTGCACCGCGACGGCGAAGACCCGCTCGCCGCCCTCCTCGTGCGCCGGGTACTCGCGCAGCACCCACGGCCAGGTCGGCCACGGGTCCCGGGCCTCGTCGCGGGCGCTCGGCGGCTCCGGGTAGAGGTCCAGCTGGTAGACCCCGGCCGCACCCTGCCGGTGCGCCACCCCGAGGCAGTCGGCGGCGGTGTCACCCCCGCCGATGATCACCACGTGCCGGCCGGCCGCGTCGATCGCCGGCCGGTCCACCGGTACGCCGTCCACGTGCGATGACCCGGACTCCGACGGCGGCTCGACGGCCACCACCCCGGCCGCCTCGGCCGTGCGGGCGTGCGCCGCCGCAGCCGCCACCACCCGGTTCGACTCGACCAGGTGCTCCATCGCCAGGTGCACCCCGCGAAGCGCCCGGCCCGGCGTCGCCGGGGTGTCCCGGCCGGCCAGCGCCCCGCAGGCCAGCAGCACCGCGTCGTGGTCGGCGCGCAACTGCTCGGCGGTCACGTCGACGCCGACGTTCACTCCGGTGCGGAACTGCACGCCCTCGGCCGCCAACTGGGCCAACCGCAGATCGATGTGCTCCTTCTCCAACTTGAAGTCGGGGATGCCGTACCGCATCAGGCCGCCGATGGCGTCGTCACGCTCGAAGACGGTGACCGCGTGCCCGGCGCGCGCCAGCTGCTGGGCGGCGGCCAGCCCGGCCGGGCCGGAACCGACCACCGCGACCCGCCGCCCGGACGGCTCCGGCACCGGATGCGGAGTGACCAGACCGGCGCCGACCGCCCGGTTGATGATCTCCACCTCGACCTGCTTGATGGTGACCGGCGCGCCGCCGGCGATACCCAGCACGCAGGCCGCCTCACAGGGCGCCGGGCAGAGCCGGCCGGTGAACTCCGGGAAGTTGTTGGTGGCGTGCAGCGACTCGATCGCCGACGCCCAGCCACCGGTACGGACCAGGTCGTTCCAGTCCGGGATGCGGTTGCCCAGCGGGCAGCCGTCGTGGCAGAACGGAATGCCGCAGTCCATGCAGCGGGTCGCCTGCTCGCGGATCAGCTCATCGGTGGCCGGCGGGTAGACCTCCCGCCAGTCCATGATCCGCACCGGCACGGGTCGGCGATGCGGCAGCCGCCGGTCGATCCGCAGGAATCCGGTCGGGTCAGGCACGAGCCACCTCCATGACGGCCTCATCCACGTCACGGCCGGCGGCTTCGGCGGCCCTCATCGTCTCCAGCACCCGTCGGTAGTCGCGCGGGACCACCACGGTGAACTCCTCCACCGCCTCCGGCCAGCGCTTGAGCAGCGCCTCAGCCACCGCCGAGTCGGTCTCGGCGAAGTGCCGCTCGACCAGCTCACGCAGCATCGGCTCGGCGTCGGCGGCCACCGGCTCCAGATCCACCAGCTCCCGGTTGACCAGGTTCTCGTCGAGGCGCCACAGGTACGCCGTACCGCCGGACATGCCGGCGGCGAAGTTGCGCCCGGTCGGGCCGAGCACGACGACCGTACCGCCGGTCATGTACTCGCAGCCGTGGTCGCCGACGCCCTCGACGACGGTGACCGCACCGGAGTTACGCACCGCGAACCGTTCGCCGACCCGCCCGCGGAGGAACAGCTCACCGGCGGTCGCCCCGTACAGGATGGTGTTGCCGGCGATGATCTGCTCCTCGGCACCGGCGCCACCGGGCGCCGCGAACGGGGCCGCCGGGTCCGGGCGGACGATCAGCCGACCACCGGACAGGCCCTTGCCGACGTAGTCGTTGGCGTCGCCGACCAGCCGCAGCGTCACCCCGCGCGGCAGGAACGCGCCGAACGACTGCCCGGCGGTGCCGGTCAGGGTGAACTCGATGGTGTCGTCGGGCAGCCCGGCCCCGCCGACCCGGCGGGTCACCTCGCCGCCGAGCATCGCGCCGACACTGCGGTGCTCGTTGCGGACCGGCACCGACGCCCGCACCGGGGTCCGCTCGGTCAACGCCGGTCCGGCCAGGGTGATCAGCTCGTTGTCCAGGGCCCTGTCCAGACCGTGGTCCTGGGCGCGGACGCCGCGCAGCGCGGCACCGGCCGGCAGCGCCGGCACGTGCAGCACCGCGGACAGGTCCAGGCCCCTGGCCTTCCAGTGCTCCACGGCCGGCGTGGTGTCCAGCAGGTCGGCCCGGCCGATCGCCTCGTCGATTGACCGGAAGCCCAGCTCGGCCAGGTAGCTGCGGACCTCCTCGGCGAGGAACAGGAAGAAGTTCTCCACGAACTCCGGCTTGCCGGTGAAGCGTTCCCGCAGCACCGGGTTCTGGGTGGCGATGCCGACCGGGCAGGTGTCCAGGTGGCAGACGCGCATCATCACGCAGCCGGAGACGATCAGCGGGGCGGTGGCGAAGCCGTACTCCTCGGCGCCGAGCAGCGCCGCGATCAGCACGTCCCGGCCGGTCTTGAGCTGGCCGTCGACCTGGACGGTGACCCGGTCACGCAGCTTGTTCAGCAGCAGCGTCTGCTGGGTCTCGGCCAGGCCCAGCTCCCACGGGGTGCCGGCGTGCTTGAGCGAGTTCAGCGGGGACGCACCGGTGCCGCCGTCGTGCCCGGAGATCAGGATGACGTCGGCCTTGAGCTTGGCGACGCCGGCGGCGACAGTGCCGACGCCGATCTCGCTGACCAGCTTGACGTGCACCCGGGCGGCCGGGTTGACGCACTTGAGGTCGTGCACCAGCTGGGCGAGGTCCTCGATCGAGTAGATGTCGTGGTGCGGCGGCGGAGAGATCAGCCCGACGCCGGGGGTGGCGTGACGGGTCTTGGCGATCCACGGCCACACCTTGTTGCCGGGCAGCTGGCCGCCCTCACCCGGCTTGGCCCCCTGCGCCATCTTGATCTGCAGGTCGTCGGCGTTGACCAGATACTCGCTGGTGACGCCGAACCGGCCGGAGGCGATCTGCTTGACCGCCGAACGGCGGGCCGGGTCGTAGAGCCGGTCGACGTCCTCGCCGCCCTCGCCGGTGTTGGACCGCCCGCCGAGGCGGTTCATCGCGATGGCGAGGGTCTCGTGCGACTCGGCGGAGATCGACCCGTAGCTCATGGCGCCGGTGGAGAACCGCTTGACGATCTCGCTAGCCGGTTCGACCTCGTCGATCGGCACCGGCTCGCGGACCCCGTCGCGCAGGGTGAACAGCCCACGCAGCGAGCCGGCCTCGGCGGCCAGGCCGTCGACGGTGGCGGTGTAGCGGCGGAACACGTCGTACTGCCCGGAGCGGGTGGCGTGCTGCAGCAGGAACACCGTCTCCGGGTTGAACAGGTGCAGTTCACCTTCACGCCGCCACTGGTACTCGCCGCCGACGTCGAGGCGGCGGTGCGAGCGCTCGGCGCTGTTCGACGGGTACGCGCGGTCGTGCCGGGCGGCGATTTCAGCATGGATGCCGGACAGCCCGACCCCGCCGACGGTGCCCGGGGTGCCGGCGAAGTAGCGCTCGACCAGCCGGGGGTCCAGGCCGACCGCTTCGAAGACCTGGGCACCGCAGTACGAGGAGACCGTCGAGATGCCCATCTTCGACATGATCTTGAGCACGCCCTTGCCGAGCGCCTTGACGTAGTTGCCGATCGCCTCGGTGGAGGTGATACCGGCCAGCGCGCCGGTGGCGATCAGGTCCTCGACCGACTCGAAGGCCAGGTACGGGTTGACCGCGGCGGCGCCGTAGCCGATCAGCACGGCGGCGTGGTGCACCTCGCGGCAGTCGCCGGACTCGACGAGCAACGCCACCTGGGTGCGGGTCTGCTCACGCACCAGATGCTGGTGCACGGCGGCGGTGAGCAGCAGCGACGGGATCGGCGCCAGGTCGACGGTCGAGTCCCGGTCCGACAGCACGAAGATCCGCACGCCGTCCTCGATCGCCTCGGACACGTGCCGGCAGATCTCGGTGAGCCGGGCCTTGATCCCGTCGGCGCCGTCACGCAGCGGGTACAGGCCGGAGACCCGGACCGCCTTGAAGCCGGGCAGGTCGCCGTCCTCGTCGATGGACAGGATCTTGGCCAGCTCGTCGTTGTCGATGATCGGGTACGGCAGCACGATCTGCCGGCAGGACGCCGGACCCGGGTCGAGCAGGTTGGCCTCCGGGCCGATGGTCGACTGCAGGCTGGTCACCATCTCCTCCCGGATGGCGTCCAACGGCGGGTTGGTGACCTGGGCGAAGAGCTGGTGGAAGTAGTCGAACAGCAGCCGGGGCCGGGTGGACAGCGGCGAGATCGGGGTGTCGGTGCCCATCGACCCGATCGGCTCGATGCCCTTGCGGGCCATCGGCGCGATCAGGATCTTCAGCTCCTCCTCGGTGTAGCCGAAGGTCTGCTGGCGGCGCTGCACCGAGTCGTGCGCGTAGACGATGTGGTCCCGCTCCGGCAGGTCCCGCAGGTCGATCAGCCCGGCGTGCAGCCAGTCGCCGTACGGGTGGGCGGCGGCCAACTCGGCCTTGATCTCCTCGTCTTCGACGATGCGCCCGGCGGCGGTGTCGACCAGGAACATCCGGCCCGGCCGCAGCCGGCCCTTGGCGATCACGGTCGCCGGGTCGAGGTCGAGCACGCCGGCCTCGCTGCCCAGCACCACCAGGCCGTCGCTGGTGCGCCACCAGCGGCCCGGCCGCAGCCCGTTGCGGTCCAGCACCGCACCGACCAGCTCACCGTCGGTGAAGGCAACCGAGGCCGGACCGTCCCACGGCTCCATCAAGCTGGCGTGGAAGCGGTAGAAGTCACGCTTCGCCGGCTCCATCCCGGGGTCGTTCTCCCAGGCCTCCGGGATCATCATCAGTACGGCGTGCGGCAGGCTGCGCCCGGCCAGGTGCAGCAGTTCGAGGACCTCGTCGAAGTTGGCCGAGTCGGACGCCTGCGGGGTGCAGACCGGGAACAGCCGGCGGATGTTGCCGGGGATGTCACCGGTGGCGAGCAGTGCCTCGCGGGCGTTCATCCAGTTCTTGTTGCCCCGGATCGTGTTGATCTCGCCGTTGTGCGCGATGAACCGGTACGGGTGCGACAGCGGCCAGGACGGGAACGTGTTGGTGGAGAACCGCGAGTGCACCAGGGCGATCGCGCTGGCCACCCGCTCGTCGCGCAGGTCGGGGTAGAACTCGGGCAGTTGGTCGGGGGTGAGCATGCCCTTGTAGACCATGGTCCGGCCGGACAGCGACGGGAAGTAGGCGGTCACGCCGCGCTCGGCGCTCTCCCGCTCGGCCTGCTTGCGTACGCAGAACGCCACCCGGTCCAGGTCCAGCCCGGCCAACGGAGTGCCGGCCGGGCCGGCCGCCGAGTCGGTCAGCCGCTGCGCGGACAGGAAGAGCTGCGCGATCCGGGGGCGGGCGGCGTCGGCGGTCTCGCCGAGCCCGTCCGGCTGCACCGGCACGTCCCGCCAGCCGAGCACGTCGGCGCCCTCGACCAGGGCGTACTTCTCGACGATCCGGCGGACCCGGGCCTCGTCGGCCGGTTCAGCGGGCAGGAACACCAGGCCGGTGGCGTACTGCCCGGCCGGCGGCAGGTCGAAGTCGACGACGGCCCGCAGGAACTCGTCCGGGACCTGGATCATGATGCCGGCGCCGTCACCGGTGTTCTGCTCCGCACCCCGCGCACCACGGTGGTCGAGCCGGCACAGCGCGGCCAGGCCCTTGGCCACCACGTCGTGCGAGCGGCGGCCGTTGAGGTCCGCCACGAAAGAGACACCACACGCGTCGTGCTCGTGGGCGGGGTCGTAGAGACCCTGCGCCGGCGGCTGGGATGCCTGCGGCGGGCAGGGGTGCGGTCCCTGCGGGTACGGAAGAACCACCGGGCCTCCTGTCGTCACTCGCGCATGAACAGGTTTCGGGACGACGTCGGCCCTGGAGAGTTTTCTGAGTCTACGTGAGGGGCCACCGGACATCACCAGTGCGAATTGATCACACGTCCATTGTATGGGACGTGTAGTCTCACAAGGTGGCCAACCAGGAGAACGCACTCCTCGATCGGCTGGACCGGTTCTGCGATGCCGTACCGCGTGCTGCCGCCCGCCCCGAAGAGCTGGGTGACTATGTACTTTTCGTGCGGAAGGAGGAGGCGGGTTGGCCGTTCTACGCCCGTCCCCGGGTAGGCGTGACCGCACCGCCGGCCGCCGCCGACATCACCACCGTACGCGCCCGGCAGCGCGAACTGGGCCTTCCCGAGTCCTTCGGATGGATCCACGAGATCAACCCGGACCTGCTGGCGGTGGCCAGGTCGGCCGGGCTCGGCGTGCGCCAGGCTCCGCTGATGGTGCTCGACCCGACCGCTCTGCCCCCGGTTGACCGGTTCGCCGACCGGCCGGTGCGGCTGCTCGACCCGGACTCATTCGGCTTCGCGGCCGATCTCACCACCTGGTTCACCATCGCCCAGGCGGCGTTCGGCCCGTCCGGCGGCACCGGCACCGGGCTGCCGACCGTCGGCGCCGACGCCCCCGAGATTGTTACAGTGACATTTCCCACTGTCGACAATGGCGGTCCCGGCGTTGGCGCACCGGACCCGGCCGGGCAGCCCGCGCCGGCCTCCGGCGGGCTCGCCACCGCCGCCCCACCGGCCCCGACCATCGTCGACCCGGCCCTGCCGGACGCTCTGGTCGAGCACGAACGGTCGGCGATCGCCGACGGCAGCCACACCATCGCCCTGGCCGGGCTGCCGGCCGGCGGCCAGCCGGCCGCCGTCGGATCACTCAACCGGGTCGACGACGTCGCCGAGATCGTCGGCGTCGGCACCGTGGCACCGGCCCGACGTCAGGGCCTGGCATCGGCCGTCACCGCCGCGCTGGCCCGGCACGCGCTCGCCACCGGCGTCGACCTGATCTTCCTGGCCGCCGGCGACGACGACGTGGCGATGCTCTACCACCGGCTCGGCTTCCGCCGGGTGGGCACCTCCTGTGTCGCCGAGCCCACCGCCCACCCCGGCGGCTGACCGGCCCACACCCCGCAGGCGACCAGCCCACTCGCCGCGGGCAACACGGTCAGGACGGCGGCGGCTGCCACTGCGCGGCGGTGGCTGCCACACTGCCCATCAGCCGCGGGCTGATGGTGCCGAGCGTTGCGTCCCGGGCCCGCAGCGCCAGCCGGCCCCGCGCCGACAGCACCGCCGCCATCCGCCGGGTCTGGCGCACCATCGCCACCGCCCGTGGCCGGCGCAACCGGCTGTACGACTCGACCGCCGCAGCCAGCGCCGGACCCGGCACGGTGTCCCGCACCAGGGCGCACAGCGTCGCCGCGTCCTCGAACGCCAGACAGGCGCCCTGCCCGAGATGGTGCGGCATCGCGTGTGCCGCGTCACCGAGCAGCACCACACCGCCCGGCCCGACCGGGAACCCGTACGCCGGGGGTAGCGGCCGCAGCTCGCGGACCTCCTGCTGGACCAGGTCAGCCGGCTCGGTGGCGGCGAGCAGCTCGCCCACCGGGGCCGGCCAGCCGGCGAACCAGCGGCGCAGCAGGGTCAGCTGGGTCGCCGGCGGCTCCGGGCGGGAGGCCCCGGCGGCCGTCGCCACCCAGTAGATGCCGCCCCGGCTGGAGCCGCCGGCCGAACCCCGCTCACCCAGCGACGCCGAGACGAACCGGTAGCCGGCGCCGAGTATCTCGCCGCCGACCTGGCCGGCGGCCAGCTGCGGCGCCCGGTACCAGGGAATCACCGCCCGCCAGGCCGAGCACCCGGAGCTGACCACCGAACTGCCCGGGGCCAACGCCGGACGCAACGCGCTGTGCACACCGTCCGCCGCCACCACCAGATCGGCCTCGACGACGCCCCTGCCGATGGTCACCGCCGGCCGGTCCACCGCCGGCCGCAGGCCCTTCACGGTCACCCCGGTGCGGATCTCGGCCTGCTCGCCGAGACCGGCGATCAGCGCGTCGTGCAGATCCTCCCGGTGCACCACCACGGGGGCGCGGTCCTCCGGCTGCGGCCGGGGCTGCACCAGCCACTGCCCGTCGGGGCGACGTACCCCGGTGTGCGACACCGGGGTGGCGATCGCTTCCAGCCCGGCACCGAGGCCCAACGCCCGCAACGCGCGAACACCGTTGGGCCAGAGCACCAGGGCGGTGCCGTCGGACCGGACCCGGTCCTCACGTTCCAGCAGGGTGACCCGCCAACCGGTGCGGGCCAGGGCACCGGCGACCGCCAGACCGCCGATACCCGCCCCCACCACGACCGCAGTACGCATCCCGCCCCCTCTCCCCCGGTCGGCCGGCGCCCGCCGACCGGCGGTCAGCTTCCGGTCTTGCCGGTGCCGGCACCGGTCTCGGCGTCGGCTCCAGCGACGCCGTCGGTGCCGGTGCCGGTCGCGGTGTCGGTCGGCTCGGCGGCCGACGGGTCAGCGGCCGGCTCGGTCGCGGCCGCCGGAGTGATCTCGGCCGCCGACGTGGCCTCGATGCCGGTCCCGGCGGTGGTCTCGGCCGGCAGCTCACCGGTGCTCTCGTACCGCCGGAACTGTTCCTCGGTGACCACCCGGTAGCCGGCGGCCAACTCGGCGGCGGGTTTCTTGCCCGACACGTCGACCTGGGACACCTCACCGGCTGCCCCGGATCCGGTCGCCCCGCTCTTGGCCGGCCCGGCGGTGCCCGAGCCAGCGGTGCCCGAGCCAGCGGAGCCCGAGCCAGCGGCGCCCGGCCCGGCCTCGTCCGAGCCGGCGTCGGCCGACGTCGACCCGCCGACGGGCGGCATCGGCCGGCCCTCCTCGTCCAACGGGACGAGGAACTGCTGCGGGCCGCGTACCCGGACGAGATAGACCAGCGCGGCCAGGAAGACCACCGCCGAGGTCCACACGTTCAGCCGGACACCGAAGATCTCGTTGGCCTCGTCGGTCCGCATCATCTCGATCCAGAACCGCCCGGCGGTGTAGCCCGCCACGTACACCGCGAACGCCCGACCGGCACCGAGCTTCCAACGGCGTTCGGCGAGCAGCACCAGCGCGGCGACACCGACGTTCCAGATCGCCTCGTACAGGAACGTCGGGTGGTACAGCCCCGGCTCCAGCACCGGGTTGCCCTCCGGGTCGCGCAGCGCCTGACCGGGGTTGCTGCGGTCCATCTGGTGCACCTGCAGCCCCCACGGCAAGGTGGTCGGGCCGCCGTACAGCTCGTTGTTGAACCAGTTGCCGAACCGGCCGACGGCCTGGGCGAGCGGCAGGCCGGGAGCGAGCGCGTCGGCGATCACGCTGAGCGGGATGCCCAGCTGTCGGCCGGCCAGCCAGGCACCGACCGCGCCACCGGCGACAGCGCCCCAGATACCGAGACCGCCCTGCCAGATGTAGAACGCCTCGATCGGGTTGCCGTTGGCGCCGAAGTACGCCTGCGGCGAGGAGATGACGTGATAGAGCCGGGCACCGAGGATGCCGAACGGCACCGCCCAGATGGCGATGTCCAGCACCGCCCACGGCCGGACCCCGCGCTGGCGGAGCCGGTACTCGGTGACCGCGCTGGCCACCACGATGCCGAGGACGATGCAGAGCGCGTACGCCCGGATGGGAATCGGACCAAGTTGCCAGACAGCGGTGGCCGGGCTAGGGATCGCGGCGAGTGTCACGGGTGCACACGCTACCGTCGTGGACCCCGAACCAGTGACCCCCGGTCAGCCAGCGTCAGGCGTGTCGCCGGCTGACCAGGTCACGGTGCCTGCTTTGCCAAGCCGCCCAACCCGCTTCACCGGGTCACGGCACGTACCCCGGCGGCGAGTTCACCGCTGAGCGACCGCAACGCGGCCAGCCCGGCGGGCAGGTCTGCCCCGTCCAGCAGGCACCGGATCAACGCGCTGCCGACGATCACCCCGTCGGCGAACGAACCGACCTCGGCCGCCTGGGCGCCGTTGCCCACCCCGAGACCGACGCCGACCGGCAGGTCGGTGAGCTGGCGCAGTCGGCCGACGAGGGTCGGTGCCGCGCCGGACGACTGCTCGCGGGCCCCGGTGACACCCATCAGCGCGGTGGCGTAGACGAAACCCCGGCAGTGCCGCACGGTCATCGCCAGCCGCGCGTCGGTCGACGACGGCGAGACGAGGAAGGTCCGGTCCAGGCCGTACGCGTCCGAGGCGGCCAGCCACTCGTCCGCCTCGTCCGGGATCAGGTCCGGGGTGATCAGCCCGGTGCCGCCGGCCGCCGCCAGGTCACGGGCGAAGGCGTCGACGCCGTACCGCTCGATCGGGTTCCAGTAGGTCATGGTCACCACCGGCGCGCCGGTCGCGGCGACTGCCTCGATGATCCGCAGCGCGTCGGCGGTGCGGACCCCGCCGGCCAGGGCGATGTCGCTGGCCCGCTGGATCACCGGGCCGTCCATCACCGGGTCGGAGTAGGGCAGCTCGACCTCGATGACGTCGACCCCGGCGTCGACCATCGCCCGCATCGCGACGATGCTGTCGTCGACGCTGGGGAAGCCGGCCGGCATGCAGCCGACCAGCACGGCGCGGCCCTCGGCCCGGGCCTTGTCGAACGCCACCGAGATGCTCATCGGTCCTGCCCGTCGAGTCGGTCCTGCCCGTCGAGAATGCCGAAGTAGGCGCCGGCGGTGTGTACGTCCTTGTCGCCGCGCCCGGAGAGGTTGACCACGATGGTCGGCTCGCGCCCCAGCTCGGCGGTGAGTTCCGGGATGATCCGCAGGGTGCCGGCGAGCGCGTGTGCGCTCTCGATCGCCGGGATGATCCCCTCGGTGCGGCAGAGCAGCTGGAACGCCGTCATCGCCTCGGCGTCGGTGATCGGCTGGTAGCGGGCCCGGCCGGCGTCGTGCAGCCAGGCGTGCTCCGGCCCGACCGCCGGGTAGTCCAGCCCGGCCGAGATCGAATGCGAGTCCAGGGTCTGCCCGTCGTCGTCCTGCAGCAGGTAGGTACGGGCACCGTGCAGCACCCCGGCGGCACCGCCGGTGATGCTGGCCGCGTGCCGGCCGGTGGCCACCCCGTCCCCGCCGGCCTCGAAGCCGTACAGCCGGACCTGGTCGTCGCCGACGAAGGCGTGGAAGATGCCGATGGCGTTGGAGCCGCCGCCGACGCAGGCGGTGACCGCGTCCGGGAGCGCGCCGAGGCTGTCCAGGCACTGCTGGCGGGCCTCGTCGCCGATGCCGCGCACGAAGTCGCGGACCATCACCGGGAACGGGTGCGGGCCGGCGGCGGTGCCGATCAGGTAGTGGGTGTGGTCGACGCTGGCCACCCAGTCACGCAGCGCCTCGTTGAGCGCGTCCTTGAGGGTACGCGACCCGGTGGTCACCGGCACCACGGTGGCGCCGAGCATCCGCATCCGGGCCACGTTGAGTGCCTGCCGTTCGGTGTCTACCTCGCCCATGTAGACCACGCATTCGAGGTCCAGCAGGGCGGCGGCGGTGGCACTGGCCACACCGTGCTGACCGGCGCCGGTCTCGGCGATGATCCGGGGCTTGCCCATCCGCCGGGTCAGCAACGCCTGGCCGAGCACGTTGCGCACCTTGTGCGCGCCGGTGTGGTTGAGGTCCTCCCGTTTGAGCAGCACCGTCGCGCCGACCTGCGCGGACAGCCGCTCGGCCCGGTAGAGCAGCGACGGGGTGCCGGCGTAGTCGCGCAGCAGTCGGTCGAAGTCGGCCCGGAAGCCGTCGTCGGACATCGCCTTGCGGTACGCGACATCCAGCTCGTCGAGGGCGGCGATCAGCGCCTCCGGGACGAAGCGTCCGCCGTAGCGGCCGAAGTGGCCGGTGTCGTCGGGCAGCGCGGCGGACCCCACGCCGGTGCCCGGCGCGTCGACGCCGGTGACGTTCGGGGCGTTCATCGGACCGGCCTCGGCGTCGCCGGGTGGTTGCCGGCGTTGACCAGCTCGGCGACCGCGTCCCGGGGGCTCTTCTGGGTCACCAGGCCCTCACCGACCAGGACGGCGTCGGCGCCGGCCGACGCGTACCGGATCAGGTCGTGCGGCCCGCGCACCCCCGACTCGGCGATCTTGACGACACTGTTCGGCAGCCCTGGCGCGATGCGTTCGAACACCGACCGGTCCACCTCCAGGGTGCGCAGATCACGGGCGTTGACCCCGATGACCTGGGCGCCGGCTTCGAGGGCCCGGTCGGCCTCCTCCTCGGTGTGCACCTCGACCAGCGCGGTCATGCCCAGCGACTCGATCCGCTCCAGCAGACCGACCAGCACGTTCTGCTCCAGCGCTACCACCATCAGCAGGACCAGGTCGGCGCCGTGGGCGCGGGCCTCGTGCACCTGGTAGCTGGAGACGATGAAGTCCTTGCGCAGCACCGGCACGTCGACGGCGGCCCGTACGGCGGTGAGGTCGTCCAGTGAGCCGCCGAACCACCGCTGCTCGGTCAGCACGCTGATGCAGCGGGCACCGCCGGCGGCGTACTCCGAGGCAAGGTCGGCCGGGTCCGGGATGTCGGCCAGCGCACCCTTGGACGGCGAGGCCCGCTTGACCTCGGCAATCACCCCGACCCCAGGCTTGCGCAGCGCTGCGCAGGCGTCAATTGGCGGCGGCGCGGCGGCGGCGAGCTCACGGATCCGGCTCAGCGGGACCAGCCCTTCGCGGCGTTGTACCTCGGCTCGGACGCCGGCGATGATCTCGTCGAGCACTCCGAGCGCCGGCGCCGACGGTCCGGCGCTGTCCTCCTGGTCAGCAGTCACCAACGGACTCCCCTCTCCGGGTGTCATGCGCCCGATGCTAGGTGGCGACGCAGGTGAGCCGGAGTCGGGGGTATGGCGCGCCTCACCATCTGGGCTGGGGCATAATGCCCAACTTTTGTGAGAAGGGCGTCACCCACCGTGCCAACGACCAACCGGGGGCCGGGCCACCCGGGCAGCACCGGACCCCATCGACACTGATCATATCGTGTCGGCGGTGCCGGCTCCGCTGTGGTGCAGATCAACACCGGTGGTACGGGTGCCGCCCGCCCCGTTGGGCGATAGTTGACCTGCGGGTCACCGCTGTGAAACAGCCCCCGGTCAGCATGGGTTCGGGCAGACTGGTCGGCGGTAGCCGCCGGCCACGCAACCACCTGGGGGACGCCATGAGCAGCACACCACGGGACGCCAATGTCGACCTGATCGCCATCCCCCGGGCCGTGGTCTCGCTGGCCGCCGAGGTCGTGCACACCATGGAACGGGCCGTGGTCGGCGATCACCGGGTACGTACCGCCAAGGGCAACGCCTGGGAGGCGATCTGCGCCGACCGGGCCCGCGCCCACCAGCGGGACGAGATCCGCCGGCTGGTGGCCACGCTCACCGCCGGCCGGTCCGTCGACGTGCCCGACACCGCTGATGAAGCCACCACAACCGCCACCGCTGAAGCCGCCACCGCTGAAGGCATCACCGCTGAAGCCGCCACCGCTGCCGTCACCGGTCGGCGCCCAGGTCGTCCTCGGTCGGGTCCTCGCCCCGGTCCAAAGCGTTCCACGCATCCAGCGTCGACCGGGTAGACCGGCCACCCGCACCGGTCACCCGGCCGTCGGCACCCGGACCGGACCCGGCACCACCGGGCCCCGCCCCACCAGACCCGTCACCACCGGGCCGGCTTCGCTCGTACCGGGCGCCCATCGCCGGCCAGTGCCGGGAGCGCAGCGCGGTGACCAGCCCACCGGCGGCGAGCAGCACCGCACCGATCACCGTCGACGCCGGCCACTGCGGGGCCGACACAGTGCTGTCCGTCGTCGGACCGGTCGGACCGGCACCAGCGACCAGCACCGTCAGCCCACCGGCCGCCAGCGCCACGCCGAGTGCCGCGAGCAGCGCGCCGACCAGCCGCCGGGCCAGCCCTCGGGTGGCCAGCACCGCGCCGGTGCCGGCCAGTCCGACCAGGGCGACGGCCGGCAGCCACGGCAGCACGTCGGCACCGGTACGGGCCACCTCGACCGCCGGCAGCGGCGCCGGACGCCCGGTCACCTCGACCGCCCAGTCCCGTCCAGCGGCGTACATCACCAGGCCGGCTCCGGCCAGACAGGTGACGGCGGTGCCGGCGAGGGCCCGCCCCGGCGCGGCGGACATGCCCGGACCGGTCACCGGGCCGGACGCAGCGTCTCGGCGGCGGCGATCGCGACCAGCACCGCCGCTGCCTTGCTCTGCGTCTCCCGTTCCTCGGCGGCCGGATCCGAGTCCGCCACGATCCCCGCGCCGGCCTGCACGTAGGCGCGGCCCCGGCGAATCAGCGCGGTCCGGATCGCGATCGCCATGTCCAGGTCGCCGCCGAACCCGAAGTAGCCGACGGTGCCGCCGTACAGGCCACGTCGGGTCGGCTCCAACTCCTCGATGATCTCCATCGCCCGGACCTTCGGCGCACCGGACAGGGTGCCGGCCGGGAAGGTGGCCGCCAGCGCGTCGAACGCGGTCCGGTCCTCGCGCAGCTCGCCCACCACCGTCGACACGATGTGCATCACGTGGCTGTACCGCTCGACGGTGGCGAACTCGGGCACCTCGACGGTGCCCGGCCGGCAGACCCGGCCGAGATCG
This sequence comes from Solwaraspora sp. WMMA2065, assembly GCF_030345075.1. Taxonomy (NCBI): domain Bacteria; kingdom Bacillati; phylum Actinomycetota; class Actinomycetes; order Micromonosporales; family Micromonosporaceae; genus Solwaraspora; species Solwaraspora sp. WMMA2065. Next base: position 2,330,666 of record NZ_CP128361.1, read on the forward strand.
TTGCGGCCCAGGTCGACCAGCATCACGTGCTCGGCACGTTCCTTCGGATCGTTGAGCAGCTCGGTGGCGAGGGCGGCGTCGACCTGCGGGGTGGCGCCCCGCCGCCGGGTGCCGGCGATCGGGTGCAGCATCGCCCGCCGGGTGCCGCCGGCGGTGACGGTGACCTTGAGGTGCGCCTCCGGCGAGGAGCCCACCACGTCGAAGTCGTCGAACCGCAGCAGGTACATGTACGGGCTGGGGTTGGTCGCCCGCAGCACCCGGTAGACGTCCAGCGGGTCGGCGGAGGTGTCCCGCTCGAACCGCTGAGCCAGCACGATCTGGAAGCACTCGCCGACCCGGATCGCCTCCTTGGCCTCCTCGACCGCCTTGGGGTACGCACCCGCGGCGGTGCGGCTACGGGCCGCCGGCCCGGGCCCGGCGGGCGCGTCCATCATCGACACCATCGGCGGGTTGGGCCGGGACAGCGCGGTCGTCATCGCGTCGAGCCGGCCGATCGCGTGGTGGTAGGCGGCTGCCGCAGTGACCGGGTCGGCCGCCGCCGGCAGGACCGCGTTGGCGACCAGGATCGCCGTACCGTCGAAATGGTCGAGCACCACCAGGTCGGTGGCGAGCAGCAACCCGAACTCGGGCAGCGCGAGATCGTCCTCGGTGTGCTCGGGGATCCGCTCCAACCGGCGGACGAAGTCGTAGCTGAGGTAGCCGACCAGGCCGCCGGTCAGCGGCGGCAGGCCGCCGCCGACCGGGTCGGTGTCCGGGGCCGGCCCGGTCAACGCGGCGACGGTCGCCCGCAGCACCTCGACCGGGTCACCCTCGGTGGGCACCCCGTCGGGCGGATCGCCGAGCCAGTGCGCACCGCCAGCTGACTCGGTGAGCGTCGCCGCGCTGCGTACCCCGATGAACGAGTAGCGCGACCAGGCGGTGCCGGCCGACCCGGCACCCTGTTCGGCGGATTCCAGCAGGAAGGTGCCGGGTCCGCCGGCGAGCTTGCGGTACACCCCGACCGGGGTCTCGCCGTCGGCCAGCAGCCGTCGGGTGACCGGCACCACCCGACGCTGCCGGGCCAGGGTCTGAAAGGTCGGCTCGTCCGGGCTGACCGTACCGGTGATCATCGATTCTCCTGAGGGTCGGCGATGGTGCCGGTCACCGGCAGCTCGTCGAAGAAACAGTTACCGGCCCCGGTGTGGCAGGCGGCGCCGACCTGCTCGACCGTGACCAGCACCGCGTCGCCGTCACAGTCCAGCCGCACCGACCGCACGTACTGGTGGTGCCCGGAGGTGGCGCCCTTGACCCAGTATTCCTGCCGGCTGCGCGACCAGTAGGTGGCCCGGCCGGTGGTGAGGGTGCGGTGCAGCGCCTCGTCGTCCATCCACGCCATCATCAGCACCTCGCCGCTGCCGTGCCGCTGCACGATGGCGGCGACCAGGCCGTCGGCGGTGCGGCGCAGCCGGGCGGCGACGGCGGGATCGAGCGCGGAGCTCCGCGGCGGGTCGCCGGGCGCGGGCCGCCGGGCGGTGGTCGGTGGGCCGGCTGCCGATTCATCTGGTACGGACACAGTGCCCGATTGTTCCGTACGCCCCGACCGCTGTGGCGCGGCCTCCGGCGTGCGGTGTCGTGAGCCCGACAGCGGTCGGCCGGAATCGACGGTTCGGGGGCTGTGCCGGTACGGCTTCCGGAGTACCTTGGCTGTGCGCCGCCACGGTCCAGGTCTGCGGGCACATCCACTGCCCGGCGGGCCCCGGCCCCGGTGCCCGCCGATCGCACCTTCCGCTCAGGGTTACTGCACCTGGGCCGGTGGTCTGTGTCTGCCGGGCCTGTCGGCTGTGGCCGGCGCAGCGAGTCGGCGCACCACCCAGCACCACGCCCGTGCGGACGGCTCCGGTCACACCGGGACCGGGTCGCCCCCGCCGAAGCGGACGGAGGATCAGCAATGCAGCCCACCCCCACCCCTGCACACGCCGGGCCGGTGAAGCCGGAGGAGACCGGCGCAGGTTCGGGTCCCGTGCACGGCACCCCGGTGCCGACGCCCCGAACCGCCTTCGACGACAACCCGATCAACGAGGCGACGACGGAGATCCCGATGATCGTGCCGAAGCCGGCCGACCGCAACGGTCCGAGCCCGTTGCCGCCGATCGCCACGCAGCTGCTCGGTGGCGGCGCGGCCGTCCCCGACGCACCCGAGCACCAGCAGTCGGCTCAGCAGGACCCGGCGGAGTCCGCGGCGACAGCGCCCGCCGGGGCAGCGGGAGACCCCGACGGCCCGGCGGGCGGCCCGGCCGACGGCGAGGACGACGGCGAGGACGACGACCGGGGCGCGCCGGCTGCCGCGACGGCGGTGGCCCAGGACGAGCCGCCGGCACCAGTATCCGGCCAGCCGGACGACCAGGCAGACGACCAGGCGGACGACGACCCGACGTCCGGGCAACGGGCGGGGACCGACGCCGAGTCGGACGGGGAGGATTCCGGGCCGGTCGACCAGGACGCCGCAGCCGCCGGTCAGGAGAGGAACGGCGACGGGGATCCGACCGCCGGCCCGGATGGGCAGGCCGACCCGGTTGACGACGAGCGGTCGGGCCCGACGGCCGGGGCGGATGACGACCCGGCGGACGACGAGGAGACCGTCACCGCGCACGGCGACGCCGGCGATCTGTTCTACGCCGCCGACGACGGCTTCGACGAGGACGACGACGAGGAGTTCGACGACGAAGACGAGGATGCGGACGAAGACGACGACGAGGACGAGGACGAGGAGCAAGCTGCCATGCTGACCACAGTCGAGGAGCCGACCGGCCCGGCGGCCGGGCACGACGAGGAGCCGGTAGCGGTCCGGCCGGCGCGGCCGGGTGACGTGACGCTGCCGCCGATCACCATCTGGACCGAGGACGCCGCCGACGAGCTACGCGACGAGTGGCACGAGATCAAGGCCCGGTTCGTCGACGAACCGGAGGTCGCCCTGGCGCAGGCTCAGTCGCTGGTCGGGCACACCGTCCGTACGCTGGCCGAGCGGCTGCTGGCCGAACAGGTCGAACTTGACCCGCACCGGCACAACGAGACGCCGGACACCGAGTCGATGCGGATGGCGTTGCGGCAGTACCGGGAGTTCCTGGACCGGCTACTCGCGATCTGACCCTGTGGGTGGTGTGGGACGGGTGGTCCCGTCCCACACCACCCACAGGTCGGCGTCCCGCAGCGCCCGCAGCCCGGCGTTACGGCGTGGCGGTCCGCCGCACCTCGCTGCGGCAGGCGTCGATCTTGTAGTCCAGGACGGTGAGGTTGTGTGCGCGGTGAGTCCGACCCGCCCTGCGGCCTCGCTGACAGTCACCGTGCGTTCCATTGACGATTCCACGCGGTCCAGGATCGCAGCCCTACGGCGCTGGCGGCCACCACCGCGACCGCCGGCCACCACCGCGGCTGCCGTCGCCCATGGACCAGCCGAGGTAATTCAACTATCGTTGAGTTCATCAGATGATGAATTTCTTCGGAGGCAGCCATGGACCCCGTCGTCGAGGTCACCGACCTCGTGGTCGACCGCGGCCGACGCCGCGTTCTGCACGGCGTCTCATGCACCGTCAGCAGCGGCAGCGTCACCGGACTGCTCGGTCCGAGCGGTAGTGGCAAGAGCACGCTGATGCGGGCCGTCGTAGGCGTGCAGACTGTCCGGTCCGGACAGGTCCGGGTGTTCGGCCGACCGGCCGGGGCACCGCAGCTGCGGCGTACCGTCGGATATCTCACCCAGGCGCCGAGCGTCTATGCCGACCTCACGGTCCGGGAGAACGCCCGGTACTTCGCCGCCCTGTACGGCCTGCCGGCGGCCGACGCCGACCAGGCCGTGGCGGACGTCGGGCTCGCCGCAGCCGCCGGACAGTTGGTGGCCGACCTGTCCGGCGGCCAACGCAGTCGCGCCTCGCTGGCCTGCGCGCTGGTCGGCCGCCCGGAACTCGTCGTGCTCGACGAGCCGACCGTCGGCCAGGACCCAGTGCTGCGGGCCGAGCTGTGGGCCCGGTTCCACGCCCTCGCCGCCGCCGGCACCACCCTGCTGGTCTCCAGCCACGTGATGGACGAGGCCGGCCGGTGCGACCGGCTGCTGCTGATCCGCGACGGTCGGTTGATAGCCGACGACACCCCGGCGGCGATCCGCGCCGCCGCCGGCACCGACGACCTGGACGAGGCCTTCCTGCGGCTGATCCGCGACCATCAGACCACCGACCCGAGCCGAGGAGCAGACCGGTGAACCCGAGGATTCTGGCCGTCACGGTCGGCCGCGTGCTGCGCCAGCTGCGCCACGACCGGCGTACCGTCGCGCTGCTGGTCGTCGTACCGGCGCTGCTGTTGACCCTGCTCTACTACATGTACGGCGACCAGCCCGCCACCGGCGGGCAGCCGGCGCTGTTCGACCGGGTCGCGCTGATCATGCTCGGCGTCTTCCCGTTCGTGATCATGTTCCTGGTGACCAGCATCGCGATGCTGCGCGAACGCACCAGCGGCACCCTGGAACGGCTGCTCACCACCCCGCTGGGCCGGCTGGACCTGCTGTTCGGCTACGGCATCGCGTTCGGGCTCGCGGCGGCGGTGCAGGCCACCCTGGCCAGCGCTGTGGCGTACTGGCTGTTCGACCTGTCCACCGCCGGCAGCCCGGCGTTGGTGATCGCGATCGCGGTGCTCGACGCGCTGCTCGGGGTGGCGCTCGGTCTACTGTGCAGCGCCTTCGCCCGCACTGAGTTCCAGGCCGTACAGTTCATGCCGGTGGTGGTGATCCCACAGCTGCTGCTCTGCGGGCTGTTCGTCGCCCGCGACGAGATGGCCGGCTGGCTGGAGGCGATCAGCAACGTCCTGCCGCTGTCCTACGCCGTGTCGGCGTTGACCGAGGTCGGGGCGCATCCGGAGCCGACCGCGACGCTCTGGCGTGACCTGACCGTGGTCGCCGGGGCAGTGGTGGCCGCGTTGGTCCTCGCCGCCGCGACGCTGCGCCGCCGCAGCGGCTGAACCCGACGCGACAGGAAGCGGTACCGATGGCACGACGCACCGGGCGACGACCGGGCAACCCGGACACCCGCGAGGCGATCCTGACCGCCGCCCGGCAGGTCTTCGGCGAACGTGGCTTCGACCAGGCGTCGGTGCGCGCGATCGCCGCGGCGGCCGGTGTCGACCCGGCGCTGGTACACCACTACTTCGGCACCAAGGACAACCTGTTCCTGGCCGCGATGGATGCGCCGGTCGATCCGGGTGAGCTGCTTCCGCAGGCGCTTGCCGGCGGGCCCGACGAGGTCGGCGAACGGCTGGTCCGGCTGGTGCTGGGGGTCTGGGACTCGCCGGCCGGGGTGGCGGCCCTGGCGCTGCTGCGGTCGGCGTTGACCAACGACTGGACCGCCCGGCTGATGCGCGAGTTCGTCACCACCCAGATCATCCGGCGGGTGCTCGGCCAGCTCGACATCGAACCGGCGGAGCTGCCGATCCGGTCCGCTCTGGTCGCCTCGCAGATGGCCGGTCTGCTGGTGGTCCGGTACATCCTGCGGTTGGCACCGCTGTCCACCATGGTGGCCGATGAGGTGGCCGCAGCGGTCGGTCCGACGATCCAGCGCTACCTGACGGGGCCGCTGACCACAGCAGCCGGGGCGGCCGAGACGACGCCGGGCTGAGTCTGCTGCCCCGCGTCAGGCGGCGGCCGGTGGGGCGCAGCGCCGGCAGAGCACCGGGTGCAGCAGGCGGGCGAGTTCGGCGCGATCACGGACCGGGGCCGGGAAGGCCAACCGGGCGCGCGGCCCGTGCGGGCCGAGCGCGACCACGAAACCGTACCGGTCCATCCGGACGACCTGCGGATCCCCGGCCAATGACCGGTGACCGGCGTCGCGCAACTGCCGGCGGATGAACGCGGTCATCTCGGCCCGGTGGTGGTCGGCGAGGTCGGCGAGCAGCTCCGACTCGACGGCGCCGATCGGGTCGGGCTCGGCGGCGGCGTACTCGTCCGGGTCGACGTCGATCGTGACGCCACAGCGTTCCAGCCGGACCTCGGCCACCTCCATCCTGAAGATGGTGGCCCCCCGGCCGATGTCGAGCAGGTCGGGGCAGGCGTGCACGTCGGCGAAGTCCAGTGCGGCCATCCGGGCGGGGGCGCCGTCGAGTGGGCCGACCCAGCCGGACACCCAGACCCGGCCGTGCGTCGGCGAACCGGCCACCGGCGGTACGTCGGCCACCTCCAGCACCACGGCGGTGTCGTCGGTGCCGGCGACGGGTCGCAGCGCGCTGTCGAGCAGATCGGACCCGGCGGCGAGCAGCAGGATCCGCCCCATCGGGTCGGTCGCGTGCCGTACGGCGTGCGGTCCGGGGCGGCAGGCGACGTGCGCCATGCCGGGCAGCCGGCCGGATGCCATCGTCCGGGCGATCTCCGCGGGACTGGGCTGCATGACACGGACCTCCGAGATCAGTTAGGCTCACCTTAGTGAGGGCAGGCTAACCTACTGAACCGGAGACGTCCACGTGAACCACCCACGACCCAAGGCGCGCATCTCCCGCGCCCTCGGCATCCCGCTGACCCGCAAGTGCACCCGGTACTTCGAGCGGCGGCCGTACCCGCCCGGCGTGCACGGCCGCGCCCGCCGCAAGCCCTCCGACTACCAGGTGCGGCTGCTGGAAAAGCAGCGGCTACGGCACCAGTACAACGTCAGCGAGACCCAACTGCGGCGCGCGTTCGACGACGCGGTACGCGGCACCGGCAAGACCGGCGAGGCTCTGGTCACGCTGCTGGAGCGACGCCTCGACGCGATCGTGCACCGGGCCGGCCTGGCCCGCACCATCTACCAGGCACGGCAGCTCGTCGCCCACGGCCACTTCACCGTGGACGGTCACAAGGTGGACCGGCCGTCGTACCGGCTGCGCCCGGGTCAGCTGGTCCAGGTCCGGGAACGCAGCCGGACCAAACCGCCGTTCCAGATCGCCGCCGCCGGGGCGCACGCCGGCGACGGGCCGGGGGCGCCGTACCTGTCGGTCAGCCTCACCGAACTGACCGCGACCCTGATTCGCGAGCCCGCCCGCCGCGAGGTGCCGATCATCTGCGACGAGCAGCTGGTCGTCGAGTTCTACTCCCGCTGACCCCAGGGCGCCGTACCTGCCGGCCCGGTGGCCTGCCTGGCGGGTACGGCGCGGAGCCGGCGGTCACCGGGTCTGCTCCAGCCAGGAGGCGAAGAGCCGACCGTAGACCGACTTCGGATCGGCGAGCAGTTCCTCGTGCGGGCCCCGCTGTACCACCCGGCCACGGTCCATGACGATCACCTCGTCGGCCGCCTGGGCGGTGGACAGCCGGTGCGCGATCGCCACCGTGGTGCGACCCCGGGTGACCGCCTCCAGGGTCCGCTGCAGCCGTACCTCGGTCGCCGGGTCCACCGCGCTGGTCGCCTCGTCGAGCACCAGCAGATCCGGATCCGCCACGTAGGCCCGGACCAGCGCCACCAGTTGCCGCTCACCGACGCTGAGCGCCTCGCCCCGCTCACCCACCGCAGTGTGCACCCCGTCCGGCAGGCCCGTCACCCAGTCGGCCAGCCCCAACTCCGCGAAGGCGGCGGTCAGCTGCCCGTCGGTGAGCTCCGGGCGGGCGAACCGGACGTTCTCGGCGACCGTCGCGTCGAACAGGAAACCGTCCTGCGGAACCATCACCACCCGGGACCGCAGCGACTCGAACCGGACCCGGTCGAGCGGTACGCCGGAAAGCTTGACCTGCCCGGACACCGGGTCCATCAGCCTGGTGAGCAGCTTCGCGAAGGTCGTCTTGCCGCTGCCGGTCTCGCCTACCACCGCCACCCGGGTCTTCGCCGGGATCTCCAAGGCCACCTCGGAGAGCACCGGCGGCCCGCCCGGGTAGGCGAAGCAGACCTGCTCGAACCGCACGTCCAGCGGCCCGCCGGGCAGGTGCACCCCGTCGGCGCCCGGGTCGGCCACATCCGGAGCGACGTCCAGCACGTCGAGCACCCGCCGCCAGCCGGCGATCGCGTTCTGCGCCTCGTTGAGCACCTCGGTGGCGATCTGGACCGGCTGAATGAACAGGGTCACCAGGAACAGGAACGCGGTGAGCTGGCCGACGGTCAGTCCGCCGTCCACCCCCATCCGGACGCCGACCACCACCACCCCGGCCAATGCCAGGCCAGCGGCGATCTCCCCGGTGGAGAAGCTGACCACGCTGGTCCGCAGCGCACGCTGCTGGGCGCGGCGCTGCCCTTCGATCGCCTCGTCCAGCCGACCGGCGGTGCGTCGGGACACGCCGTACGCCCGGATCACCGCCGCACCGACCACGCTCTCCGCGACCGCGGCGAGCAGCGCGCCGGTGCGTTGACGGACCACGCCGTACGCGGCCGCGAGCCGACGCTGGAACGCCCGGATGATCAGCAGCGCGGGAACGAAGGCGGCGAGGACCACCAGGGTCAGCTGCCACGAGTAGACCGCCATCACGGCAGCGGTCACCACCACCTGACCCATGCTGATCAGCAGGATGACCCCGCCCCACTGCAGGAACTGGGTGATCTGGTCGACGTCGCTGGTGACCCTGCTGACCAGCGAACCGCGCCGCTCGGACTGCTGGTGCAGCATGGACAGGTCGTGCACGTGCCGGAACGCACGGGTCCGCACGGCGGCGAGCGCGGTCTCGCTGACCGTGAACAGTCGGCGCACCATGAAGTAGCCGCAGATGGTCGTCACGACCAGCACGGCGGTGGTGGCCGCGACGATCGTGCCCACCACTTCGAGATCGGGGCCGCCCGGCGCGCGCAGGCCGTTGTCGATGGCCTGCTGGACCGCGACCGGGATGGCGGCCCGGCCGATCATCGACACCAACGCCAGCAGCAGGGTGCCGGCCAGCCCGGTCCGCAGCTCCGGGGAGAGCGCCAGCCCGCGACGCATCGTCTGCCAGGTCGACTCGGGTGTGCCTGCCAGCGGGCCGGCGGCCGACCCGCCCGACGGGGCAACGGGGTCGCCTCGACGCTCGCGGTCGGACCGGTCGACGGTGGGCGCACTCACGCGACCACCTCCGCCGCCCGCGCCGGACCACCGCCGGGATCGCCGTCGCCGCTGGCGGTGCCGGTGCCGGACCGGGTCCGCTCCCGCTCCGCTTCCGCCTGCTCATACGCGGTGACCAGGTCGTTGTAGCCGGGGCAGCGGGCCAGCAGCTGCTGATGCGTGCCGTGGTCCACCACCCGGCCCTGGTCGAGGTAGACCACCTCGTCGGCGAGGGCGATGGTGGCCCGCCGGTACGCGACGATCAGGATCGACGTGGCGATCTCGGAGTTGCGCAGCGCGGCCAGGATCGCCGCCTCCACCCGGGGGTCGACGGCGCTGGTCGCGTCGTCGAGCACCAGCAGCCGGGGCTGCCCGGCCAACGCGCGGGCCAGGGTGAGCCGCTGCCGCTGACCGCCGGAGAGTGTGGTGCCGCGCTCACCGACGACGGTGTCCAACCCGTCGTCGAGCGCCGCGACGAACCCGTCCGCCTCGGCCAGCCGCAGCGCCGACCAGGCCACCTCGTCGGTCAGCCCTGGCCGGTCCAGGGTGACGTTCGCCCGGACCGTGTCGTCGAAGGCGAACGGCACCTGGGCGACCAGGGAGACCGTGCGGGCCAGCGAGCCGGCGGTCAGCCAGGGCAGTTCGACGTCGTCCAGCATGACCCGGCCTGCGGTGGGGTCGACCAGCCGGGCGGCCAACGCGGCGATGGTCGATTTACCGGCTCCGGTCGGCCCGACCAGAGCCACGGTCCGCCCGGCGGGCACGGTGAACGAGACGTCGCGCAGCACCGGCGGCAGCGCGGCGTCGGCGCCGGGCACGGTGACCGCGGTCCGGTCGACGGGCTGGTCGGCCGGGGCCGGCGCGGTGGGCTCGCCGACCGGGGGTCGGTAGCTGAACCAGACCCGGTCGAAGACCAGACTCGCCGGGGTGGCGGCGGCGGGCAGTTCGGTGTCGCCGTACGGCATCTCGCCGGTGGCGGTGAGCACGTGCCGCACCCGGTCCCATCCGGCGACGCTGCGCGGCAGCTCGGCCAGCACCCAGCCGATCGCCCGGACCGGGAAGGCCAGCACGGTGAACAGGAACGCGACGCTGACCAGGTCGGCCACGCTCACCGCGCCCTGCCGCAGCCGGGCGGCACCGACCAGCAGTACGGCGAGGGTGCCGAGGCTGGGCAGGGTCTCCAGCAACGGGTCGAACAGCCCGCGCAGCCGGCCGACGGAGATCAGCGCGTCGCGCAGCTCGACCGCCCGGCCGGCGAACCGGGCAGTCTCCTGGGCCTCCCGCCCCATGGTCTTGACCACCAGGGCGCCGTCGAAGCTCTCGTGCGCGATCCCGCTGACCTCAGCCCGCAACTGCTGCGCCCGGACCTGCCGGGGCGCCATCCGGCGGGAGTAGACCACGTTGAGGGCGAACAGCGCCGGGAACACCGCCAGCCCGACCAGTGCGAGCACCCAGTCGGTGGCGAACAGTGCGGCGATCGCCGTGACCAGCATCACCACCGTGCCGACGGCGAACGGCAACGGGGCGACCGGGAACCAGGTCGCCTCGACGTCGGAGTTCGCGTTCGACAGCAGGGTGCCGGTGGGGTGCCGCTGGTGCCAGGACATCGGCAGGTCGAGGTAGCGACGGGTGACCCGGCGGCGGTAGCTGGCCTGCAGGCGGTACTGCATGAAGCCGGCGCCGAGCCGCCGGCCGAAGATGCCCACCACCTTGACCACGCTCACCGCCAGCAGGGCCGCCGCGCCGGCTCCGAGCAGGCCGGTCTCCACCCGCCCGGACTCGATCGACGGGACCACCACCTCTCCCACGATCGCCCCGACCACGTACGCGCTGGCGATGGTGAGCAGCCCGAACACGACGCTGCCGCCGACGCCGACGGTGAACAGCCCTGGCTGCTCGCGGATGCCCTGGCCGAGCACCCACAGGCCGCGGAGCAGGACGTCACGGCTTGTTCGATTGGCCACGCTACCCCCGACTGTAAGTCCTGATCATCAAATCTCATCCTTACCGACCCACAATGCCAGCGGGGTACGACGACTGTGGCCACCGACACAGCACGCCCCCCGGCGCCGGCACCTGGCCCCGTACCGCAACGTCGACTTGCTCGGCACGACGTCCGTCGCGTGCCTAGGATCGGGTCATGGCGCGGTTCGCACAGATGGAACGTCATGCCCTGGCCGACCTGTTCCTTGCCGTTGGTCCGGATGCCCCTACGGTGAACGTCGGGTGGACCACCCGGGATCTCGCCGCGCACCTGATCGTCCGGGAGCAGCGGCCCGACGCGGCAGCGGGCATCTGGCTGCCGCTGCTGCGCGGCTACAGCGAACGGGTCCGGCTCGAACTGGCCGCCCGATCCTTCCCGGACCTGGTACGGATGGTCCGGCAGCCACCGGCGTGGAGTCCGGTGAGCAACCGAATCACCGACGAGGTGGTCAACCTGATGGAGTTCTTCATCCATCACGAGGACGTCCGCCGCGCCCAGCCGGACTGGCAGACCCGGGACCTGCCGCCCGGCGAGCAGGCCGCACTGTGGAAGCGCGTCTCGGCGCTGACCAAGCTGCGGCTGCGCAGGTTCCCCGGCACGGTCACCGTCGTCGCCGACGGCTACGGCGACGTGGCGACCGGGACCGGGACCGGGACCGGGACCGGCGGGGACCAGGTGTCGATCAGCGCCCCACCCGGGGAACTGGTGCTCTTCCTGACCGGCCGGCAGCGGGTGGCCCGGGTCCAGATGGACTGCGCCGCCCCGGTCGAAGAACGATTGCGTAACGCCCGCTTCGGCTTCTAGCGATGATCCTCGTCGCGGCCCGCCCGGACCGCGATGATGATCATACCGGCACGCCTTCCCTTCCCTGGGCGGCCGGCTGGAGGCCGTATGCGCGCGTTCGCACCGACGTCCGTGGTCGCCCCACCGTTCCGGCCCCGTGCCAGCCCGTACCGGTCGACGCTCGCCCGGGCATCGGCGAGCTGGGCGGACCGGCACGGGCTGACCGCCGATCCGCAGCGTGTCGCCCGGCTGCACCGCGCCAACGCCGCCGAGCTGGCCGCCCGGGCCGCGCCCGACGCGGACATCGACCGGGTGCAGCTGCTCAGTGACCTGATCACCTGGCTGTTCGCCCTCGACGACCGGTGTGACGAGGACGGGCTCGGCACCGACCCGGGCCGGGTCGCACCGGTGATCAGCCAGTTGATGCGCGCACTCGACGGACCCGGTGCGACGCCACCGACCGACCCGGACGATCCGGCCGAGCGGTCGCCGCTGACGCTGACCCTCGAGGATCTGTGCCACCGGATCCGCCGGCTGGGCCGGCCCGGGGTCCTGCTTCGGTTCACCGCTTCGCTGCACCAGTACCTCTTCGCGCTGCTCTGGGAAGCCGGCAACCGCCAGCAGGGCCGGGTGCCGGCGGTCGCCGAGTACATCCAGATGCGCCGGCACGCCGGCGCGGTACTGCCCAGTTTCGCGCTCACCGACCTCGCCGAAAGCGGACTGCCGCATTCCCGTCACCGGGTTGACCCGAGGCTCGCCAGACTGAACACTGTGGCGGCGGATCTGGTCTGCTGGTGCAACGACCTGTTCTCGTACGGCAAGGAACATGGCCAGGATCCCCACAACCTGGCCACCGTGATCGCCCACGAGACCGGCCACGGTCCGGCGGCGGCTCTGGCCACCGCCGCCGAACGGTTCAACGACGGTCTCGCGCTGTTCCTCCGGCTGCAGGCCGAGGTGCTGACCGACGCGCCGCCGTCGGTGGCCCGCCTGGTCGCGACGCGACGAAACTGGATCCGTGGCACCTACGACTGGTCGGTGAACTCCAGCCGGTACCAGCCCGGGTGACCGCCGTCGCCGACGACGGCCCCGGCATGCCGCACAGGCTGGTCCTACGTGGCGTCTCAGGGGCCGGCTCCACCGGTCTGGGTCTGGACATCGCCCGCCGGGCCGCGCAGGCCAGCGGTGGTCGGCTCGAGCTGGCCGACGGCTCCCCCGGCGCGGTGGTGACGCTGCGGTTCGGGCCGCCCACCGGCGGCTGAGCCAGCCCGGCCCGTTCGGTTCAACCCCGCTTTGTCGACGACGCAGCGTGCCGCTATCCGGCGACGGGCGAACCTTTGGTCGTACCACGACGACAGGAGGTTGGAGATGGCCAGCAGACCGATGATCGTGATGATCGGGCTGGGTGCGGTCGCCGCGCTCGCCGTCGCGGGCACCGCGCTCGGCGCGGCGGCCCAGGACGTGACCGGCGGTGCCGGGTCACCCAGCCCGGCTGTGGTCGCCAGCGAGTCGGGACAGGAAACGACTTCGGTACCGCGTACCGGCACGGACGGCCGGCCGATCTGGGAGGTCGAGGTCGTAGCCGACGGCGTCGAGTGGGACCTGGACATCGATCGGGTGACTGGAGACATCGTCAAGGTCGACCGCGACGACGATGACGACCGCCGGGATCGCTGAGTGGCGGTCCGGGCCGGTCGGCCGGCCGCCGGGACGAGGTGCCGCCCGTCCCGGCGGCCGGACGGATCAGCCGATCGGTGCGGGCAGCAGCGGCGGACGCTGGGTCAGCGTCGGCACCGCAGTCAACGTCGGGCGTGGGGTCAGCGTCGGGCGTGGGGTGAAGGTCGGGCGTGGGGTGAGGGTCGGGATCACGGTCGGATTGACGGTCAGCGTCGGTACCGGAGTGATGATGTTCCGGAACAGCACGTAGAGCAGCAGGTTCGGCGAGCCGGGCCCGGGGTTGACCACCACGTTCGGCGTGGCGAGCCGCAGGATGAAGGCGGTCACCTGCGCCGGGGTGTAGTTCGGGTACGCCTGCAGCACCATGGCGGCCGCGCCGGCCACGTGCGGGGCGGCCATCGAGGTGCCGCTGATCGTGTTGGTAGCGGTCGGGCTGGTGTGCCAGGCCGAGGTGATCTGCGATCCGGGCGCGAACAGGTCCAGGCAGCGTCCCCAGTTGGAGTACGGTGCCCGGTTGTCGTTGCGGTCGGTGGCCCCGACGGTCATCGCGGCGGTCACCCGGGCCGGCGAGAAGTTGCAGGCGTCGGCGTTCGAGTTGCCGGCCGCCACCGCGTAGCTGACGCCGGAGGCGATCGAGGCGGTCACGGCGCTGTCCAGCGTGGCGCTGGCCCCGCCGCCGAGGCTCATGTTCGCCACCGCCGGTCGGCCGGCGGCGTTGGTGGTGACCCAGTTGACGCCGGCGAGGACCCCGGCGACGGTCCCGCTGCCGGAGCAGTTGAGCACCCGGACGGCGACCAGCCGGACCTGCTTGGCCACTCCGAACCTGGTGCCACCGACCGTACCGGCGACGTGGGTGCCGTGCCCGTTGCAGTCCGCCGACGTGCCGCCGAACGCGTCGTACCCGGGGACGGCCCGGGGGCTGAGGTCGGTGTGGTCGAACCGGATGCCGGTGTCGATGATGTACGCGGTGACCGTCGAACCGGTGTTCGGGTAGGTGTAGGAGCGGTCCAGCGGCAGGTAACGCTGGTCGATCCGGTCCAGACCCCAGGACGGCGGGTTGACCTGGGTGCCCGCCAGCGAGACGGTGTGGTTCTGTTCCACGTACGCCACGGACGAGTGCGCCGCCAGGCGACGGGCGGCGGCCTCGGAGAGTTTGATCTCGAAGCCGGTGAAGGCGGTCTCGTACAGCCGGTTGACCACACCACCGTAGGTGCCGGCGAGGGCGGCGGCGCGGGTCGCGATCCGGGCGGTCCGCGTGGTGCGGGAGCCGCTCACCGCGCTGGCCTTCAACGTGACGATGTAGCTGCCCGTCACCGCGGTGGCGCCACCCGCCTGGCGGATCTCGCCGGTGGGTGCGGCCGCGGCCGGCGGGGTGACCGTGATGGTGGCGACGGCCGCCGCCACGACCAGTACCAGGGCCCGCCGGACGTGCGTGCGCAAGGGTGTCATCTCCGTCCTTCCTTCGATCTTTGATCCACAGCGGAGCGCCCACTGCGGACAGATGAACGATCGACGATGCCGATCGGACCGATCGTAGGTCGGAGCTGATTGACAGTTTCCTATATCTCTTCGGTCATACTACTCGCAGTATGCATACGACTACCCTCAGCACTGTCACCATTCGGCGGTAGCAACGGGTGCGACCCCCGGGCGCTGGGGTGCCCGGGGGCCGCGTGCACTGCTCGACTCGTCGGATCGGTCAGCTGATCACCGGATCAGTTGACCACGAAGAGCAGGCGGTTCGGCGAGCCGGAGCCCGCACTGGACACGACGCCGGTGGTGGCGTTGCTGACCAGGTAGCTGGCCACCTGGGACGGGCTGTAGGAGGGGAACCGGCCGAGCACCAGAGCGGCGGCACCCGCCACGTGCGGGGAAGCCATCGAGGTGCCGCTGATGGTGTTGGTCGCGGTGTTGCTGTTGTACCACGGTGCGGTGATCGACGAACCCGGCGCGAAGATGTCCAGGCAGGAGCCGTAGTTGGAGTACGACGCGCGGGCGTCGCTGCTGGTGGTGGCGCCGACGGTGATCGCGCTGGAGACCCGGGCCGGCGAGTAGTTGCAGGCGTTGGCGTTCGAGTTGCCGGCCGCCACCGCGTAGCTGACGCCGGAGGAGATGGAGTTCGCCACCGCGCTGTCCAGCGTGCTGCTGGCCCCGCCGCCGAGGCTCATGTTCGCCACCGCCGGCTTCACCGCGTTGGCGGTGACCCAGTTGACCCCGGCGACGACCCCGGCGATGGTGCCGCCGCCGGAACAGTTGAGCACCCGAACGGCGACCAGCCGGACGCCCTTGGCCACCCCGTACGCGCTGCCGCCGACCGTACCGGCGACGTGGGTGCCGTGTCCGTTGCAGTCCGCCGACGTGCCGCCGAACGCGTCGTAGCCGGCGCGGGCCCGCCCACCGAAGTCGTTGTGCGTGGTGCGGATGCCGGTGTCGATGATGTACGCGGTGACGTTGCTTGCCGTCGTGGGGTAGGTGTAGGCGTTGTTCAGCGGCCGGTTGCGCTGGTCGATGCGGTCCAGACCCCAGGACGGCGGGTTGTTCTGGGTCGCGGCGAGCGACACGGTGTGGTTCTGCTCCACGTACGCCACGGACGAGTGCGCGGCGAGCCGGCGAGCGGCCGACGGCGACAGCCGCGCCTCGAAGCCGTTGACCGCGGCGCCGAAGACACGGTTGACGGCACCGCCGTACTGTGCGGCGAGGCTGTCGGCCCGGTCGGCGACGGCGACCGCGCGGGCCGCGTCATTCCGGGCCGCGACGGCGGCGTCGGTGAACACCACGATGTAGCTGCCCGCGACCGCGGTGGCCCCGCCGGCGAGCTTGATCTCCCCGGCCGGAGCGGCGGCCGCCGGGTTGCCAACCAGCGCGGTGGCGACGGCGGCGGCGCAGCCGGCCAGCAGCAGCCGGCGGCCGGTGGTACGAAGAACGGTCATCCCTGTTCCTTCCTGGATGCGGACACCCGCGTCGGCTTGTGGCCGTCTCGGTCGCGGGCGGGCGATCGGGATATCGATCGATGGGATCGTATGCAGGAGCGTAGGCAGGTTTATATATCGATATCCCTATACCGCCGACGCATGGTTTGCGGTGCCCGGCGCCGGCCCGGGCCGCCGACCCCGAAGCCGGGCACCGCCGCCGGACACCGCCGGGCACGGGCGAACCAGCCCTTGACGAGGAACGGCACCGCGAGACCTGGCCGGGTTTGCCGCGCTGGGCGACGCTTGGGGCTAGCCGAAAGCCGACCCTGGCACTACTGTTCGGTAACACAGAATTTACGTGACGGCGCTCACTATCACATATGCGGAGGCGACGGACCCGATGGCTCTCGACGTCCCATACCGGTCGATTCCCGACATGTTTCTGCAGCGGGTGGCTGCCACGCCGGACCGGAACGCGATCGCCGGCCCGGCCCCCGGCGACTCCGGCCTGACCTGGATGACCTGGGCCGAGGTCGCCGGCCGGACCAGGGCGATCGCCGCCGGCCTGTACGGGCTGGGCGTCGGCAACGAGGACCGGGTGGCCATCCTGGCCAACACCCGGATCGAATGGGTGCTGGCCGATCTGGGCATCATGTGCGCCGCCGGCGCGACGACCACCGTCTACCCCACCACCGAGCCGGCCGACGCGGCGTTCATCGTCGGCGACTCCGGCTCGAAGATCCTGATCGCTGAGAACCGCGCCCAGGCCGACAAGATGGTTGGCGCGGACCTGCCCGCGCTGACCCACGTGGTGCTCATCGACGGAGCAGCCGACCCCGCCGCGACGGTCCCCCAGCTCACCCTGGCCGAGCTGGAGGAACGCGGCGCCCAGGCACTCGCCGAGGAACCCGGCCTGATCGAACGGATCGCCACCACCATCGAGCCGGAGCACCTGGCCACCCTGATCTACACCTCCGGCACCACCGGGCGGCCCAAGGGCGTCGAGCTGCTGCACCGGGGCTGGTGCTGGGAGGCTGTCGCCCAGTCCCAGCTGGGCATCATGAACCCCGACGACCTGCAGTACCTCTGGCTGCCGCTGTCGCACTCGTTCGGCAAGACCCTGCTATGCAGCATCATCCACGTCGGACTTCCGACCTACGTGGACGGCCGGGTGGACAAACTGGTCGACATGTTGTCGGTGGTCCGGCCCACGCTGATGTGCGCCGCCCCGCGGATCTTCGAAAAGGTCTACAACAAGGCGGTCACCACAGCACAGGAGGCCGGCGGCGCCAAGGCCCGGATCTTCGACTGGGCGGTCGGCGTCGGTCGCCAGCGGGTCGCCCGGCAACAGGCCGGCCGGCCGGTGTCGGGTGGGCTGAAGCTCAAGTACGCGATCGCCGAGAAGCTGGTCTTCAGCAAGCTCCAGGCCCGCCTCGGCGGGCACATCAACGCGCTGGTCTCCGGTTCGGCGCCGCTGAGCCCGGACATCGCCGAGTTCTTCGCCGCCGCCAACCTGCCGATCTGCGAGGGCTACGGGCTGACCGAGGCGAGCGCGGCCAACTTCGTCAACCGGCCGGTCCAGATCAAGATCGGCACCGTCGGGCAGGCGCTGGGCGACCTGGAGTGCCGCATCGACGAGGACGGCGAGGTGCTGCTGCGCGGCGCACCGGTGATGCGTGGCTACCACAACCTGCCGGCGGAGACCGCCGAGGCGTTCACCGCCGACGGGTTCTTCCGCACCGGCGACATCGGCAACCTCGACGACGAGGGCTTCCTGACCATCACCGACCGCAAGAAGGACCTGGTCAAGACGTCCGGTGGCAAGTACGTGGCACCGTCGCACATCGAGGGCCTGTTCAAGGCGGTCTGTCCGTACACCTCGCAGGCGGTGGTGATCGGCCAGGCCCGCAACTACTGCACCATGCTGGTCACCCTGGACCCGGACGCCATCACCGGATGGGCCGCCGACGGACCGCTGGCCGGCCGACTGTACGCCGAGATCGTCGCCTCGCCCGAGGTGCACACTCTGGTGGCGGGCTACGTCGCCGAACTCAACGCCAAGCTCAACCGGTGGGAGACAATCAAGAAGTTCGCTATCCTCAGTCGGGATCTGACCATCGAGGACGGCGAGATGACGCCGTCGCTCAAGATCAAACGCCGGATCGTGGAGAACAACTTCGCCGCCGAGATCGACCGGATGTACGCCGGTCAGCTCGCCGAGATCTGACCGTGGGGTCGGGCACCAGCCGCCGTCAGGCGATCATAGCGGGTTCCCGCCACTGGCGGCGGCTGGTGCGGTCAAGGTCGTAGCGCACGGCGGCGATCCGTCGTACCGCATCGGTCAGCACCGGCACCGGCAGGGTGAACGGCAACCGCAGGAACCGCTCCAGGGTGCCGTCGATGCCGAACCGGGGACCAGGGGCCAGTCGTACCCCGGACTCCTCAGCCGCCCTGGCGAGCGCGCTGGAGATCGGGCCGTCCAGCTCCGCCCAGAGGGTCACCCCGCCGTGCGGCACGGTGACCCGCCACTCGGGCAGCACGCTGGCCAGCTCGGCGAGCAACGCGTCCCGCTGGGCGGTGAGCTGCGCCAACCGGGCCGGCACGATGGTGTCCGCAGCGGCCAGCAGGTGGACCCCGACCAGCTGGTCCAGCACCGGACCGGCCATGTCCACCCCGACCCGCAGCGCGGCCAGTCGCTGCACCAACGGCGCCGAGGCCCGCACCCAGCCGATCCGCAGCCCACCCCAGTAGGGCTTGCTCATCCCCCCGACGGAGATCACCCGGGAATGCCGGTCGAAGACCGCGGTAGGCGGCGGCACCGGGGTGCCGTCCAGCGGCAGGTCCACGAACGACTCGTCGACCACCAGGTCGGTGCCGCTGGCGTGGGCCGCCGCGACCACCCGCTCCCGCAGCGCTGTCGACATCAGGTGACCGGTCGGGTTCTGGAACTCGGGGATCAGGTAGGCCAACCGGGGCCGGTCCTGCCGGATCGCGCCGAGCAGCAGGTCGGCGTCCCACCCGTCGCCGTCGGTGGTCGCCAGTCCGTGGGTGGCGATCCGGGCCCGGCGGGCGGCGAGCGCGGCGAGCGCGTTCGGGTAGGTGGGCGACTCGACCAGCACCGGCGCGCCGGCTGGCAGCAGCAGCCGTAGCACCAGGTCGAGGGCGTGCTGGGTGCCGCTGGTCACCATGATCTGTTCCGCGCTGGTGGGCAGACCACGCCGGGTGTAGCCCTGGGCTACCGAGGCCCGTAGCTCGGCAAGCCCGGTCGGGTAGTAGCCGGCGTGCTGCAGGTAGCGGGGCAGGTCCTCGGCGGCGGCCCGGGCCGCCGGCACCAGCTCGGGCGGGGCGGCCAGCGCCGCGTACCCCAAGTCGATCATGTCGGGGGCGGTCTCCGCAGTCCACAGCCCGGAGCTGGCGACCTGGTGGCCGCTGGGCAACGTGGTCCAGCTGCCGGCTCCCCGGCGGCTGGTCAGGTGGCCGGTCTCCCGCAGGCTGCGGTACGCGGCGGTGACGGTGGTCCGGCTGATCCGCAGCGCCTCGGCCAGTTCCCGCTCGGCCGGCAGCCGTACGCCGAGCGGCAGCCGCCCGTCAGCGAGCAGGCCGCGGACCGCCCCGGCCAACGCGGCGTAGTCCGGGTTGCGCCGCCGGCCGGGCAGGGCATGCCACTGGCCGAGCAGCCGGGCCAATTGGCTCCCCCGCACGATCACCGCCATAACCAGTTGCCTCCAATTGGCCGTACCGCCATCGCCGATTGGACTTCAGAGTGGCATGCATGACCAGAATTGGCAACGGCGGTGGACTCCGCTGCAGACCGGATCCCAACCCCGGTCACCATCCCGGCGGCCGCCCCGGCCGCCACCCGGGTCGGCGACTGCCCCGGCGGCTCGGACAGCTCTACGCCGGCCTCACCCTGTACGGCGTCAGCATGGCGCTGATGATCGAGTCGGATCTCGGGCTGAACCCGTGGGACGTCTTCCACCAGGGGTTGACCCAGCTGACCGGGCTGAGCTTCGGGACCGTCACGGTGCTCGTCGGCGGCGCCGTGCTGCTGCTGTGGATACCGCTGCGGCAGCGGCCCGGCCTCGGCACGGTCAGCAACGTGGTGGTGATCGGCGTCGCGGTGGACGCTGGCCTCGCACTACTGCCGGCACCGACGCACCTGCCGGTCCGGGGCACGTTCCTGGTCGCCGGGATCGTGCTCAACGGCCTGGCCACCGGCCTGTACATCGGGGCGCGGATGGGCCCCGGCCCCCGGGACGGGTTGATGACCGGCTGGGTGGCCCGGCACCCGCGCAGCTCGGTCCGGCTGGTCCGCACCGTGATCGAGCTGACCGTGCTGGCGTGCGGCTGGCTGCTGGGCGGCACCGCCGGGCTGGGCACCGTGCTCTACGCCGTCGGCATCGGACCGCTGGTGCAGTTCTTCCTGCCGCTGTGCACCGTACCCACCGACGCAGCCGCGCCCGACAGAACCGCGCCCGAGCCGGTCCCGGCGGTCAGTCATCCGGTGGACGGTAGCTGACACCGGCCCGGTCCAGCCGGCGCAGCTGCCCGGTCAGCCGGCTACGGAACTCCGCCCACACCCCGGGCGGGACCGCGCCGGTGTCGTCGGTCGGCACCGGTCCGGACCAGCCCACCTCGGCCAACGCCGCCAGCCGGGGGAAGGCCCGCCACCACACCCGCTGCTCGGTGGGCAGGTACTCGCTCCACAGCTGCCCCTGCACCCCGAGCACGTCGCCGGGCTGGAACCCGTACACCGTGCGCAGCGGCAGCACCCCGGCGATGGCCAACGGCTCGGCCGGATCGTCGGACTCGGCCCAGTCGAAGTACGTGTGGCTGTACGGCGCGGCGACCACCGGCAGACCGGCGGCCCGGGCCGCGTCGATCCGGTCGATGCCCCGCCAGGCGAAGACGGTGGCCCCGGCCGGTGCACCCCGGTCGAGCAGTTCGTCCCAGACTGCAGTCCGCCGGCCGTGGCCCGCCAGATGCTCGGCGAGCCGCCCGGTCCACCAGCCCTGCAGGTCCGCCACCCGGGGCAGGCCGAGTTCGGTGGCACGAGCGACGGCCGCCGGGTTCGCCGCCCACTCGGCGGTCGGCACCTCGTCCCCGCCGACGTGCACGTACTCGAACGGGAAGACCTCGACCACCTCGTCGAGGATGTGGTGCACGGCGGCCAACGTGGCCGGTTCCAGGTTGAGTACGTGGGTGGAGATCCCCCAGGTCGTCCCGACTGCCAACTGGCGGGTCGGATCGTTGCCGAACTCGGGATAGGCCGCGATCGCCGCCTGGGCGTGCCCGGGCAGGTCGATCTCCGGCATGATCCGCACGCCGCGCCGAGCCGCGTACGCCACCAGGTCACGCAGCTCCGCCTGCCGGTACCAGCCACCGTGCGGCACCCCGTCACTGCGGCCGTCCCGGAGGTGACCGGCCGGCGACGCCACGCGGAACCCGCCCACCTCGGTCAACCGGGGGTACCGCCGCACCTCGAACCGCCAACCCTGGTCATCGGTCAGATGCAGGTGCAGGGTGTTGAGCTTGTGCATGGCCAGCACGTCGACGTAGCGGTAGAGCAGCGGCAACGGGTGGCACCAGCGGGCCACGTCGAGCAGCGACCCCCGCCAGGGGTACGCCGGCACGTCGACGATCTCCACCATCGGCAGCCGCCACGGCACCCCGGTGACCGGGCCGGCCGCGTACACCTGCTCGGGCAGCAACTGCCGCAGCGTCTGCACCGCCCAGCGCAGCCCGGCCTCGGCGGCGGCCACCGCCCGGACCCCGGCCGGGTCGACCCGCAGCCGGTAGCCCTCGGCACCGAGCTCGGGATCATCGCGCACCAGCAGGCTGATCACGCCATCGCCGGGTGCCCCGACCGGCGGCAACGGCAGCCCGGTCGCCGGGGTGAGCAGCTCGCGCAGCAGGTCGGCGACACCGACCGGCGCGCACACGCTGGTCGCGGCATCGAGGGCGAAATGCCCGGCCTCACGGATCAGGTGGGTGGGACGTGGCAAAAGCATGTCCACAGCCAAGCACAGGAGTTCCGCCCGCGCGCCCGGCGCGGCATCATGGGCAGATGATGGACGAGGGGTGGGCTTGGTCGGACGCGTGGATCTTCGTCTCGGCGGTCATCGCGGGCAAGGTGGGTCGGCACCGCAGGTCGCCGCTGAGCCGTCGACCCGAAGGGGTACGTCTGGTCGACGTGCTCGCCACCGCCGAACACCTCAACCAGGCGATCCCCACCCGGGAAGAAATAGAGACCGGGGTACGCCGACTGCTCGGTGCCGACCTGATCTCGGTCAGCGACGGCTGGTTCCTGGTGACCGAGGCCGGGGAACAGCTGTGGCGGGACCGGCCACGCAGCGGTCTGACCACCACGGTGGACAGTGTGCACGGGGTGCTCGACCAGCGGTACGCCGCCACCGAGGCCGAGTGGCGGCTGGACGACCAGGACCACGCCGCCGCGATGCTCGAATACACCGGGCGTTTCCTGCCGCCGGTGCCCCGGCGTTCGGTGGAGAACTCCGCCGCCGCCCAGCAGGGCCGGGCCTGACCTCGGGCGGGTCGACGGGGTCGGCTACGGCGGTCAGCGCACCGGGTGGCCGGCGTCACGCAGCTCCTGTTTGACCGCGCCGATGGTCAGCTCGCCGAAGTGGAACACGCTCGCGGCGAGGACCGCGTCAGCCCCGGCGGCCACCGCCGGTGGGAAGTGCGCGGTGGCACCGGCACCGCCGCTGGCGATCACCGGTATGTCGACCACCGCCCGTACCGCAGCGATGAGCTCGACGTCGAAACCCGCCTTGGTGCCGTCGGCGTCCATCGAGTTGAGCAGGATCTCACCGGCACCCAGTTCGGCCCCGCGCCGCGCCCAGGCCACCGCGTCGATCGCGGTCCCCCGCCGACCGCCATGGGTGGTCACCTCGAACCCGCTCGGCGTGTCGCCGCTGGCGACCGTCTCCCGCCCGGCGCGGCGTACATCCAGGGACAGCACCAGCACCTGCCGGCCGAACCGGTCGGCGACCTCAGCGATCAGACCGGGACGGGCGATCGCCGCGGTGTTCACCCCGACCTTGTCCGCCCCGGCGCGCAGCAGCGTGTCCACGTTCTCCACCGAACGCACCCCGCCGCCGACGGTGAGCGGGATGAACACCGACTCGGCGGTCCGGCGGACCACGTCCAGCATGGTGCCGCGGGCGTCGGAAGAGGCGGTGACGTCGAGGAAGGTCAGCTCGTCCGCTCCGGCCGCGTCGTAGGCGGCGGCCAGCTCGACCGGATCCCCGGCGTCGCGCAGGTCGACGAAGTTGACCCCCTTGACCACCCGGCCCGCGTCCACGTCGAGGCAGGGGATCACCCGGACCGCGACGCTCACCCGGAAACCTCCGGGCGACCGGCGTCGCGCAGCGCGGCGAGCGCCTGCGCGACGCTGAACGCGCCCGCGTACAGCGCCTTGCCGGCGATCACACCCTCCACCCCGGCCGATTCCAGCGTGGCAAGCGCCCGCAGATCATCCAGGGTGGAGACGCCGCCGGAGGCGATCACCGGCGCGTCGGTCCGCGAGCACACCTCACGGAGCAGGTCCAGGTTCGGTCCCCGCATGGTGCCGTCCTTGGTGATGTCGGTGACCACGTACCGCGCGGCCCCGGCCTTGTCCAGCCGTTCGAGGATCTCGAACAGGTTGCCGCCGTCACGGGTCCAGCCTCGGGCGGCCAGCGTACGGCCACGCACGTCCAGGCCGATCGCCACCCGGTCGCCGAACTCGGCGACGATCCGGTCGCACCAGACCGGATCCTCCAACGCGGCGGTGCCGATGTTGACCCGGGCCGCGCCGGTGCCCAACGCGGCGGCGAGCGACTCGTCGTCGCGGATCCCGCCGGACAACTCCACCGCCACGTCGAGCTGCCGGACCACCTCGGCGAGCAGATGGGCGTTGCTGCCGCGGCCGAAGGCGGCGTCGAGGTCGACCAGGTGGATCCACTCCGCCCCGTCACGCTGCCAGGCGAGCGCCGCCTCCAGCGGATCACCGTAGGAGGTTTCGCTACCGGCCGCGCCCTGGACCAGGCGGACGGCCTGGCCGTCGGCGACGTCGACAGCGGGAAGCAGGGTCAGAGTCACGGATCGTCTCCTCGAAGATGGTGGGTGTCAGGTCCGTCGGCCGAGTGCGATGACCACGACGGCGGGTGCCACGAGCAGCAGTACGGCGATCAGCAGCAGGCGCAGCGCCATGTCGGGCACGGCCAGCCAGACGACCGCCAGCGCCGCCACGGTCAGCACTGCGATCCCGGCGCGTTCGGCGCGGCTGCGCCGGATGAACAACCGCCCGGTGCGCCCGCCCGGCCGGCGTGGGGTGAGCCGGCGCAGCGCGGACCGACGACGCTGCCGGCGGGCGCTGGTCCGGGCCCGGGCGGCCCGCTCGCGTTCCGCCTCGGCCAGCCGGGCGGCCCGGCGGCGGGCCCGTTCCTTGCTCACCGGTCCTCCCCTCCCGTCGTGGTCGGCGCAGTCAGCATGGCCAGCCAGTTGCCCAGCAGGGTGGCCCCGGTCTGGCCGGACTTCTCCGGATGGAACTGCGTCGCCGACAGCGCACCGCGTTCGGCGGCGGCCACGAAGCGGCCCCCGTGACCGGTGGTGGTGACCAGGGCGCCGGCGGCGGTCAGCTGATCGACGGCGAGCGCCGCGTAGGAGTGCACGAAGTAGAACCGGGCGTCGGCGGGCTGCCCGGCGAACAAGGTGCTGCCGGCCGGCGCGGCGACGGTGTTCCAGCCCATGTGCGGCACCCGCTCGGCGGGCAGCCGGCGAACCCCGCCGGGCAGCAGGCCGAGCCCTTTGGTGACCACCCCGTGCTCCTCGCCGTACTCGAAGAGGATCTGCATGCCGACGCAGATGCCGAGCACCGGGCGTCCCTCGGCGACCCGCCGGGCGATCACCGGCGCCGCGCCCAACTCGTCGATGCCGGACATGCAGGCCGCGTACGCGCCGACACCCGGCACCACCAGCCCGGCGGCGGCGTCGGCCGCGGCCAGGTCGGCGGTCACGGTCACCTGGGCACCGGCCCGGGCCAGCGCGCGTTCGGCGGAGCGCAGATTGCCGGAGCCGTAGTCGAGCACCACGACGGCCGGCGGTGGCGTGGCCATCAGTCACCTCCGGGTAGCAGCCAGAACACACCGGCGGCGACCGCCAGCAGGGCGAGCCCGGCGGCCAGGCCGACGGCACCGCGCCCGGCACCCTGACGATGCAGCGACCAGGCACCACCGACCAGCACCCCGGCCAGCGCGAACAGCGCTACCGGCAGGAAGCTGTCCACGTTACAGCGCGCCTTTGGTGCTGGGCACCGAGCCGGCCGACCGGGGGTCGATCGCCACCGCCTCGCGCAGCGCCCGGGAGACCGCCTTGAACTGGGCCTCGACCACGTGGTGCGCATCCGGGTGGCCGCCGTCGCGGGCGGCCCGCAGCACCGACACGTGCAGCGTGATCATGGCCGAATGGCCGAGTGACTCCCAGATGTGCCGGGTCATGCTGGTCGGGTAGACCGGCCCGATGTAGGGCGCCAGCGCCGGCTCGTCGTGCACCACGTACGGCCGGCCGGACAGGTCGACCGCCGCTCGTACCAGCACCTCGTCCATCGGAATGGTGGCCGAGCCGTACCGGCGGATGCCCGCCTTGTCGCCCAGCGCTTGGCGCAGCGCGGTGCCCAGCGCGATCGCCGTGTCCTCCATCGTGTGGTGCGCGTCGATCTCCAGGTCACCGACCGTCTGTACGGTCAGGTCGAAACCGCCGTGCCGGGCGATCTGGTGCAGCATGTGGTCGTAGAAGCCGACACCGGTGCCGATGTCGGCGGTGCCGGTGCCGTCGAGGTCCAGCTCCACCAGCACCTTGGTCTCGGCCGTGGTGCGTTCGACCCGCGCGGTGCGGTTCATCAGATTCCTTCCGTGGACGCTCCGGCCCGCAGGCCAGGGAGGAAATTTGCGGCTGTCTGCGACGTGGCGGCCCGTTCGGCCTTGGCGACCAGTTCGGTCATCGCGGCGAGGAACGCGTCGGTCTCCTGCGGCGTCCCAGCGGTCACCCGCAGCCAGCCGGCCAGCCCGACGTCGCGGACCAGCACCCCACGCTCCAGCAACGCCTGCCAGACGGCCCGCTGGTCGCCACCGGCGACGCCATCGACACCGCACAGCACGAAGTTGGCGTCGCTGTCCGCCACGGTGAGCCCGAGCCGACGCAGCTCGGCGACGATCCGGTCCCGCTGATGCATGATCACCCGTACCGTACCGAGCAGGGTGTCCCGGTGCGCCAGCGCCGCCCGGGCCGCCGCCTGGGTGAGTGCCGACAGATGGTAGGGCAGGCGGACCAGTTGGACCGCGTCGACCACCGCCGGATGCGCGGCCAGGTAGCCCAGCCGACCGCCGGCGAAACCGAACGCCTTGCTCATCGTCCGGGTCACCACCAGCCGTGGATGCGTCGACAGCAGCTGCACCGCGCTGGCCGTGCCGGGGCGGGCGAACTCGGCGTACGCCTCGTCGACGACGACCATGCCCGGCGCGGCGGCCAGCACCGCCCGCACCACCGCCGGGTCCAGGGCGGTCCCGGTCGGGTTGTTCGGGGAGCAGAGGAAGACCAGGTCCGGCTGGTGCTCGACCACCTGGCCGGCCGCGTCGTCGGCGGACAGGTCGAAGTCGGGTCCGCGCCGGCCGTCCACCCACCGGGTGCCGGTGCCCACCGCCAGCAGCGGATGCATCGAGTACGCCGGGGTGAAGCCGAGCGCCACCCGGTCGGGACCGGCGAACGCCTGCAGCAGCTGCTGCTGGATCTCATTGGAGCCGTTGGCCGCCCACACCCCGGCGGTGGTCAGCCCATGGCCGAGATAGCCGGCCAGGTCGGCCCGCAGCGCGACCGCATCCCGGTCCGGGTAGCGGTTGAGTTCCCGCAGTTCGGCGGTGACCGCCTCGGCGATCGCCTCGACCACGACGTCCGGCAGCGGGTAGGAGTTCTCGTTGGTGTTGAGCCGCACCGGCACGTCCAACTGCGGTGCGCCGTACGGGCTGCGCCCGCGCAGATCGTCGCGGATCGGCAGGTCGTCCAGGGTGATCGGGCCGGTCATCTGGTCACCGTCGATCCACCCGCGATCGGGGAAACGGCCGGTGAGTTCGCTGCCGGGGCGGCGCTGCCGGTCGGGTCGGCGAACCGGGCCCGGACCGCCTGCCCGTGCGCCGGCAGGTCCTCGGCCTCGGCCAGAGTGACCACGTGGTCGGCGACGTCACGCAACGCGTCCGCGTCGTACTCGACGAGGTGGATGCCGCGCAGGAAGGACTGCACCGACAGACCCGAGGAGTGCCGGGCGCAGCCGCCGGTGGGCAGGACGTGGTTGGAGCCGGCGCAGTAGTCGCCCAGCGACACCGGGGCGTACGCGCCGACGAAGACCGCCCCGGCGTTGCGGACCCGCAGCGCCCACTGCCGGGCGTCCCGGGTCTGGATCTCCAGGTGCTCGGCGGCGTACGCGTCGACCACGGCCAGACCGGCGTCGAGGTCGTCGACCAGGACGGTGCCGGACTGCTCGCCGCCGAGCGCGGTGGCGATCCGGTCGGCGTGCCGAGTGGCCGGCACCTGCCGGGCCAGCTCCCGGTCGACCGCGTCGGCCAGCCCGGTCGACGGGGTGACCAGCACGCTGGCCGCCAACGGGTCGTGCTCGGCCTGGCTGATCAGGTCGGCGGCGACGTGCACCGGGTCGGCGGTGTCGTCGGCGAGAATGGCGATCTCGGTCGGGCCGGCCTCGGCGTCGATGCCGACCACCCCGCGCAGCAGCCGCTTGGCGGCGGTGACCCAGATGTTGCCCGGCCCGGTGATCACGTCGACCGGGGCGCACCGGTCGGTCCCGTCCGGATCGACGGCGGCACCGTAGCCGAGCATCGCGACGGCCTGGGCGCCGCCGACCGCGTACACCTCGTCGACGCCGAGCAGGGCGCAGGCGGCCAGTACGCGGGCGTCGGGCAGCCCGTCGTTGTCGCGCTGCGGCGGGCTGGTCACCACCAGCGACGCCACCCCGGCGACCTGGGCGGGTACCACATTCATCACCACGGTCGACGGGTACATCGCCAGCCCGCCGGGCACGTACAGCCCGACCCGGCCGACCGGCACCCAGCGTTCGGTGACGGTGCCTCCGGGCACCACCTGGGTGGTGACGTCGGTCCGGCGCTGGTCGGCGTGCACCCGCCGGGTCCGGTCGATGCATTCCAGCAGCGCGGCCCGGACCCCGGGGTCGAGGTCACGCTCAGCCGCGGCGAGCGCCTCGGTGGGCACCCGCAGCCGGTGCGGGCTGACCCCGTCGAACCGCTCGGCCGCCTCCCGGATCGCCGGGTAGCCATGGTCACGGACCGCCTCCACCAGCGGGCGGATCCGCTCGACCGCCGCGGAAACGTCGAGCTGGGCACGGGGCAGCAGGCCACGCGGGTCGCGTGACCCGCCTCGCAGGTCGATCCGGTTCAGCACGCCTGCGAGTCTAGGCGTCCTCCCACTGGCCGGACGCCGCCCGTCCAGCGGACGGGACAGTGAGCGTGACCACGCTAGGCTCGACCGGTGGGTCAGCGGCTACCGGTCTTTCCGCTCGGGACGGTGCTCTTCCCCGGGTTGGTGCTGCCTCTGCACATCTTCGAGGAGCGCTACCGGGCGCTGGTCCGGCATCTGACCAGCCTGCCCGACGGGGTCCCCCGGGAGTTCGGGGTGGTGGCGATCCGGCGTGGCTGGGAGGTGCTGCCGACCGCCGGGCCGCCGGGCGCGCCGACGCCGACCTCGGTGAGCCTGCACGAGATCGGCTGCACCGCGCAGCTGCGGCAGGTCACCGAGCTGCCGAACGGACGGTACGACCTCGTGACGGTGGGTCGGCGCCGGTTCCGGATCACCGACCTGGCCACCGAAGGTACGCCGTACCTCACCGCGTCGGTGCAGTGGCTGCCCGAGCCGACCGGGTCCGAGGAGCTGGCCGACCTGCTGGCGCCGCAGTTGCTCGCGGTGTTCCGGCAGTATCTCGACCTGGTCCGGACCGACTCGGCCGAGATCACCGAACAGCTGCCGGAGCAGCCGACCGTGCTGTCCCACCTGGTGGCGGCGACCGCCGCGTTGCACATCAGTGAGCGGCAGGCGCTGCTGGCGGAGCTGGACACCGCCCGGCGGCTACGGGCCGAGCTGCGGATGCTCAATCGGGAGGTGGCGCTGCTGCGCCGGGTGCGGGCGGTGCCGGTCCCGTTGCCCGAGTTGGCGATTCCGGCGAGTCCGAACTGATCCGCGGATCGGCGGCGACGTCCGGGGCCGGCTCCGGACGCAGGTCCGGGTGGTCGGGTCCGGCCCCGACCAGGTCCGGCTCGGGACGCAGGTCCGGGTGGCTGGACCAGCCGGCCAGCATGGTGTACGCCAGCACTGCGCCGAGCGCCGGAGCACCGAACGCGCCGGTGACCGTCGGCAGCACGCCGAACCACAGGTCGAAGTCGCCGGCCTGCAGATCCGGTGGCCGCTCCAACTGGGCACCGAGCGCCGCCGTCTCCAGTGCCCGCTGGTAGCCGGCCAGGCCGATCTGCCGGCCGAGGGTCCAGGCCAGCGCTGCCGCGCCGAGCCCACCGACGGTGACGGCGACCAGCCCGTACGGTCCACGGGACCGGGGCAACGACGCCCAGACGACGATCCCGGCGAGGATCCCGTAGCCGACGCCGAGCATCGCGAACCAGCCGTCGGCGGCGACGAAGTACTCCGGGGCGCCGCCGCGTACCGCCGCGCCCTGCTCGGTTCTGACCACCGGAATCCAGGGGGCCAGCATCGACCAGGCGACGCCGAGCGGAGCACCACCGACGGTGATCGCGGCGGCGACGTACAGCCCGGGCCGACGCCAGATCCGGCGCCGGCCGGCGGCCCGGGTGGGCTCCACGGCGCCGGTGTCGGGCGGCGGCGCCGGCGACGCCCCGGACGGGCCGGTCGGATCACCGGGTGGGCCGGCGTCAGCGGTGGAACTCACCCGTCGATCCTCTCGCAGATCTCAGCCGGCCACGGCGGTGGGGCCGAGGAGCGCTTTGAGGTCTGCCATCAGGGCGGTGGTCGGGGCGACCCGGTGCGGGCCGAGGCGCAGCAGGGTGGCGCGGCCGCCGTTGACGAGTTTGACGTGTACCTCGGCCGAGCCGGGGTGGCTGGTCAGCACGTCGCGGAGGCTGTCGACCAGGGGTGGGGTGCAGCGGGCCGGGGACAGTGCGATCACGATGGGTTTGATCTCGTCGGCGGCGGTGATCTCCGGTACGGACAGGTCCATCGCCATCAGTCGGGGCTGGTCGTCGCGTCGGTCGACCCGGCCCTTCACCACGACGATGGCGTCCTCGGCGATGTACTGGCCGACGAGTTCGTAGGTGTTCGGGAAGAACAGCACCTCGACGGCGCCGCCCAGGTCCTCCAGGGTGGCCGACGCCCACGCCCGGCCCTGTTTGGTGATCCGCCGCTGCACCCCGGAGAGGATGCCGGCCAGGTTGACCACGGTACCGTCGGCGACCGCGCCGTCCTCGGACAGGGCGGCGATGGACATGTCCGCCGCTGCGGCGAGGACATGCTCGACACCGAACAGCGGGTGGTCGGAGACGTACAGGCCGAGCATCTCCCGTTCGAAGGTGAGCAGGTCGGTCTTGTCCCACTCGCCGTCCGGGATCGGTGGGGTGACCACCATCGGACCCGCGCCGCCGCCGGCCGGGTCGGCGGCGCCGAACGCGTCGCCGAACAGGTCGTACTGGCCGACCGCCTCGTTGCGTTTGAGGTCCATGAACGAGTCGATCGCGTCGGCGTGCACGGTCAGCAGGCCCCGGCGGGTGTGCCCCAGCGAGTCGAACGCCCCCGCCTTGATCAACGACTCGACGGTACGTTTGTTGCAGGCCACCGCGTCGACCTTGCGCAGGAAGTCGTAGAAATCGGTGTAGGCGCCCTTGTCCTTGCGGCACCGGGCGATCGCGTCGACCACGTTCGTACCCACGTTACGCACGGCGGCCAGGCCGAACCGGATGTCGGCGCCGACGGCGGTGAACCGGGCCCCGGAGGCGTTCACGTCCGGCGGCAGCACCTTGATCTTCATCCGCCGGCACTCGGCCAGGTAGACGGCGGCCTTGTCCTTGTCGTCGCCGACGCTGGTCAGCAACGCGGCCATGTACTCGGCCGGGTAGTTGGCCTTGAGGTACGCCGTCCAGTAGGACACCAGGCCGTAGCCGGCGGTGTGCGCCTTGTTGAACGCGTAGTCGGAGAACGGGACCAGGATGTCCCACAGCGTCTTGATCGCCTCGTCGGAGTAGCCGTTGTCCCGCATGCCCTGCGAGAACGGCACGTACTCCTTGTCCAGGATCTCCTTTTTCTTCTTGCCCATCGCCCGGCGCAGCAGGTCCGCGGCGCCGAGCGTGTAGCCGGCCAGCTGCTGGGCGATCGCCATGACCTGCTCCTGGTAGACGATCAACCCGTAGGTGTCGCCCAGGATGTCGGCGAGGGGTTCGGCCAGCTCGGGGTGGATCGGCACCACCGGTTTACGGTTGTTCTTGCGGTCGGCGTACTCGTTGTGCGCGTTGGCGCCCATCGGACCCGGCCGGTACAGGGCGAGGACGGCGGAGATGTCCTCGAAGTTGTCCGGCACCATCGAGCGCAGCAGCGACCGCATCGGCCCGCCGTCGAGCTGGAACACCCCGAGCGTGTCACCACGGGCGAGCAGCTCGTAGGCGCGCTTGTCGTCCAGCGGCAGATCCTCCAGGACCAGGTTGAGGTTCTGGTTCTCGGCGATCCCGGCCAGGCAGTCGTCCATCACGGTCAGGTTGCGCAGCCCGAGGAAGTCCATCTTCAGCAGGCCGATGGACTCACACGCGCCCATGTCCCACTGGGTGATGATCGCCCCGTCCTGCTCCCGCTTCTGAATCGGCAGCACGTCCACCAAGGGGTCCCGGGACAGGATCACCCCGGCCGCGTGCACCCCCCACTGCCGTTTCAGCCCCTCCAGGCCCTTGGCCGTGTCGACGATCTTGCGGACCTCGCCGTCGGACTCGTACAGCGCCCGGAACTCCACCGCCTCCGGGTAGCGCGGGTGTTTCGGGTCGAAGATGCCGGTCAGCGGGATGTCCTTGCCCATCACCGGCGGCGGCATCGCCTTGGTGATCCGGTCACCCATCGCGAACGGGTAGCCGAGCACCCGCGCCGCGTCCTTGATCGCGGCCTTCGCCTTGATCGTGCCGTAGGTGATGATCTGGGCGACCCGCTCCTCGCCGTACCGCTCGGTCGCGTAGCGGATCATGTCACCGCGGCGACGCTCGTCGAAGTCCATGTCGATGTCCGGCATCGACACCCGGTCCGGATTCAAAAACCGCTCGAACAGCAGGCCGTGCGGGATCGGGTCCAGCTCGGTGATGCCCAGGGCGTACGCGATCAGCGCCCCGGCCGCCGAACCACGGCCCGGACCGACCCGGATCCCTTCCCGCTTGGCGTAGTGCACCAGGTCCGCGGTCACCAGGAAGTAACCCGGGAAACCCATCTTGAGGATCACGTCGAGCTCGTACTCGGCCTGCCGGCGGTGCCCGTCGGGCACCCCACCCGGGAAGCGGCGCTCCAGCCCGCGCAGCACCTCGGCCCGCAGGAACGACTCCTCGGTCTCCCCGGCCGGTACCGGGAACTGCGGCATCAGGTCCCGCGACGAAAACAGGGCCGAATAGTCGCCGATCTTCTCGGCGATCTCGAGGGTGTTGTCACATGCCCCCGGCACTTCGGCGTCCCACAGTTTCCGCATGTCCGCCGCGGATTTGAGATAGAAGTCGCGGGCGTCGAACTTGAACCGTTTCGGGTCCGCCATCGTCGAACCGGACTGTACGCACAGCAGCACCTCGTGCGCGTCCGCGTCGCGTTCATGGGTGTAGTGCAGATCATTGGTTGCGACCGGTTTGAGATTCAACCGCTTACCGAGCCGGATCAGATCGTCCCGGACCCGGGTCTCGATACCCAGTCCGTGATCCATCAGCTCCAGGTAGAAATTGTCGGCACCGAAAATGTCGCGGAATTCGGCCGCCGACGCGCACGCCTTCTCGAAGTCACCGATCCGCAACCAGGTCTGGACCTCACCGGACGGGCACCCCGTGGTCGCGATGATCCCCTTGCCGTACTCGTTCAGCAGTTCCCGGTCCGCACGCGGCTTGTAGAAGTACCCCTCCAGGCTCGCCCGCGAGCCCAGCCGGAACAGGTTACGCAGGCCGTCCGCGTCCGCCGCCAGCATCGTCATGTGGGTGTACGCGCCACCACCGGATACGTCGTTCTCCCCACCCTCGGCCCACCGTACCCGGGTCCGGTCCCGACGGTCCGTCCCGGGTGTGAGATACGCCTCCAGGCCGATGATCGGTTTCACCCCGGCGCCGGTCGCCTGCTTGAAGAAGTCGTACGCGCCGAAAAGATTGCCGTGGTCGGTCATCGCCAGGGCCGGCATCTCCAGACGGTTGGCCTCGGCGAACAGTTCCTTCAACCGGGCCGCTCCATCGAGCATCGAATACTCTGTGTGCACGTGCAGGTGCACAAAACTATCGGACACCGACCCGGCCCCCTTCTCCCGTCCCGGCACGACCAGCGAACCCTATCGTGTCGCCAGCGGCCCCGCACCGAGGCGCGCGGGGACCGCAGCCGCACGGCCGGCACGACTTTCACTCGCCCCCGACTCACGACACTCCCAGGAGAGTACGAGCTCCACCCGACAACACTGTCAGCGAGGGTTTACCGTCTCTGTGTGAACACAGCCAGACAGATACCCACATTTCGCTCCAGGTTGGCCGGCATCGGCGTCGAGACGCTGGTCAGCATCGGTGCCGCGTTCGGGTTCCTGGCCTGGAGCAAAGACATAGATGTCGATCCACTGGACCGGAAAGGGCAGGTGAGCGGTCTGGCAGCACTCCAGCTCCGGTTCGCGGTGCTGGCCGGCGTGCTGGTCGTTGCGATGGTGCTGATGCACCGGCTGCTCGCCCCTGCGCACCGGCCGTACGTCGTCCGGGCCGGCTGCGCCGCAGTCGCCGGGCTCGCCACCGGGCTCGTCGCCGGTGGGATCGCGGTGGCACTGCGCGGCACCCGGCTGCCGCTGTGGGCCGGCGGCGGCGACTACCAGTGGATCCTCGAGTGGACCGCCGCGTTGTGGTCCGGGCAGGACATATCCGACCACTACCCACCAGTCGTCTTCTGGGTGATCGGGGCCTGGGCGCGGTTGACCGACCAGCCGCACGTCCTCGCCCTCAAGGACCTCCAACTGGCCGGTACGGCTCTGTTCGGCCCGGCCGCCTATCTGGCCTGGCGACTGGTGCTGCGTCCGCTCTGGGCGGTGACCGTCGGGGTGCTGGCGATGCTGCCGATGATCGAACCGGTCAAGCCGTACCCGCAGATCACCCTGGTGATGCTGATCCCGGTACTGGTGAGATTCCTGTCGACGGTCCGCCGGGCCGACCGGATGACCGACCGCCGGGCGCTGCTGGCCGGTGCGGTGGCCGGGGTCGGACTCGGGCTGCTCTTCCTGCTCTACTCCGGATGGTTCGTCTGGTGCGCCGGCGGCATGCTGGTGGCCGTCGCGCTGGCCGCCCCGTGGCGGGCCGGCTGGCGGTCGATCCTACTGCTCGGCGGCGCAACCCTGGTCAGCTTCGTGCTGGTCGGATGGGTGCATCTGCGCGGCCTGCTCGCCCCGACCGGCGGCACCTCCGACGACTACTTCTATTTCGACACCGACACCGAGCCGGCGTACATCGCGATGTGGCGCAACGACCGGCCGGCCGACGTCGGCCCGGTCTGGCCGCCGGTCGGCGAACTCGGCGGGGTCGGACTGTTCACCCTGCTGCTCGCCGCCGGGCTCGGGCTGGCCCTCGCGCTGGCCTGGCGGCGCAGCATCGTGATCGCCCTCGGCGCGTGCGCGGCCAGTGCCTGGTTCCTGCGGATGTGGCTGGCCAGCGAGCAGTGGGAGACCCAGACCGTACGGCTGTATCCGCGGACCACCGCAGTGGTGCTCTACTGCCTGCTGATCCTCACCGGATTCGGTGTGCTGCTCGCCGTCCAGCACTGGCGCGGCCGCACCGGCGCCGCCGCCCCGGGCCGGGAGCCGACCGTACCGGTCGGGTTGCTGCTCGTGCCGCTGCTGTTCGTGCTCGCCTCCGCCGGGTCCGCCACCGTCGACCGGTACATGCCCGACGAGCGGACCAACCACGCCGGCTACTTCGCGTGGATCGCACACACGACGCCCGACCCGGACGGCCGGTGCTCCCGCTGGGGTGTGGCGCACGGCTGCCAGCCGACAGCCGACCGGGTGCCAGCGGACTGACCAGGGGCCAGCGGGACGGGCCCGGACTCAGCGGACGAACGGCTCCAGCATCATCGCGGCCGCCTGCAGCCATGCCTGCCGCGTCTCCGGCTGCAACTGCACGTACTCGATCGACGACCCGGTTTCCAGGGCCGGGTCGTAGGGCACCACGGCCACCGCCCGGGTCCGGGTGGCGAAGTGCCGGCGCAGGTCGTCGAGCAACGGCATCGGCCCCGGACTCGGGCAGGACAGCAAGGTCACCGCGTTGCGCACCAGGTCGCCCATGCCGACATCGTCCAGCAGGTCCAGCATCCAGTCCGCGGTGAACGCCGCGTCCTCCCGGGGCACGCAGGTGACCACCAGCTGATCGGCGGCCTGCAGGACGGTCTGCCAGTTGGCGCTCTCCACGTTGTTGCCGGTGTCCACACAGATCACGTCGTGGGTCCGGCGGAGCAGCTCCAGCACCCGCCGGACGGTGTGCGGGTCGAGCCGCTGCGCGAACCGAGGGCTCTCCTCACCGGCGAGTACGTCGTACGAGCCGTCGGAGGCGTGCCGGAGGTAGTCGTCGAGCCGGTCGGTCAGCTCGTAGCCGTGCGAGCCCTCGATCTCCACCAGATCGGAGATCAGATGGCGGATGGTCCGGGCATGACGGGCGCTGCCGGCCCGCAGTCCGAGCGTGCCGCGCAGTTCGTTGTCGTCCCAGGCGAGCACCCCACGGCCACGGACGCTACCGATCGTCGCCGCAGCGAGCACGGTCGCCGTCGTCTTGTGCACCCCGCCCTTCGGATTGGCGAACGCCAGCACCCGCGGTATGCCGAGGTTGCGACGCAGGATGCCGGTGGCCCGGTCGACCTCCGCGTCGGGCCGGCTCTCCCGCCACTCGATCCGTGCCGGGTATCCGCCACCGCCGTCCGGGCCCGGCGGGTACCCCGGCCCCGGCCCAGGTCCGCCCCGGCGCGGCGGCTCGGCGGCCGGCGGGTAGCCGCCGACCTCGGGGCCGCCCGGGAAGCCCTGTTCCGATGGTGGCGGCACACTCGGGCGCACCGGCCGAGCGGCCCGGTCCGCAGGGTGGCCGGGCATCACCGGATAGCCGGGCGGGTAGCCACCCGGGGCGGCCGGAGCCGGCGGCGGCGCCAGGGCGGCGTACCGTCCGGCGGCCGGCGCCGGCGGTCCCTGGTCGGCCGGATAGCCATGATCAGCCGGATCGGCGGGATAGCCGGGGTGGCCGAGGGTCGAGGGGTGACCGGGACCGGCCGGATGGCCGGAGTCGCCCATCCAACTGCCACCGGTGGAATGCCCCGGCTCCGGATGGTGACCCGGCACCTGCGCGATGCCGTTGGGCACCTGGGCCGTGCCGCGACCATTCTCCCGCGACCGGGGCGCCGCCCCGTTGGGGTCCGCCACCTCAGGCTGCTCACCGGTACGGCCACCGAGGCGTGCCCGGTCGAGCAGCGCGCGCCAGCGCGGCGCTGGTTCGGCAGGCCGGCCCCAGCCGGACTCGGTGCCCTCCACGGCTCGCCCTCCCAGCGCTATCGGTCCCCGCCTGACAGGCTACGAAGCTAGACCTGTTCAGGCCACACCGCCAAAGGCCCGTTGTTCGGCCCGACCGGCCATCTCTACCGGACTCCCCCGGTCCGGTCACCGCAGCCGTCACCCGACGAGGAGCGTGGCGGCACCGGGGGTAGCGTACGGAACCGGGACACCGGTGGTCGATACCGGCCCGCTACCAAGATTCACCGGTGGGGTGCCCCGGGCAGACCGGCGGTCCGCCGGTGGCCGGCGACGCGCCGGTCGGTGACGGGGTACAGCCGGACGGCGTGCCAGCCGTCGCGGCCGGACGGCCCGGCCCGTTGGTCGACCGGCCCGCCGGGGCCGGGGTCGGGCGCCCCGACCCCGCCGGCGACGGGTCAGCCCTACCTGCCGGGTTTCCCGGACCGACCGGCGACGTGTCGACACCGTCCCGGCCGCCGTCGTCGGCGTCCGGGGCGGAATCGGCGCTGCCCGGGGTGGACTCACGGTCGGGTGCGGAACTGGTCCGCCCAGCTGACCCCGCGTCCGGGTCGCCGTCGGTCGCCGGAGCAACACTGGTCGGGCCGCCGCCGACCTTGGTGTCGGCCGCACCGCCCGGCTCGGCGGCCGGAACATCGAACGGCAACCCGCTGCTGGTGAGCGCGGCGTCGCCGACCGGCACCACCTCGTCGTACTCAGGTAGCGGAGGCAGGAACACCGCCCGGTCCAGGCGGCGGACCTCGGGCGCCGGATCGACGACCCGGATCTCGGCCAGGCGGGCCAGCCTGCGCAGATCGACCGGGACGCCCTGCACCACCGCCGCGAACACGCAGGCGCAATGGTCACGGTAGGCGGCGGCCTCGGCGGTGGCCACCCGGGCACCCTTGTCGTAGGCCAGCCACTGGTCAAGATCGGCTGCCCGGCCGAGTTCGGCGACCCGGCGTCGGTAGTCGGTCGCCTGCCTGCTCTTGCGCTCGGCGACCTGTTCCATCCCGGTCAGCACGTCCTCGGGCAGCTGAAAGGCCGGCATCCGGATCACCTGGGTCTTCTCCCGTCCCAGCGGAACCCGGGTGTACACCTCCACGGCAGACACTCCGGACAGGACAGCGGCGAGCCGGTCGGGTGCCAGATACCCGTTGAAGGTTGCCAGGGCGTAGTTGTCGCCGGTCGACCCGGCAGGTGCCGGACCCTCCGGCAAGGTGGCCAGCTCGCCGCGTACCGCCCGGAGGTAGTCCGGTATGGACTCACCCTCGGCTACTCCCACCTGCACGACGTCGTCCACCGCGCGAACGGCGCCGTCGTCGTGATCCACCGCCCAGACGGCGGCGACCAGCACCGCGCTGATCGACACCCCGGCCACCCCGGCGAGCAACTGGGGACGGACCGGTCGCTGCGCGAGCCGGACGGCAGCGTCCGCCAGGACCGGCAGCAGCCGTCGGTCGATTCGCCGCAACAGGTCGCCGGCACGCACGGGCGACTCCCCTTTCCCGATGGCGGGTGGACGCTGAGTGACCGCGTGTTCGCCGGCTCTCAATCGCCGAGCACGGCCAGGGCACGCTTCAAGTCGTCAGGGTAGTCGCTGTGGAAGCGAACTTCCTCCGCCGTACGGGGGTGTAGGAAACTGAGCGCACGGGCATGCAACCACTGGCGGGTCAGTCCGAGTCGGACGGCGAGTGTCGGATCCGCACCGTACGTCAGGTCACCTACGCACGGGTGCCGCAGCGCGGAGAAGTGCACCCGGATCTGGTGGGTACGGCCGGTCTCCAGGCGGATGTCGACCAGACTGGCGGCAGGGAAGGCCTCGACCGTCTCGTAGTGGGTGACGCTCGGCTTGCCACCCGAGACCACCGCCCACCGGTAGTCGTGGGTGGGATGGCGGTCGATCGGGGCGTCGATGGTCCCGCGCAGCGGGTCGAGGTGCCCCTGCACGACGGCGTGATAGCGCTTGTCCACCTCGCGTTCCTTGAACGCGCGTTTGAGCACCGAGTACGCGTGCTCGCTCTTGGCCACCACCATCAGGCCGCTGGTGCCGACGTCGAGCCGGTGCACGATGCCCTGGCGTTCGGCCGCGCCACTGGTCGCGATGGTGTGACCGGCCGCCGCCAGACCGGCCAGCACGGTCGGGCCGGTCCACCCGGGGCTCGGGTGCGCCGCCACGCCCACCGGCTTGTCCACCACGACGATGTCCTCGTCGGCGTACTCGACCCGCAGTCCGTCGACCGGTTGGGCGATCACCACCGGAGCCGTGACGGGCGCCGGCAGGACCACCTCCAGCCAGGCGCCGGCACTCACCCGGTCGGACTTGTGCCGGGTGACCCCGTCCACCTCGGCGTCGCCGGACTCCACCAGCGCGGCGGCCGCGGTGCGGGACAGTCCGAACAGCCGGGAGACAGCCTGATCGAGCCGGGTGCCGTCGAGCCCATCGGGCACCGGCAGCGACCGTCGCTCCCCATGGCGGGCAGGTGTGGTCAACGGTCCACCTTTCCGGACAGCCGGCGGCCGTCGCGCTGTCGGCCGGTCAGTTCCAGCAGTACGGCGAGGAGTACGCCGACGACCAACGCGCTGTCGGCCACATTGAAGATCGGGAAGACCTGGCCGTACGGGTGGAAGACGCTGAACATGTCCACCACGTGGCCGAGGAGGGGTCCGGGGGCGCGGAACATCCGGTCCAGGAAGTTGCCGAGCGCCCCACCGAGGATCAGCCCGAGCGCCACCGCCCAGGGCAGCGACCGCAGCCCTCTGGTCAACCAGCCGATCCAGCCGACGACCGCCACGGTGACCAGCGGGAATATCCAGGTGTAGTCGGATCCGAGGCTGAACGCCGCACCACTGTTGCGGATCAGCGTCAGGTAGAGGGCACCACCCAGCAGGCGGACCGGTTCCCGGTCGGTGAGGGCGCTGATCGCCCACTGTTTCGCGCCGAGGTCGACGAGCAGTGCCGCCGCCGCGACCAGGGCGAAGACCCACAGCGCACGTCGGCCGGTGCCCGTCACCGGCGAGCCGGTGACGGGCGTGCCATCGCCCCCAGGTGCT
Organism: Solwaraspora sp. WMMA2065; assembly: GCF_030345075.1. NCBI lineage: Bacteria > Bacillati > Actinomycetota > Actinomycetes > Micromonosporales > Micromonosporaceae > Solwaraspora > Solwaraspora sp. WMMA2065. Next base: position 2,370,819 of record NZ_CP128361.1, read on the forward strand.
GGCGGGGCGTCGCCACCGGCGTTCGGAACGTCCGGGCGCGGATCGCTGTCGGCGGACAGACGCCTCTCCCTTCTCAGTGGAGCGGCTCGCCCACGTCGGGCCCGTCACCGCCCGGCTAGCGCCGCTCCTCGATCTGCTTGCAGGACACGCAGAGGGTGGCCGAGGGGAAGGCGGCGAGCCGCTCGACCGGAATGTCCGTGCCGCACCGCTCACACCAGCCGTAGTTGCCCTCGTCCAGCCGCTCCAGCGCCCGCTCCACCTGGTTGATGCGGTCCAGGATGCTCCTGGCGAGGGAAATCTCCTGCTCCCGCTCGAACGTCTTGGTGCCGGTGTCGGCCTGGTCGTCGCCGGCCGAGTCGGTCAGCCGTTCCCGCTGCAGCTCGGTGATCTCGCTCAGCGTCTGATCATACTCGGCTCGCAACTCGTCCCGACGGGCCTGCAGGGCAATCTGGATCTTGGTGGTCTCGGCCGCGCTGCGCGGTGCCCGGGCCACTCGTCCGCGGGCGGCGGTCTTCGTGTCGGCTGGCTTCGCCATCGTCGCTCCCTCGGCCGCGTCACCCGCGGCGATCGGCAGTGCCTGTACGGGATCCTCCGGCGTCGGCAGGCCGGACGGTACGCGGCGCGGCGTCGTGGACGGGGTCACCCGACCCGTCCGGCGCCTCGCTTCCGTCAGCTCGGCCATGCTGCCCCCAAAGCACAAAACGGGCGTACAACGGGTCCGTTGCACACTCCGGAGATTCGCAAGGATACGGAACGTGAAGACATCCGACAACAATGGCACAGCTTTCGTCCGGTGATGCACCGATTTGACTGGCCAGCTTGAGCGGCAGGGGACGGTGGCGGGGCACAGGCCGGCATATCACCCAAGAAGGACATTCGCCGGGCCTCATCGAGGAAGCGCGCGACGTGGTCGAGGTGTCGGCGCTCGGCCGTTTCATCCGTCCCGCAGACGTCTTCAGCCGTCCCGCAGACGTCGCAGCCGAGCGTCCAGCACCTCAGCCTCGTCGGCGGTCACGGTGTCCACCTTGAACAGCTTGTCCCGACTGGCGGCACCCGCCCGTAGCGTGATCCGCCGGGTAGGCACCTCGAGCGCAGCCGCGAGCGCATGCCGGGCCGCCTCCGTCGCACGACCGTCCACCGCCGGGGCAGTGACCGCGACGACCAGCGCTGGTCCCTGTGAGCCGGGGTGGCAACCACCGATCCGGGCCCGGGAGGCGCCGGGCTTGACCCGGACGGCGACCACCAGGTCGGTCTCCGGACGCCCGCCGGCACCGGCGGCCGGCCGGGTGGGCCGGCGGCTGCTCGAACGGGACATGAACCGAACGCCGCCTGTTCAGACGCGGCCGGACTCGGCCAGCAGGGTCCGGTTCGGCTGGCAGAGCCCACAAGGCGTGAATCCGAGCTCCAGGGCCTCGCGCACCGGCAGCGGCTCACCGTCCCTGGCCACCAGATACAGGCAGCTCGCCAGGTGGTAACGAGGCCGTCCGTCGACCACGATCACTTCGGCATCGAGCCCGGCGAGCCGGGCGTGATCGGTCTCACCCGTCTCCTCGACCGCTGGCTCGTCGGGCGGGTCGTCGTCGGCCGCCCCGCCGCCGAGATGGTCATCGGCCGGATCGGTCGGCTGCCGACCGACCGGCGCGGCGGATGACCATTGACCGGCCCCCTGTACCGGATCGGGGTCAACGCCGAACTCCGGACGGGACAGCGGCTCCGGGTCGACCGAGCCGACGCGTCCGCCCCCTGCTCGGGCCGCAGCGGCCTGCCTGGCACCGACCACGAGAGCAACCGCCGCGAGCAGACTGGCGACGATCGAGCCGACCAGCAGCAGGCTGGACCCGCTCGCCAGGCCGAGCACAAGCAGGGTGACGGCGACGAGGATGAGCACCAGACTTGCCACTATCACGGCTCACCCCCGCCGCATCGTTGCTGACGTACCCCCCGCGAGAGGCTCGGCCTCAGCGGCCGGCCTCCAGCGCACCGGACCGGCCACCGCCGTAGGAGCTGGCCAGGCCGGCGGTCGCCAGACCACCACCGCCCGAAGCGGAGCGACCGCCCTCGACCCGCCCCATCTCGGCCTCGAGGCCCTGCCCGCGACCGTCCAGGTCGCGCAGCTGGCTCTCCAGGTACGCCTTGAGCCGGGTGCGGTACTCCCGCTCGAACTGCTTGAGCTCCTCGATGTGCTTCTGCAGCGCGGTGCGCTTGGCGTCCAGGCCACCCATCGCCTCCTGGTGGCGCTGTCGCGCGTCCCGCTCCAGCGCGTCGGCCTTGGCCCGCGCCTCGCGGGTGACCTCCTCGGCCTTGGTGCGGGCGTCGGTAAGCAGCTTGTCCGCTTCCCGGCGGGCGTCGGAGACGTGGTCGTCCGCCGTCCGCTGGGCCATCATCAGCACCCGCAGCGCCTGCTGCTCGCCGTCGCCGCCGCCACCGACGGCCGGGCCACCGGCCGACCTGACCTGCTCCAGCTCGGCCTGCATGGCACGGGCGGCCTGCTCGGCGGCGGCCTTGTCCCGCTGTACGCGGTCGAGCTGGGCCTTCATGTCGTTGAGCTCCGCCGCGAGACGCGGGTCGGCGCCCGGGCCCGCCGGCCCGCCACGGCCGCCGCGCTCCACCTGGGCGCGTAGCTCGTTGTTCTCCTCGATCAGACGGGCGAGCTCACGCTCGACCTCGTCCAGGAAGGCGTCGACCTCCTCCTCGTCGTACCCCCGCTTGCCGATCGGAGGCTTTTTGAAGGCGACGTTGTGGACGTCGGCCGGGGTTAGCGGCATCGAAACTCCTCGGGTCAGTTGCGGCCGCGTAGCGCGCCGGTCAGTTGGTTGCCCTGATCAGCGGCTCCACCACGAACGTGATCAGCACGAACAGGATAACCAGGAGCACAAGGGAGGCCAGGTCGAAGCTCACGGTACCAATTCGCAGTGGTGGGATCACCCGCCTCAACGCCTTAAGGGGGGGATCAGTGACGCTCCACACCGATTCCAATCCGGCTGCGGCACCCCGACCGGGTTGCCAGCGTCGACCGTACTGAAGCACCGCGCTCAGGACAAACCTCGCCAACAGGGTGAGCAGAAAGACATACAACAGCAGATACAGGACTTGGAACAAGATCGACAACACGGCAGGCGAGATCCTCAGGTCAGGGCTAGCCCAGGCTGAAAAATCCACCCTCGGCTATCTTGGCCTTGTCCTCCGCGGTGACCTGGACGTTGGCCGGTGAGAGCAGAAACACCCGGTTGGTGACGCGTTCGATCGTACCGCGCAGACCGAACGCCAGACCGGCAGCGAAATCAACCAGACGGCGGGCGTCTGCCTCATCCATCTCGGTGAGGTTGATGATCACCGGCGTGCCGTCGCGGAAGTGCTCCCCGATCGTCCGGGCCTCCCGGTAGGTGGTCGGGTGCAGCGTGGTGATCTGGTACCGCTGCTCCTCCTCGGCGACGACCATCCGCTCCCGCACCGCAGGCTGCGGCGCAAGAGCCAGGTTGTCCCTGGTCGGGTAGCTGGCCGACGCAGCCTCGGCACCGGCCCGGGTGATCGATCGCACACTGGCGCGCTCGCCCCGGTCCGGATCCGGACCCCGGTGCTCCCGCTCAGCGGCCCGGTGCTCCCGCTCGGCGGCCCGGGCCTGCAGCCGCTCCGACGGCCGCAGCCGCTCCACCGGTGGCCGCGCGCGTGGTGGCGGGTCGTCCGGCTCCTCGTCGTCAGCGAACTCGTCAGCATACCTACTGTCACGATAGCGCGACTCTCGGTAGCCACCCTTGTCGTAGCCGTCGTCGTAGCCCTGGTCGTCGTCCTCCTCGACCAGGCCTAGCCAAACCCCCGCTTTGCGCAGTGCACCCATGCCGCGCCCCTCCGTCCGCCGTGCGGCACGCGCCCCCGCCGTGCCACTGTCGCGCGTGAACACTGCAGTGCCCACCGGTCCGAGCCGGCTCCCCGCCATGACCGGTGCGCGGTCACGGACGTCGACCCCCGACGACGGGGAGTCCGGCTCAAACAACACTGATGTAGTTTGGTATCCGCCGCCAGGCTACCGTAGCGTTGGGCGCTTTCCGAGCAACGCACTTCCGACACGGACATGTGTCGCGCCGGCGTCCACCGCCGCCTCCAGGTCGGCGCTCATCCCGGCAGAGACCATCCAGGCCTCCGGCGCGGCGGCTCTGAGCTGGGCAGACACCTCCGCCAGCCGGGCAAACGCCGGCTCCGGCGACTGGTCGAGCGGAGCCACTGCCATCACCCCGGCGAGTCGCAGATCGGACTTGCCCAGGATGCACTCGACCACCGGCCAGAAGCCGGTCACCGCATCCGCCGAGTCCGGCACCGCGCCACCACGCCCCGTCACGCCGTCCAGACTGACCTGGACCAGCACGTCGAGCGCCCGGCCACGCCCACTGGCGGCGGCGGCCAGGGCTCGGGCCAGGGGCACCCGGTCCACCGAGTGCACCAGGTCCGCGTAGCCCACCACCGACCGGCACTTGTTGCGCTGCAACTGGCCGACGAAGTGCCAGCGCAGTCCCGGCCCACCGGACGGACCCGCAGCCAGCTCGGCGACCTTGGCCGCCGCCTCCTGGTCCCGGTTCTCGCCGACGTCGGTGACCCCGAGCTCGGCCAGCAGCCGCACGTCGGCGGCTGGATAGGTCTTGGTCACCGCGATCAGCGTGACGCTGTCCGCCGACCGACCCGCCGCCGCCGTGGCGGCGGCAAGCCGGGACCGTACGGCGGTCAGCCGGTCGGCCAGTTCCGCACGTCGTCGTTCGGTGTCGACCGTCATGAGCCGTTCTTGAGAAAGTCCGGGACGTCGACGTCGTCGAAGAGCACCCGGCGGGTCTGCTGGGTCGGCGTCTGAGGCGCCGGGGCGACAGCCGGGCTGGTCGGCGCGGCCGGCGACACCGGTGCCGCCGGGACCTTACGCGGACCCTCGGCCGGCTTGTACGCGGGAGCCCCACCGTCGAAGCCGGCCGCGATGACGGTGACCCGCACCTCGTCGCCCAACGCGTCGTCGATAACCGCCCCGAAGATGATGTTGGCGTCGGCGTGCGCCGCGTCGGTGACCAGTTGCGCCGCGTCGTTGATCTCGAATAGGCCGAGATCGGAGCCACCGGCGATGGAGAGCAGCACCCCCCGGGCACCGTCCATGCTCTGCTCCAGCAGTGGGCTGGAGATCGCCGCCTCGGCCGCCTCGACCGCCCGGTTCTCGCCCCGGGCACTGCCGATCCCCATCAGCGCGCTGCCGGCCCCGCTCATCACGCTCTTGACGTCGGCGAAGTCCAGGTTGATCAGGCCGGGCGTGGTGATCAGGTCGGTGATGCCCTGGACACCGGAGAGCAGCACCTGGTCGGCCTGCCGGAAGGCGTCCATCATGCTGATCCCCCGGTCACCGAGGGCCAGCAGCCGATCGTTCGGGATGACGATCAGCGTGTCGCACTGGTTACGCAGCTCCTCGATGCCGGCCTCGGCCTGCACCTGGCGTCGCTTGCCCTCGAAGGAGAACGGCCGGGTGACCACACCGATCGTCAGAGCGCCGAGCTTGCGGGCGATGTTGGCCACCACCGGCGCCCCGCCGGTGCCGGTACCGCCGCCCTCACCGCAGGTGACGAAGACCATGTCGGCGCCCTTGAGCACCTCCTCGATCTCGTCGCGGTGGTCCTCGGCGGCGTTCTTGCCGACGTCCGGGTTCGCCCCGGCACCGAGCCCCCGGGTCAGCTCCCGGCCGACGTCGAGCTTGACGTCGGCGTCGCTCATCAGCAACGCCTGGGCGTCGGTGTTGATCGCGATGAACTCGACGCCCTTGAGGCCAACCTCGATCATCCGGTTGACGGCGTTGACTCCGCCTCCGCCGATGCCGACGACCTTGATGACCGCCAGGTAGTTGTGCGGAGGTGTCATCGGGGTGCCTTCCCTTCGAGAGTGGCGGGCGCCGGCCTGACCCGGCCCACTGGGACCACGGAGGACAGACCCGTCGGTACACGAGAGCGGGACGAACCCTCACCCTCTACTAGAGGCTTAGGGTTATGTCAACCACTGAACCTCTCCGGGCAACGTATGCGCACGTACCGCGTGATCCAAGGACCATGCTGGGCGTGTCGCGGGCCGCGCCGGGCCGAGCCAGTCTCGGCAGACCGTAATGTACCTTCTACACCGAGCCGTCCTGAAATCACCCAGACGACATGCCGGATCAGCGGATGGTCACCACATCCGGGGCACTGACGTCGATCACGCTGCCGTCCTGGACCAGCAACGCGTCGGCGACCCGGGCCTTGACCGCGTTCTCCGTGGCGTCACCCCAGATCACCACCCGGTCGTCGGCGAGCCGCAGCTCGATCCCGGCCGGGCCACTGACCACCATCTCCTCCAGTACCTCGCGCAGCTGGGCGGTCAGCGAGTCGAGCACCACGACCGCGTCGCGGACCAGCGCCTGGTCGAACTCGGCCGTCTCCAGCCGGACGACCGCCAGGTCGTCCGGGCGCGTGGCCAGTGTCCGGAAGGCCACCCCGGCCCCGTCGACCACCACGAACGCGTCGTCCTGGGGCACCACGGCGGCCGGCACCCGCTCCACCACGGTGATCACCACCGTACCCGGCCAGTCCCGGCTCGCCACCGCCCGCTCCACCGCGGCCAGGCCGGAGACCCGGCCGGCCACCGCGGCCAGATCCACCCGGGCCAGTGGGGTCCCCTGTGGAATCTGCGCGGCCTGCCGTACCTCCGACTCGGTCACCAGCGCCGCCCCCGCGACCCGGACCTGGTCCACGCCGAACACCGAGGTCGCCGAGACCACCCACCAGCCGACCGCGGCCAGGGCCGCCAGGCAGCCGGCCACCGCCCAGGGCAGCGCGGCCCGCAGCCGTCGTCGCCGGGCCCGGCGCATGAACCGCCGGACCGACGGCGGCACCGCCTCCCGGCTCGCCCGGACCAGCCGCCAGCGGCCGGTGGACCCGTCCGCGCCGCCCGGCTGGCGCCGGGTGTGCCCGGTGTCCGCTCCCGCCGGCCCGGACCGGGCGGCGGGCACCCCGGCACGACCGGTCCGACCTGCCGGCCGGACATCGCCCACCCGACCGGAACCCACCCGACCGGTGCCGGAGCGGCTGGAACCGGTCCGACCCGAGCCGGGCCGCGGCGAGCGACCAGCCGGGGTCATCCGGCGTCGGCCGCCGGACCGGCGAGCGCGGACAGCAGTTCGTCACCCAGCAACGAGATCGGTGGAGCGCCCATCGTGACCACCAGGTCACCCGGCCGGCAGCGGCGGACCACCTCCGGTGGGACATCCTCCCAGGACGGTACGAACACCTTACGATCGTCCGGCAACGGGACGTCCGCCGTCAGCGCCACCCCGCCCTCACCCGGCTCCCGCAGCTCACCCGGCCCGAACACCTCCATCACGATCACCTCGTCGGCGATCGCCAGGGCGGCGGCCAACTCGGCCTGCAGGTCCCGGGTGCGGTAGACCCGGTAGGGCTGGAACACCACCACCAGCCGACCGGCACCGGCGACCTCCCGCATGGTGTGCAGCGCCGCGGTCATCGACGTCGGATGGTAGGCGTACTCGTCGTAGACGGTGACGCCGCCGGCCGAGCCCTTGCGTTCGAACCGGCGACGAACCCCGGGGAACGCGCCCAGCGCGGCGACCGCGTCACTCAACGGCAGCCCGAGGCGCAGCGCGGTGAGCACCGAGGCGGCGCTGTTGAGCCCGAGATGCCGGCCGGGTACCGGCAGGGCGATCTCACCGAGCGGCGCGCCGTCCAGGGTGGCCAGGTAGCGGACCCCGGCCGCGGACGACGTGATCTCGGTCAGCCGAAGATCGGCGTCGGCGGACTCGCCGTAGGTGTGGACGGTCCGGCCCTCGTCGCGCAGCGCCTCGGTCAACTGCCGGGTTCCGGGGTTGTCCGCGCAGGTCACCACGAACCCGTCCGGATCGGTCAGCCCGGCGAACTCGGCGAAACCAGCGGCGAGCCCGGCCAGGTCACCGTACGTGTTCAGGTGGTCGGCGTCGATGTTGGTGATGATCGACACGAACGGGCGGTAGAGCAGGAACGAACGGTCACTCTCGTCGGCCTCGACGACGAAGTACTCGCCCGTACCGTGGTGGGCGTTCGAACCGACCTCGGAGATCTCGCCACCGATGACGAACGACGGGTCCTCGCCGGCCCGTTGCAGGGTCAGGGTCACCATCGAGGTGGTCGTGGTCTTGCCGTGGGTGCCGGCGACCGCGATGGTCCGCCGACCGGTCATCGCCGCCGCCAGGGCCTCCGACCGGTGCAGCACCCGCAGCCCACGCCGACGGGCGGCGGCCAGCTCCACGTGGTCGGCCGGGATGGCGGTGGAGTAGACCACCGTGTCCACCCCGTCGAGGTTGGCCTCCTCATGGCTCATGTGGATGGTGCCGCCGAGTGCCCGCAGCACCGCCAGCGACGGCCAGTCCCGCAGCTCGCTGCCGGTCACCGGGATCCCCCGGGTCAGCAGCAGGCGGGCCAGGCCGCTCATCCCGACCCCGCCGATACCGATCAGGTGTACGGTCCCCAGCTCCTCGGCGGTGAGCGTGCCGGTGGGGGCGAACTCGGTGATGTTCACGTGGTCACCTTCCCGTGCGGGTCATCGGGACACCGCCTCGTAGACGAAGTCGAGCAGCGCCTCGTCGCCGTCGCGGCGACCGTACCCGGCCGCTGCCGAGCCCATCGCAGCCAGCCGCTGCGGGTCGCGGGCCAACGGGACCACGACCTGCTCCACCCAGGCCGGGGTCAGTTCGGCGTCGTCGACGAGCAGACCACCGCCGGCCTCGACCACCGGCAGCGCGTTGCGCTTCTGCTCCTGGTTACTGTGCGGATAGGGAACGTAGACCGCGGGCAATCCGATCGCGGCGACCTCGGCGCAGGTCATCGCGCCCCCCCGGCAGACCATCAGGTCGGCTGCGGCGTACCCGAGCTCCATCTCCGACAGGTACGGCAGGGTCACGTACGGCACCGGCAGATCACTCGGCACCGAGACCGCCTCGTTGCGGGCACCGATCGCGTGCAGCACCTGGACGCCGGCCCGGGCCAGTTCCTTGGCCGCCCCGGAGACCGCCAGGTTGATCGACCGGGCGCCCTGGGAGCCACCGGAGACGAAGACCGTCGGCAGATCCGGGCGCAGCCCGAAGTGCGCTCGGGCGGCCTCCCGGGCGGCCACCCGGTCCAGCCCGGTGATGGACCGGCGCAGCGGCACCCCGACCACCCGGGCGTCGCGCAGCGACTCGGCCTGGACCGGCTGGTGTGGGAAGCCCACCGCGACGTGCTTGGTGAACTTCATGCCCATCCGGTTGGCCACGCCCGGCGGCACGTTCACCTCGTGCACCACGATCGGCATCTCGCGACGCCACGCCGCCAGGTAGGCCGGTACGGACACGTACCCGCCGAAGCCCACCACCACGTCGGCCCGCACCTCGTCGATGACCTTGCCGGCGGCGCGGGCGGCCTTGAACATCCGGTCTGGCGTACGCACAAGGTCCATGTTGACCGACCGGGGCAGCTGATGTGCGGGGATCAACCGCAGATCGTACCCTTTCGGCGGAATCAGCTCGTTTTCTAGCCCTTTCGGGGTACCGAGACAGGTGATCTGCACGCTCGGGTCGTGCCGGCGCAGACAGTCGGCGAACGCCAACAACGGGTAGATGTGCCCACCGGTCCCCCCACCTGCCAGCACCACCGATCGCAGCGGACCCATCAGCATCTCCTCTCGCTCGACTCGGTGGCCGCGCGGCGGGCCCGGCGGACCGCCGACGGCGTACGCGGCACGCCGGGCGGTTGCGTACGGGGCCCGTCGGCCCGGATGCGCGCTTCGCGGGGGTACGTTAACGCCCGTCCCGTCGCCTCGGTACACGGGGCGGCGTTGACCCGCCCTGGCCGCCTGACCCCGACCCCGACGCACCGCGACCGCCCGGCTGCCCGGAGCCGGCCGGTTTCGGTCCGACGCCGGTCATCCGCGGCTTGGCCGGGTGGCGCGGGCGGGGCATCGGCGGCAGCGGGGCCCAGACCAGTCGCACCCAGCGGGCCGGCGGACGGGCGTTGAGCGCCCGGGCGGCGTCGGGCTCGGCCCGGGCGAACGACGCCAGCATGCCGATCGCGGCGAGCGTCACCACCAGCGCACTGCCACCGGCGGAGATGAACGGCAGCGGAATACCGGTGATCGGCAGCAGCCCGATCACCCCGGAAATGTTGATCACCGCCTGGCTGATCAGCCAGCTGGCCGCCGCTGCGGCGGCGAGTCGCCGGAACGGGTCGGCCACCCGACGGGCGATCCGCAACGCGGTGTACGCGAGGACCGCGAACAGGGCCAGCACCACGACGCAGCCGACCACCCCGAGTTCCTCGGCGACGATGGCGAAGATGAAGTCGTCCTCGGCCTGCGGCAGGTAGCCCCACTTCAACCGGCTGGAGCCGAGCCCTTCACCGAACCATCCCCCGTTGGCGATCGCGTACCTCGCCTGCAACGCCTGGTAACAGTCGTCGACGCACTGGTCCGGAGGGGTGAAGAACGACGTCAGCCGGGCCAACCGGTAGTTGTCCGCGTCCTGGGCGCCGGAACCGGCGCCCTGCCAGGCGGCGGCGATCAGCAGGCCGATGCCGACCAGACCGACCGCGCCCAACGTGGCGAAGATCCGCAGCGGTACGCCGGCTGCCCAGAGCAGCCCGACGACCAGGGCCAGGATGCACAGCATGGTGCCCAGGTCGTTGTAGCCGACCAGGAGGAACAGCAGGCCGACGGCGGGGAACAGCGGAATTGCCAGCTCCCGCCAGTGGCCCAGCTCGGCACCTTTGCGGGCGATGACGTCGGCGCCCCACAGCACCAGGCCGAGCTTGGCCAGCTCGGAGGGTTGCAGCTGAAAGGAACCGAAGTAGAGCCAGAGCAGCTCCGCCTCGACCGGACCGACCCGGGCGGCCTGCCAGCCCGCCAGCGTGGACACCAGCAGCAGCCCGTTGAGCAGCAACAGCAGGGCGACCGCCACGCCGAGCACCACGATGCCCAGGGCACGGAACGTCGCCGCCGGCAGCCGCTGACAGATCCAGAACGCGACCAGGCCGATCACCGCGAAGGTCGCCTGTCGGCTCAGCACGCTGAACGCGCTGCCGTCGTCGATGTACGCCTTGATGCTGGTCGCGGAGAAGACCATGGTCAGGCCGATCATCAGCAGCAGCCCGCTGCTGAAGATCAGCAGATAGTACGAGGCGAGCGGCCGGGCCAGCAGACCACGCAACGCGGCCAGTCCGCCGATCGGATCCAGCCGGGCGGTGGGGCCGTGCCGATCTGGGACAGGCTGCCCCGGAGCCGGGCGATCCGGGGCAGGCCGGTCCGCGGCAGTGACAGGCCGATCCGTGACGGGCCGGCCCGGGTCAGCGCCCATCCGGGCCGCCACCTGTCGTCGCCATCGGTCCATCATCAGCGCTGCCGCCCCCGGCGGCCGGGCATCGACACCACACCGGCGTGTCGGGCCGGTCGCCGCAGCGGGCGCGGGCTGGTCCGGGCTAGCCCATCACCGCGAGAAACTCGCTGTAGAACAGGCCGAGACCGATCGCCACGCCGATCCCGGCGATGATCCAGAAACGGACGACGATGTTGACCTCGCTCCACCCGGCCAGTTCGAAGTGGTGCTGCAGAGGCGACATCCGGAACACCCGTTTGCCGGTGGTGCGGAACGAGATGATCTGGATCACCACCGACATGGTGATGATGACGAAGAGCCCACCGATGATCAGCAGCAGCAGCATGGTCCGGGTGGCCATCGCCATCCCGGCGATCAGCCCGCCCAGCCCGAGCGCGCCGGTGTCGCCCATGAAGATCCGCGCCGGCGAGGTGTTCCACCAGAGGAAACCGACACATGCCCCGGCGGCCGCCCCAGCGATCAGCGCGATTTCCAACGGGTCGCGCACCTGGTAGCAGTACTCGGCCGTGTAGTTCGGGTCGGCGCACCAGTGCCGGTACTGCCAGAAGGCGATCAACGCGTAGGTGGCGAGCACCATCACCGACGCGCCGGTGGCCAGACCGTCCAGACCGTCGGTCAGGTTGACGCCGTTGGTCGTGGCCATCACCACCAGGATGAAGATGACCACCGACGCGGCCTTACCGACGTCGAGGGCGTCGATGTCGCGGATGAACGACAGCGTGGTGCTGCCGACCGTCTCGGTGTTGGTCGCGTCGCCGGTGGAGTCCACCATCGTGCTCGGGAAGTACAGCGCGATCACCCCGAACACCGCGCCGACCAGGATCTGACCGAGTAGCTTGCCCCGTTTGTTCAGCCCGGCGCTGTTGCGCTTGCGGACCTTGAGGAAGTCGTCGACGAAGCCGACCGCCCCGGAGAAGACCAGCAGGCCGAGCAGGACGAGCGCGGTGATGGTCGGTCCGACCTGGGCGATCTGCTGGGCCGGCAGGGTGGTCAGGGCGAGGTGACCGGCGACATACGCGATCACCGTCGCCACGATGAAGACCACGCCGCCCATCGTCGGCGTGCCCTTCTTGCCCTGGTGCATGACCGGGCCCTCGGCCCGGATCGGCTGGCCGGCCTTGAGCCGCGTGAAGACCTTGATCGCCACCGGGGTGCCGAACAGCGACACCAGGAAGGCCACGGCCGCCGCGACGATGACCGCTCTCACGCCGTCGCCTCCCCTGCCCCGGTGACCGGCGTACCCTCGGCGGCCGATCCGTCGCGCAGCGCGTCGGCGACCTCCCAGGTGCGGTACCGCGAGCCCTTCACCAGCACCACGTCCCCGTCGGTGAGCTCCCGCCGGAGCAGGTCGATCGCCGCCTGTTGATCGGTGACCAGCACCGACTCCCCTTCCCACGTCGCAACCGCCGCCGCCGCCTGCCGGATCGGCGCGGCCTGTTCACCCACCACCAGCACCCGGTGCACGCCGAGCTCGGCGGCCAACCTGCCGACCTCGGCGTGCCCCTGCTCCTCGTACTCGCCGAGCTCGGCCATGTAACCAAGCACCGCGAAGGTCCGTCGCCCCGAGCCGAGATCGACCAACGCCCGCAACGCCGCCGCTGCGGAGGCGGGGTTGGCGTTGTAGGAATCGTCGATCACGGTGATCCCGTCCGTCCGGTCGATCACGTCCATCCGACGGGTCGAGACCAGCCGGAGCCGGCCTAGCCCGGCCGCCAGCTCCGCCGGGTCGGTCAGCCCCAGCTCGATCGCCACGGCCGCGGCGAGCAGGCTGTTACCGACCTGATGCCGGCCGCTGACCGCGAGCCGTACCGGCGCCGACCCGGCCGGGGTGACCAGCTGGTACGCGGCACGTCCCCGGGCGTCCACTGCGACCTTCTCGGCACGCACCGTCGCCGCGGGATCCTCCCCGGCCAGCACCACCCGCCCAGCGGTGCGGTCAGCCATCCGCCGCACCCGGGGGTCGTCGGCGTTGAGCACCGCGACGCCGTCGGCCGGCAACGCCTCGACCAGTTCGCCCTTGGCGGTGGCGATGGCGTCGACCGAACCGAACTCCCCGATGTGCGCGACCCCGACATTGATCACCACACCGATCCGGGGCGGCGCGATCTCGCACAGATGCCGAATGTGGCCGATTCCCCGGGCACCCATCTCCAGCACCAGAAACCGGGTCTCGACGTCGGCCTGCAGCACGGTGTACGGCTGACCGAGCTCGTTGTTGAACGAGCCGGCCGGCGCCACCGTCGGGCCGAGCCCGGCGGCAAGCTGCGCGATCAGGTCCTTGGTCGTGGTTTTACCGGACGATCCGGTCAGGCCGATCACGGTCAGCTGGGGCAGCCGGTCCAGGACCGTCCGGGCCAACCGGGCCATCGCGTCGAGCGGGTCGTCGACGAGCACCATCGGCACCGGGGCGGCACCGCCGGCGGTGGCGACCGGGCGGGTGCCGAGCACCGCGACGGCTCCGGCGGCGAGCGCCGCGCCGGCGAAGTCGTGCCCGTCGACCCGCTCGCCGGCGAAGGCGACGAACAACCCGCCGGGCCCGATCTTGCGGGAGTCGAACTCCACCCCGCCGGTGACCCGGCTGGCCGGGTCGGCGTCCCGCAGCCGCCCACCGACCGCCTCGGCCACCTCGGCCAGCGTCATCGTGATCATGCCTGCCTCACCAGTGCCGGGAACCGGGCGGTCAGCGACGCCGCGAGCTCCACCCGGTCGTCGAACGGCTGCACGTCGCCGTCGATCTCCTGTCCCTGCTCGTGGCCCTTGCCGAGCAGCGCGACCACGTCGGTGGGCCCGGCCAGCCGGACCGCCTCGTCGATCGCCGCCCGCCGGCCGGCGACCTCCACCACCTCGGCACCGGCGACGCCGTCGGCCCCGTGGCGTACCTCGGCCCGGATCGCCGCCGGATCCTCGGTCCGCGGGTTGTCGTCGGTGACGATCACCAGATCGGCACCGCGGGCGGCGGCGGCGCCCATCGTCGGACGTTTGCCCCGGTCCCGGTCGCCACCGGCCCCGATCACGCAGATCAGCCGGCCCCGCCGCGAGTCGGCCAGGCCGCGCAGCGCGGTCAGCACGGCGACGATAGCGTCCGGTTTGTGCGCGTAGTCCACCACGCCGAGCACCGGCCCAGGAGCGGCGACCTGTTCCAGCCGGCCCGGTACGCCGGGACAGTCGGCCACTGCAGCGACGGCCGTTGCCGGGTCGACGCCGAGCGCGACCAGGGTCGCGATGGCCAGCAGCGCGTTCGCCACGTTGTGCCGCCCCGGCAGTCCGACGGCGGCCTCGAGGCAGATCCCGTCCGGGCCCAGGGCGATGAAGTGTTGCCGGTAGCCGTCGTCGCTGACCGCCGCGGCCCGCCAGGTGGCGGCGGCGTCCCCGGCGGCCGAATAGGTGACCGTGTGCGGACGACGCAGCGGCTCCAGGGCCGGGTCGTCGTGGTTGAGCACCTCGACCGCGCAGCGGCCGTCGAAGAGCCGGGCCTTGGCGGCGAAGTAGTCGGCGGCGTCGGCGTGGAAGTCGAGGTGGTCCGACCCGAAGTTGGTGTAACCGCCGACCGCGAACCGCACGCCACCGACCCGGTCCAGCGCCAACGCGTGGCTCGACACCTCCATGACCACGCTGGCTACGCCATGCTCACGGGCCACGGCCAGCATCGCGTGCAGGTCGGTCGCCTCGGGCGTGGTCCGTACGCTGGGCACGATCAGGTCGCCGAGGCGGGTCTCGACCGTGCCGATCAGCCCGGTCGACTGGCCGGCGGCCCGCAGCCCCGACTCGACCAGGTACGCGGTGGAGGTCTTGCCGGCGGTACCGGTCAACCCGACCATGGCCAGGTCCCGAGTCGGCTCGCCGTAGACCACCGCTGCAACCCGGCCCAGCACGGCCCTCGGCTCGGGAACCACCAGGGCGGGTAGCCCGGCTTCGGCAGCCGCCGGGGCGCCGGCCGGATCGGTGAGCACGGCCACCGCGCCGCGGGCACCGGCGTCGGCGACGAACTCGGCGCCGTGCCGGCGGGCTCCGGGCAGCGCGGCGTACAGGTCACCGGGCCGGACATCGCCGCTGGCGTGGGTGATTCCGCTGATCAGCGGGGCTGCGGCGGTCGGTGGCGGCACCGCCAGCGACGCGGCGAGCTCCGCGAACGGAATCGGACGATTGGTGCGGGGTCGTGGATTGCCGGGCACGGCGCTAGACCCTACCCGGTCCGCGGTCCGGGGCCGCGCAGCGGCGTACCGGTCGCTCCGCATCGCGCAGCGTTTCGTCCGTACGGGTGAGTCCCGCACGTCGCCGGGGCACGGACAGTCACGGGTGCACCACGAACTCGGGTGGCTCGGTGCCGCTCGGCGGGACCCGGTAGTGCAGCAGAGTGAAGCGCATCATGTCGCGAAACGCCGGGGCGGCGACGTCCCCGCAGCCACCACCGGGGGTGTGCGACACCACGGCGATCACGTAGCGCGGGTCGTCGGCCGGCGCCATGCCGATGAACGACGTCACCTCGCCGGGCGCGACGGAGCCGTTGACGATCCGCCGACCGGTGCCGGTCTTGCCGGCCACCCGGTAGCCGGGGACCGCCGCCGCGGTGCCGGTGGCACCGGGGATTGTGGTGACACCTTCCATGATCGCTCGCAGCGCGGCGGCGTTGTCGGCGCCGAGCACCCGGCGGGCGGTCGGCGCCTCGGTCGGGGTGCGCTGTCCGTGCTCGTCGACGATCTCCCGGACCAGTCGGGGCGGTACGTAGACGCCGTCGTTGGCGATCGCCGCGTACGCGGCGGCCATCTGCAGCGGGGTGGCGTCGACGCTGTGTCCGAGCGGCACCGACCCGTACGACGAGGCGCTCCACTCGTCCAGCGGCAGCACCCGGCCGCTGGCCTCGCCGGGCAGTCCGACCCCGGTCGGGCTACCCAGACCGAACGCCTGCTGGTACGCGTGCAGCCGCTCCGGCCCGAGCTGGTCGGCGATCTTGATCGTGCCGACGTTCGACGAGTAGGCCAGCATGCCGGCCAGGCTGGTCGCGACACCCGCCTCGATCGGGCGAGTGTCCCGGAAGGTGGTGTCGCCCTTGCGGATCGTCGGCCCGAGGTCGAGTGTGGTGTCGGGCCCGATCAGCCCTTCCTCCAGGGCAGCGGCGAGCACCAGCGGCTTGTGCACCGAGCCGGGTTCGGCGGTGAAGGTGGTGGCGATGTCCTGCCGGTCGGACGGGTCGCTGGACCACGCGTCGGCGGCGTTGTAGGTGGGCTCGCTGGCCTGGGCGAGCACCTCCCCGGTATGCGGGTCCAGTACCACCGCGGCGGCCACGCTGACGGTGCACTGCTCCAGCGTCGCGCTGAGGATGCGTTGCACCTCGTACTGCAGGTCCCGGTCGATGGTGAGCACCAGCGAACTGCCGGGCTGCGGCTCGGTCTCCTGCCGGTAGCCGCCGGGAATCTCGGCCAATCGCAGGTCACGGTTGCCCTGCTCGGCGATCCGCTGCCCGTTCACCCCGCGCAGCACCTCGTCGTAGCGCGCCTCGAGGCCTTCCAGCCCGTTCATGTCCAGGCCGACGAAGCCGAGCAGGTTCGCGGCCAGGTCGTTGCCGGGCACCTCGCGCCGTTCGTCGTAGTCCACCCCGATACCTGCCAGCTCAAGGTCCATCACCTGGTCGGCGAGTTCGACGTCCACCCCACGGGCCAGGAACTCGAACCGCGACTCCTGCCCGTCCTCGCGGGTCTGCGGCACCAGCCGGTCCAGCAGCGTGGAGCGGGGGATGCCGAGCAGCGGTGACAGCGCCTCCGCCGTCGCCTGCGGATCCTCGACCAGACCCGGGTCGGAGTAGACGAACCGGGCGGCGACGCTGTGCGCCAGCACCGCGCCGGTGCGGTCGTAGATGCTGCCCCGGGGGGCGGGCACGACGACCGGCGAGCCGACCCGGTCCCAGACGCCGCCGTCGGCGTACGCCGGGGCGTCGACGACCTGCAGCACGATCAGCCGGATCCCGATCACCACGAACATGGTCAGGGTGAGAAAGGTGCCCAGCCGCAGCCGGCGCCGGGGATCGGCCAGCCGGGGCAGGGTGGCGGGCCGCCGTGGGCGGCCCCGGGTGCCCTGTCGGGCCGGGCCCGGGGCACGCCGGGCGGAGCCGGACGACGCCTGCCGGGACCTGCCGGCCGACCCGGCACGGCCGGTGGTTGACCGGCGGCGGTCGGAGTCGGCTCCGCGCCGCGCTGCCCGGTCCGGGTCGGCTCCGCGCCGCGCTGCCCGGTCCGGGTCGGCGCCGCGCCGTGCCCTCCGGTCCGGGTCGACGTCGCGGCGCGGCGTGGTCCGGCGGTCAGGGTCGCGACGTGGTCCGGTACCCGGTCCGGTGCCCGGGTCGCCGGGGTCCGCCGGGCCGGTCCGGTCCGGCGGCCGACCGCTGGTGGCCCGACCCCCGTCGAGCACCTGCAGCGCGGGCCGGAACGGATCCCGGCTGCGTTCGGCGCGGCCGGTACGGCGTTGCTCGGCTGTCTCGCGCACCGTCCGACCCCGGGGGGTGTAGGCACGGGCGTCGGCGATCCCGCCGATCGGGCCGGGTTCACCGACGCCGCCGCGCCGGG
The DNA here is from genome assembly GCF_030345075.1 of Solwaraspora sp. WMMA2065. NCBI lineage: Bacteria > Bacillati > Actinomycetota > Actinomycetes > Micromonosporales > Micromonosporaceae > Solwaraspora > Solwaraspora sp. WMMA2065. The sequence continues at coordinate 2,388,777 of NZ_CP128361.1, forward strand.
ATCCACGTGGATCCCGGCGCGGCGGATCGGAACGGTCAGCCACCCGGCCTACTCCCCTGCCCCCTGCTGCGAGCTGGTGATGGCCGGCTCACCGGTGGCCGGCTGCGGTACGCCGATGATCCGTCCGTCCGGCAGCCGGATGAACGCCGGCGGACCGGACTCGACCAGGCCGAGCTTGCGGGCCTGGGCGGCCAGGTTGTTCGGCGCCTCGTACTGCGCGATCTCCTTCTCCAGCTGCTGCTCCTGCAGATCCAGGTTCGACTGCTGCTGCTGCAGGGTGCCGATCCGCACCGCGTTCTCGTTGATCTTGGTGTTGACCAGCAGCACACCGAGCACCCCACCGACGACGACCACCAGGATCATCGCGATGAACGGTGCCCGGGGCACCGACACCGGTGCCGGCGGTGCGACCCGCAGTCGCGGCGGCGCCGGCTCCGCCGAGCTGTCCCAGACCCGGACCGAGTCCTGAGTCGTGGGCTGCTCCTGCAGCGCCGCGCTGCCCTGGGTCGCGTAGCCCCCTGACGGGTTGCTGCGCCGCGCCGCGGTCCGGCCCCCCGACCGCAGTGCGCCCACCCGGGCGCCGCGCTGACCGACCTGCCCCGAGCGGTCGCGCTTCTCGACGTTCATCTCCCCTCCCCCTACTCTTTCTCGTCACGACCCCGATCGTGACGTCTCCGCCGGCCGGCTACCCCGTCCGGTGTGGATGGCCCGGACGCCGCCGCGCCGGGCCGATGTGGTGCTGTCCCCGGGTGGGGCCGTTCGCGGGCGGCCCCACCCTTTCCCCGCCCGGCGGTGCCGGCACTGCGCACCGCCGCCTGTCCGATCTGCTTCGCCACCGGTCCGATCTGCTCCGCCGCCCGCAGCCGCACCGACGCCGCCCGCGGGTTGGCCGCGATCTCCGCCTCGCTGGCCTGCTCGGCACCCCGGCCGAGCAGCCGCAGCGTCGGGCCGGTGCCCGGCAGTTCGACCGGTAGCTCCAGCGGCGCGGTGCTGCGCGCCCGGCCAGCCAACGTCTGCTTGGTGATCCGGTCCTCCAGCGAGTGGTAGGACAGCACCACCATGCGTCCGCCGACGTGCAATGCGTCCAGCGCGGCCGGCAGCGCCCGGCGCAGCACCGCCAGCTCCTCGTTTACCTCGATGCGTAACGCCTGAAACGTTCTTTTCGCGGGGTTTCCCCCAGTTCTTCGGGTAGCCGCCGGCACGGCCGACTCGACCAGCTCGGCCAATCGCGTCGACGAGGTGATCGGCTGCCGCTGCCGCTCCCGCACGATCGCCGAGACGATCCGGCTGGCGAACCGCTCCTCGCCGTACTCCCGCAGCACCCGGACCAGGTCCCCCGGGGGGTACCCGTTGACGATCTCCGCGGCCGTGGTCCCCCGACCCTGGTCCATCCGCATGTCCAGGGCGACGTCCCGGGAATAGGCGAACCCGCGGTCGGGCGCGTCGAGCTGCAGCGAGGACACCCCCAGATCGAACAACACGCTGTCCACCCCGGACAGCTCGAGCTGGGCGAGGACCTCGGGCAACTCGTCGTAGACCGCGTGGACCAGATGGACCCGGTCGGCGAACCCGGCCAACCTCGCCCGGGCATGGGCCAGCGCCTCCCGGTCACGGTCCAGCCCTACCAGGGTGACCAGTGGGAACGCCGCCAGCACCGCATGGGCGTGACCACCCAGGCCGAGGGTCGCGTCGACATGCACGGTCGGCCGGTCACCGCGGTCCAGCGCGGGGGCGAGCAGCTCGAGACACCGCTCGAGCAGCACCGGTACGTGCGTACCGCGAAGCTCCCCCATGTCGACCCCCAGTGACCTGCCTGCCGTGTCGTGCCCGGTTGCTGCGTTGCCGCTCGTCGTACCGCCAGATCCCCATCCGCTCTACTCCCGCCCACCGTCCGCGCCGGGCCGGTGCTCGAAACACGCGCCTGGCGCCGGGGAAGTGGCGCCAGGTGCGGGAGCGGCTGGAGATCTCGCAGTACGTCGGACGACCGGTGCCGACCGGCGGCTCTCGCGTCAGCCACCGACACCCGACGAGACGCCGGGCGGTCGACCATCCGTTGCCCTACAGTCCGCCGGGCAGCACCCCCTCTTCGATGTCCGCGAAGTCGTCCTCGCTATCGGAGAGGTATGTCTCCCATGCCTGCTTGTCCCAGATCTCCACCCGGCTGCTCGCCCCGATCACCACGAGGTCGCGGCCGAGCCCGGCGTACTCCCGCAGATGCGCCGGGATCGTCACCCGGCCCTGCTTGTCGGGCACCTCGTCATGGGCACTGGCGAAGAAGACCCGGCTGTAGGCCCGCGCCGCCTTGTGCGTCATCGGTTGCTCGCGCAACTGCTCGGCGATCCGCTGGAACTCCGGCGTCGGGAACACGTACAGACAGCGTTCCTGCCCCTTGGTAATCACGACACCTCCCGCCAGCTCGTCCCGAAACTTGGCTGGAAGGATCAACCGGCCCTTTTCGTCCAGGCGTGGAGTATGGGTGCCGAGAAACACGGCCCAACCCCCCTTGCCCTTGTACGGCATTCGCGGTGCCGCATCCCCCGGGGCCGGCGGGCCCTCCCGGCCCCGCCATCGCGCCCCACTCTACTCCACTTCCCTCCACCTGCAACCGGAATCGCGACCGAAACACGCCCGATTCACCGACAAAACCGCACGTCAGCGGGGGTGGTGCCGAGTGGAGGAGGCGAGGGCCCGCCCTAGGTCCACTTTCCGACAGGCACAACCGATCCCAGGCACACATCGGGTGAAACGGGCCCCATTACAGCGCTACAACGGCTGTCCGCTCTCGATCGCGGGCTCGCCAGCGGGCAGACGGTGGAGGGAAGTGGAGATCCTGCGCCGGCTACCGCGCGAGGATCTCCAGAGCGGCCCGTACCGGATCACCGTTCCAACGGGAGGCTAAGGCATCGACCAACGTCCAGCCGGCCCGACGCAGCGCCCGCTGCCGCGCCAGATGCGCCTGTGGACCGTCCGGATGGACCCCGCAGATGAGGCCCACGGCCTGCGCGCCGACACCGAGACAGATGTCCACCGTCCAACGCCCTACCGGATAGTCGAACCGCACCGGCCCGTCGAGATCGGCCAGCCGGGCACCGAGCTGCCCGACCCAACCGCTGACCCCGACCGTGGCCACCGCGCCCCCGGACGGCACCGCAGGCGGGGGCCGGCGCGCGTACTGCAGGAACTGCCCCACCAGGCCGTCGGGTGCCGTCAGCGAGGTCACCACCACCAATTGCCGCCGCGCCCGGGTGATCAGGACGTTGAACAGGTGCGGATCGGCGAGGAAACGCAGCCGGGCCGGTGGATCGGCGGCGGTCACCGCGAACGACGCCACCACCGTCTCGGCCTCGCCGCCCTGGATCGCGTGTACGGTGCCGACCCGCAGCCCCAGCTCTTCGATCCGCTCTACCGGGAACTCCTTGACCAGCGCCGCCTCCAGCGCGTCAGCCTGAGCGCGAAACGGGGTGACGACGCTGATCTGCGACCGGCCGGAATCGGCGAGCTCCCGCACCACATCGACGGTGGCGGTCACCTCTGCCTGGTTGACCCCGTCCACGGTGGCCGCCGACACCACCTGCCGCACCGCGATGACGTCGATCGACTCGTTCGCCGGGTGGCGGGTCGCGACCGCGAACCGGTCGGCGTAGAACCGCCGGGCCGAAAACTCGATCAGCTGCGGTACGCAGCGGAAGTGCTCGTCGAGCCAGGTGACCGCCGCGCTGGCGGCAGCGAGGTCGAAGGCGCTGACCCGACGGACGTCGAGCCGGTCGTCCAGACCGTGGCGGTCCAGTGTGTCGGCCACGTCCACGTCCGCGACGAAGGAGACGAACCGCAGCTGCCGCGGGTCGCCGACCACCAGCGCCCGACGGGCCCGGGCCAGTGCCGGCGCTGCCCGGATCTGGTCGCTGTGCGAGGCCTCATCGAGGATGACCAGGTCGAACAGACCGGGCACCGGCGGCAACAGTTCGGCCACGTCGGTCACCGTGCCGATCCACAACGGCAATGCCCGGACCAGCGCCGGACCGTCCAAGGCGCTCAGCAGCTCCCGGCGCCGGTTGCGCCCGGCCCGCAACGCGCTGGCCAGCGCCCCCGCGTTGCGCCGGGCCGCCAAATCCCACCGCCGTTCGCTACCGGCGCGGTGGCGCATCGCGGTCCCGACGTGTTCGGCGAGTTCCCGGTCGGCCTGGTCGAGTCGGTCCCAGTGCACCGTCAGATCAGTTCCGCCTGCCACGGCGAGCCGGGCCCGGGCCGCCACCGCCCGGGCCGCGTCCACCGCCGCGGCCACCTGGTCCAGAGCACCGTCGGTGCTCCCCGCGAGGTCGGCGGCGACGCCGAGCCGACGCCGCAGCCAGCGACGGGCGGCCCACCGCCGCCACCGCGCCCGCCAGCTCCGGCCCGCGCCGCGCGCCAGCCGGACCTTGCGCGCGGCACCGGCGAGGTCCGTCCCGGGTGCGAACGCACCCGGCGCGCTCAGTGTCAACGCACCGAGCAGAGGCTCCCACGAGGTAGCGGCGGCGGCCAACTGCTCGGTCTCCAGTGCGAGCCGGATCAGTCCGGTCTCCCGGTCGACCCGGTCACGGGCCACCGCCACCGCCTCCTCGGCGGCGTACACCCTCGCCGCCGGCACACCCGCACCGGCACCAGCGGCGAGAGTAGCGGCGACCTCCGCCCTTCGTTCGGCGTCGCCGAACAGCACCGGCGTCGGCCCCCGGTAACGGGCCAGCAGATCAACCAGTACGTCGGCGGCGTGCGGCGACTGCGTCACCACCAGGACACTGCCGCCCCGGTCGACCGTGTCCAGGGCGGCGGCCACCACCGCATGGCTCTTGCCGTTGCCTGGCGGACCCGAGACGACGGTGAGTCGTTCCCGCCGGACCCGACGGACCACGTCCGACTGGGCGGCGGTCAGCGGCAACGGCGACTCGACCGCGGCAGCGTCGGCCCCGGTATCCGGCAACCCGGCCGCCACCGCTGTGCCGCTGCCGGTCGGCTGGTACACCTCGGCCAGGGCGGTGCCCGTCAGGTCCCAGCCGGCCCAGGCCCGGCACCGATTCCAGGTTCGCCGCCACGGCGCGATCCGTGACCAGGGAGGTCAGCTCCAACTCACCGGCCGACACCACCCGGTAACCACGCAGCGCACGCTCCAACCGGACCGGTTCGGACAGCAACGGCAGCCGGACCCGGCGACGGACCCCGTCCCGTTCGACGGTGCCGACGACCAGACCCAGGCCGCGTCGCAGGATCCGCTCGTCGCGGTGCAACAGGTCGACCGCGGCCAACCGGTCGGTGGCGGCGTCGCGCCGGTGCCGGTCCGGATCGGCGAGCCAGAGCAGCGGCTGGCCACCGCGGGTCACGTCCAACGCCCGCTCTGGTGCGGCGGGTGCCAGCTCGGCCAACGCCCGCAGCGCGGTAGCGACCATTGAGCTGCTCATCGGTCGTCGACCGTACCAACGCGTCCGTGCGGCGATCCACGCCCACCACGGTCCGGTAACCTCGCTCGCGTGACGGACGCGAAGATGCCCTTGCGGGCGAAGGTGGCAAGCTCGGTGTCCCGCACCGCTGCGGCGCTGTCGCGGGCCGCTGGGCGAGGTGACGGGTCGGTGATCGGCGGTTGGATCGGCCTCAAGATCGATCCGGAGCTGCTGGCGCATCTCGCCGCCGGGCGGTCCGTCGCGCTGGTCTCCGGCACCAACGGCAAGACCACCACCACCCGGCTCGCCGCGGCGGCGGTCGGCGTACTCGGCCGGGTCGCGACGAACTCGTACGGCGCGAACATGCCGACCGGGCACACCTCCGCGCTGGCCAAGGCGGGCACCACGCCGTACGCGGTGCTCGAAGTGGACGAGCACTACCTGGCTCAGGTGCTCGAGGCCACCAGTCCCCGGGTGGTCGCCCTGCTGAACCTCTCCCGCGACCAGCTGGACCGGGCCAAGGAGGTGGCCATGATGGCCCAGCTGTGGCAGGTGGCGCTGGCCGAGCATCCCGAGGTCAAGGTGGTGGCCAACGCCGACGACCCGATGGTGGTGTGGGCGGCCGCTACCGCCGGCTCGGTCTCCTGGTTCAGTGCCGGGCAGCGCTGGCACGACGACTCGTGGGTCTGCCCCGAGTGCGGTTCGGCGATCGAACGCTCCGACAACCAGTGGTGGTGTGCCGGCTGCCCGCTGCGCCGGCCCGAACCGGAGTGGGTGGTCGACGAGGACGGCGTCATCGACCCGACCGGCGCCTGGCACAAGGTGACGCTGCAACTGCCCGGCCAGGTCAACATCGGCAACGCGGCCACCGCGCTGGCGGTGGCCGCCGAGTTCGGCGTACGCCCGGTGGCCGCGGTGTCCCGGTTGGCGGTGGTCACCTCGGTGGCCGGCCGGTACGCGCAGGTGGTCCGCAACGGGCGGACCATCCGGCTGCTGCTGGCCAAGAACCCGGCCAGTTGGCTGGAAGCGTTCGACATGGCCGAACAGGCGCCGACGCTGCTGTCGATCAACGCCCGCGACCCCGACGGGTTGGACACCTCCTGGCTGTTCGACGTCGACTTCTCGCCGTTGCGCGGTCGCCAGGTGCTGATCACCGGGGACCGCGCCTTCGACCTCGCCGTCCGGCTGGAGGTCAACGACGTGCCGTTCCTGCACGTCCCGTCGCTCAACGCGGCGATCTCCTCGGTGCCGCCCGGCCGGCTGGAGGTCATCGCGAACTACACCGCATTCCAGGACATCCGAGCGGAGCTGGACCGTGTCAACTGAGTCGTTCCCGGCCATCGGCCCGTCGATCGGCGGGCCCAGCGTGCTCCGCCTGGTCTGGATCTACCCTGACCTGCTGTCCACCTACGGCGACCGGGGCAACCTGCTGATCCTGGCCCGCCGGGCCCAGCAGCGCGGCATCCCGGTGGAGCTCACCGAAATCCGCTCCGACCAGCCGGTGCCGCAGTCGGCGGATATCTACCTGATCGGCGGCGGCGAGGACGGCCCGCAGGCGCTGGCCGCCCAGCGGCTCCGGGCCGACACCGGGCTGCACCGCGCCGTCGACCAGGGTTCGGTGATCTTCGCGGTCTGCGCCGGCTACCAGCTGCTGGGCACCTCGTTCTTCGCCAAGGGCACCCAGTGCACCGGCCTGGAACTACTGGACCTGCAGTCCGACCGGGGACCGAGCCGGGCGGTCGGCGAATTGGCCGGCGACATCGACCCGCGGCTCGGCGTACCGCCGCTGAGCGGTTTCGAGAACCACGGCGGGCGCACCCATCTCGGCAACGGCGTCTCGCCGCTGGCCCGGGTCACCGCCGGGGTCGGCAACGACGGGACCAGCGAGGGCGCCTGGCGGGGCAACATCCTCGGCACCTACGCGCACGGCCCGGCGCTGGCCCGCAACCCGGCGCTGGCGGACCTGCTGCTGCGCTGGGCGATCGGTGCCGCCAGTCTGCCGCCGCTCAACGACATGTGGGCCGACCGGCTGCGGGCCGAACGGATGGCCGCGATCCGCGCATGAGGCGGCTGTGGCAGGCGCTGCGCGAACCGGCGGTGGCCCGGTTCGCGGCCCTGCTCGCGCTGATCGCCGGCTGCGGACTGCTGGTGCTGCTGATCCCCCGGCCCGACCTGGCGGCCCTGTCCGGCCTGCCGGACCGGCTCGGCCTGGCCGCACCGGTGCTGGCCGTGGTGGGCGGCGCGCTGCTGCTGACCGTCCTGGTGCCCCGGACCTTCATCACGCTGACCTGGGGTGCGCTGTTCGGCCCGGTGGCCGGGGCCGGCTACAGCCTGGCAGCGGCGACGCTGGCGGCGCTGATCGGCTTCGGTGTCGGCCGCTGGCTCGGCCGCGAGTACGTCGCCAGCCGCACCTCGGCGGCGCCGGCGGGCGGCCTGGCCAGCCGGACCGGTCGGGTCCGGCTGCGGCTGGCCCAGCTGGACCGGTGGTTCACCACTCAGAGCGTGCTGGGCGTGGTGACGGTCCGGCTGTTGCCGGTCAGCGGCTTCGGGATGGTCAGCCTCGGCTACGGCACCACCGGGGTCCGGCTGACCCCGTTCCTGATCGGCAGCGTACTGGCGTCGGCGCCGACCGCAGTCGGCTACGCGGTGATCGGCGCGGCCGTGGTCGCCCCCGGTGAGGTCAACTGGCTGGCCGCCGCGCCCGCCGGACTGGGCGCGGCGGCCACCGTCGTCCTGCTGCTGCGCTGGCGCCGCGCGGTCCGCGCCAGTGCCGCCGCCGCCCGCGTCCCAGACCACGATGTCACCGCGCCGGCGCGGGACCGGGCCGGGTCCGACGGCGACGTCACCGCCTCGGCGTAGCCGGACCGGGCCGGGACGACGCCGCCACGGCCGCCGCGACCTCGAGTGGATCGGCCGGGTCGCGACCGAGCAGCCGGACGAGATCGTCGCCGCCGGCACCGAGCAGCCCGTGTCGCACCGCGCTCGCGGTCGACACCAGCATCGGCGGTTGGAACGGCAGCAGACCCGCTGTGTCCGCCAGCCGGGCGCGGTACTCCCCCAGGCCGATGGTGCGGTGTCCGACGCCGAGCCGGGCCGCGACCTCATCGGCGGTCACTGGCCGGCCGACCAGGTCGTAGCGGCGGCCGGCATGCTCCGACGCGGCGGCGGCGACCAGCGCGGCGGCCTCGGCCAGGTCGGCCCGGGCGACCGCGGCCAGGGCCCCGGTGCCGAAGGCGGACTCCAGCCCCTGCGGGCCCCAGGTGAGCAGCGCCCCGAACAGTTCGGCGTACAGCCCGTTGCGCAGTACCGTCCAGCCCAGGCCGCTGGCGGCCAGCAGCTGTTCGGTGACCCGGTGTGCCAGCGCGAAGCCGAGATGGTCGCCCGCCGTGGTCAGGCTCGTGTACACCACCTGGTCGACCCCGTCGCGGACGGCGGCGTCGACGACCGCCCGGTGGCGGGCGACGACCTGGTCGTCCTCGGCGTAGCCGGCGGAGACCAGCACCAGCGTCCGGACGCCGCGCAGATCGAGGTCGGCCGGCCGGTCGAAGTCCAGGTGCCGCAGACCCGGGCGCGGTGACCGGCTGGCACCGGTGACCGGTGCCCCGGTGCGGCCCAGCCGGTCGACGATGGCCGCGCCGAGGTGTCCGGTGGCACCCGTGACAAGGATCATTGAGGACGTCCTCCTGCTCGCCGTAGCTTCCTGCGGCGATCGTCCCGTCCCCCTGTCGGCACCGACAAGAAGGCACTCTCATGTCACCCACGCACACCGCGGTAACCACCTCGGCCGCACAGCTGGAGCCGTGTGGGCGCGCCGAGCACCCCGACTGCGGCATCCGCGACGTGCTGGACCGGCTCGGCGACCGGTGGTCGGTCCTGGTCGTGGTCGAGTTGGCGGCCGGGCCCCGGCGCTTCCGCCAGCTGCAACGGTCGATCGACGGCATCTCGCAGCGCATGCTCACGCTCACCGTCCGCCGGCTGGAGCGGGACGGGCTGGTGACCCGTACGGTCTATCCGACCGTCCCCGCCCAGGTCGACTACCGGCTGACCGACGTCGGCGCCAGCCTGACCCACCTGGTCAAGGCGCTGGCCGACTGGTCACTCGCGCACCGACCGGTGATCGCCGCCGCCCGCCAGCGCTACGACGACCGCGCCGGCGATCACCTGGCCGGCTGAACCCGGGCCGGCCCGCAGCTGACCCTGCGGGCCGGGCCGCCGGCACCAGGAGCCCTGGCCTCAGGGGACCACGCTGACCATCCGGCCCGGGACCACGATCACCTTGCGCGGCGTACGGCCGGCCAGGTGCTCGGCGACGGCGGCCAAAGCGGCGGCCCGTACCTCGTCCTCGGCGGCCTCGGCCGGCACCTCGACGCGGCCCCGCACCTTGCCGGCCACCTGCACCGGGTAGATCACCGACGCGGCCCGCAGCAGCGCCGGGTCGGCCGACGGGAAGTCGGCGTAGGTCAGCGAACCGGTGTGGCCGAGCCGCTGCCACAGTTCCTCGGCGACGTGCGGGGCGAACGGCGCCAGCATCAGGACCAGCGGCTCGGCCGCCTCCCGGGGCGTCGCGGGCAGCCGGGTCAGCGCGTTGGTCAGCTCGATCAGCTTCGCGATCGCCGTGTTGAACCGCAGCCCGTCCATGTCGGCGCGGACACCGTCGACGATCCGGTGCGTCAGCCGGCGGACCTCGTCGGCGGCGGGCGCGTCGGTCACCCGGGACGCGCCGGTGTGCTCGTCGACCAGGGCCCGCCACACCCGCTGCAGGAACCGGTACGAACCGACGACCGCCCGGGTCTCCCAGGGACGGGAGACCTCCAGCGGGCCCATCGACATTTCGTACACCCGGAACGTGTCGGCGCCGTACGCCTCGCACATCTCGTCCGGGGTGACCACGTTGCGCAGGCTCTTACCCATCTTGCCGTACTCGCGGTTGACCGCGGTTTCGCCGTGGAACCAGCCGCCGTCGCGCTCGGTCACCGCCGCCGCGTCGACGTACGCGCCGCGCGCGTCGGTGTACGCGTACGCCTGGATGTAGCCCTGGTTGAACAGCCGGCGGAACGGCTCGACGCTGGACACGTGCCCCAGATCGAACAGCACCTTGTGCCAGAACCGGGCGTACAGCAGGTGCAGCACGGCGTGCTCGACCCCGCCGACGTACAGGTCGACACCGCCGCAGTCGGTCGCCGACGCCGGTCCCATCCAGTACCGCTCGTTGGCCGGGTCCACGAAGGCGTCGGCGTTGGCCGGGTCGGCGTAGCGCAGCTCGTACCAGCAGGAGCCGGCCCACTGCGGCATCGTGTTGGTCTCCCGGCGGTAGCTCCGCCGGCCGGCCGGCGCACCCGGCACCCCGGTCAGGTCCAGCTCCACCTCGACCCAGTCGGCGGCCCGCGACAGCGGCGTCTCCGGGTCGGATGCGGCGTCGTCGGGGTCGAAGGTACGCGGCGAAAAGTCGTCGATCTCGGGCAGCTCCAGCGGCAGCATCTCCTCCGGCAGCGGGATCGGCAGTCCGGTCTCGTCGTAGACGATCGGGAACGGCTCGCCCCAGTAGCGCTGCCGGCTGAACAGCCAGTCCCGCAGTCGGTAGGTGACCGCGCCCCGGCCGTGGCCGCCCGCCTCCAGCCAGGCGATGATCCGTTCCTTGGCCTCGGTCACGCCCAGACCGTTCAGGAAGTCGCTGTTCATCGCCGGCCCGTCACCGGTGTACGCCTTGCCGGTGAAGTCCGCCGGCGGTGTCACGGTCCGCACGATCGGCAGGTCGAACACCTCGGCGAAGTCCCAGTCCCGCTCGTCCTGCGCCGGCACCGCCATGATCGCCCCGGTGCCGTAGCCGGCCAGCACGTAGTCGGCGATGAAGATCGGCAGCCGGGCGCCGTTGACCGGGTTGGTGGCGTACGCGCCGACGAAGACGCCGGACTTGTCGCGGGTCTCGGCCTGCCGTTCGGCGTCGGTGCGCCCGGCCGCCTGCTTGCGGTACGCCTCGACCGCCTCGGCCGGGGTGGCGTGCCCGCCGGTCCACGCCGGCCGGGTGCCCTCCGGCCAGGCGGTCGGCACCAGCTCGTCGACCAGGGCATGCTCCGGGGCCAGCACCATGTAGGTGGCGCCGAAGACGGTGTCCGGCCGGGTGGTGAAGACCTCGATCGGCGCGGCGTCGGTCGGGAAGACGATGTGCGCGCCGGTGGACCGGCCGATCCAGTTGCGCTGCATCAGCTTGATCGGCTCGGGCCAGTCCAGCAGGTCCAGGTCGGTCAGCAGCCGGTCGGCGTAGGTGGTGATCCGCATCATCCACTGCCGCAGGTTGCGCTTGAAGACCGGGAAGTTGCCGCGCTCGGACCGGCCGTCGGCGGTGACCTCCTCGTTGGCCAGCACGGTGCCCAGACCGGGGCACCAGTTGACCGGCGCCTCGGAGACGTACGCCAGCCGGTGCGCGTCGACCAGTTCGCGGCGTTCCCGGTCGGTCAGCTCGGACCAGGCGCGCCCGTCCGGGGTGGCGCGCCGACCCGACTCGTACGCGGCGATCAGCTCACTGACCGGCCGGGCCCTGCCGGCCTCGGTGTCGTACCACGAGTTGAAGACCTGCAGGAAGATCCACTGGGTCCAGCGGTAGAACTCCACGTCGGTGGTGGCCACCGACCGCCGGTCGTCGTGGGCCAGCCCCAGCATCCGCAGCTGGGCCCGGTAACGTTCGATGTTGGCCTCGGTGGTGGTCCGCGGGTGCTGGCCGGTCTGCACCGCGTACTGCTCGGCGGGCAGGCCGAAGGCGTCGAAGCCCATCGCGTGCAGCACGTTGCGGCCGGCCATCCGCTGGTAGCGGCCGTAGCAGTCGGTGCCGATGAAGCCCAGCGGGTGGCCGACGTGCAGGCCCGCGCCGGACGGGTACGGGAACATGTCCAGCAGGAAGAGCTTCTCGGCGTCGGCGCGCGGGTGGGCCGGGTCGGCCAGCGGGCCGACCGGGTTGGGCGCGTGGAAGGTGCCGTCACGCTCCCACCGCTGCTGCCACCGTCGCTCGATCTCGCCGGCCATCGCGGCGGTGTACCGGAACGGTGGGGTGTCCGCCGCGGTCTCGACTGCCTCGCTCATCGTCGGTCGCCACCTCAGGGTCGGTTGTGGGCTGTGGTGTATTGGTCGTGGGCATGAAAAAACCCCTCCACAGGAGGGGTCGCCGTGCTGCCGCCGCCGGACGGCCGCTGCGCCGGTCAGGCGGCCTGGTGGGTCAGCACGGCCGGAGAAGGAGCAGGAAGGCGCCGGCCATGGCGTCAGTGTACTCCGGGTCGGCGAACCAGGTGGACCGCCCTCACCGCCGGCTCCGGCGACGGCTACGACCGGCCGGCCTCCCCCGGTCCCTCCGGCACGGTGCCCGGCCGTGACCGGTCTCCCTGTCCCGCGTCGGGCCGGGGCCCGCCCTGCTCGGCGAGGGCGTCGAACCTGCTCTGCGGGCTCATCGGCGCACCGGACAGGTAGGCCGACCGGGCCAGCGCGTACCCGCCGACCGGCGCGGTGACCACCTGCAGCAGTACGGCCAGGGTCACCACCACCGCGGTCCGTGGGCTGGGCAGCAGGGTCAGCGCGCCGAGCAGGATGAGCACCAGACCCAGGCTGGCCGCCTTCGCCACCGCGTTCATCCGGTTGTAGACGTCGGGCAGCCGTAGCATGCCGAGCCCGGTGATCCCGATCAGCAGGGTGCCCGCGCCGAGCAGCACCCCGGCGAGCACGTTCCAGCCGTTCACCGGCTCCTCCGATGCACCAGGCGGGCGAGCGCGACCGTGGCGAGGAACCCGACCAGGGTCGCGGTCAGCACGATGTCGAGCAGTTCGGCGATCCGCAGCCGGGCGGCGAGGACGGCGACCCCGGCGATGAAGACGAAGAAGCCGAAGTCGACGGCGGCGGCGCGGTCGGCGTCGGTCGGGCCGATCACCAGGCGGATGATCGCCGCCGCCATCGCCAGGGCCAGGACGGCGAGGACGAGGTCGAGTCCGGTCACCGGTCGGCTCCCTCCGGCTGGTCGGCCCGGTCGTCCCGGTCCCCCGGGTCGTCCCGGTCGACCGGGCGGGCGGCGGGCAGCAGGTGGTCCTGCAGCCGGGCGAGTTCGGCGCGGAACCGCTGCGGGTCCTCGGCGTGCATGCCGTGCACGAACAGGGTCGGCGGTTGCGGGCGGACCGCCACGGTGAGCGTGCCCGGGGTCAGCCCGACGGCCAGCGCCATCAGCACCATCTCGGTGCTGGTCCGGGTCCGCAGCGGGAACTCGACGATCCCCGGCGACAGCCCGCTGCCCGGCGTGACGATCTCCCGGGCGACGACGACGTTCGCCACCACCAGGCGGCCGGTGAAGTAGCCGACGAAGCTCAGCACCCGCCCGGCCCGGCGCAGCGTCCGGACCGGCCAGTGCAGCAGCGTCCGGTCCGGCCCCCGGCGCGGCCTGCCGGCCCGGCCGCCGCCGGCTCCCCGGCCGGTACGGGCTTCCACCGGGCCGGTTCGGGTCTTTTCGGTCCGTCGCGTTCGTCTGGTCAACGTCCGGTCACCGCCTCCACATAGGCGCTCGGGTCGATCAGTCCGTCGGCGGCGGTCGCCGCCAGGCCGAGCAAAGGCTGCGCGGCCGGACCCAGCAGCAGGGTGAGGGCCGCGAGCAGCACCGCCGGCCCGGTCAGCCAGGTGGTCATCCGCGGCGGCACGTCGTCGGTACGGGCGGCCGAGTTCGCGGACACCGAAGGTTGGCCGGCCGGGTTCACGGAGGCCGACGGGCGGCCACCATGGTCCACCGGTGCGGGCGTGGGTTCACCCCAGAACGCCAGATCCCAAATCTTGATCATCGAGATGAGTGTGCCGAGGCTGACCAGCACCGCGACGGCGAACAGCAGATAGTCGCCGTTGGCGACCGCTGCCCGCAGCAGCAGGAACTTGGCCAGGAACCCGGAAAACGGCGGCATCCCGGCCAGCGACAGCCCCGCACCTATGAAGGCCAGGGCGAGCAGCCGGTGCACCGTGGCCAGCCCGCCGAGCCGGTCCAGCTTATCGGTGCCGTAGCCGACCACCACCGCCCCGGCGCAGAGGAACAACGCCGCCTTGACCAGGATGTACTGCACCAGGAAGAAGATCGCCGCAGTGAGCGCGGCCGGGTTGAACACCGCCAGCCCGATCAGCAGGTAGCCGATCTGGCTGACCATGTGGAACGCGAGCACCGAACGCATCGTGGTCTCGCCGAGCGCCCCGAGGACGCCGATCACCATGGTCACGGCGGCGGCCAGCCCGATCACCCACCGGTAGTCGACCGCGCCGTCATAGACCACCGCCACGATCCGGACGATCGCATACCCACCGACCTTGGTGAGGACGCCGGAGAACAACGCGGTGACCACCGGTGGCGCGTACGGGTAGCTGCGGGGCAGCCAGCCGTGCAGCGGCACCACCGCGGCCTTCACCGCCAGGGCGAGCAGCACCACTGTGCCGGCCAGGGCCAGCGCGCCGTCGCGGCTGGCCGACCCGGCCAGTTCGCCGAGATCGACGGTGCCGGCGACGGCGTAGACCAGCCCCACCCCGGCCAGCAGGATCGTGGAGGCGAGCAGGTTGACGGTCACGTAGATCCGCCCGGCCACTGTCCGCTCCCGGCCGGCGCCGGCGGTCAGCAGTACGTACGACGGCACCAGCATGACCTCGATCAGCACGAACAGGTTGAACAGGTCGGCGGTCAGGAACGCCCCGAACGCGCCGGCGCTGGTCATCAGCGCCAGCGGGACCAGATACGGTCGCCGGTCGTCACCGGAACCGATGGCGAAGACCCCGCACAGCAGCACGACCAGCGCCACGACCGTGACCATCAGCGCGCTGAAGGTGTCCGCCGCCAGGGTGATCGCGAAGCCTGCCGGCCAGCCACCGATCCGCTCGGTCAGCACCTCACCACGGCGGGTCGCGGCCAGCAGCATTCCGCCCTGGGCGAGCACTGCCACGCCCGTGCCCAGCCAGCCGATCCGGTGCAGCGTCAACCGACGCGGTACGGCCAGCAGCAGCCCGGCCACGACCAGTGGCAGCACGATCGGACCGACCAGCGGCAGCGGCGCATTCATCGGGGCAGCTCCCCGGTGTCGCCGCCGGCCACCGTCCGACCGTGTTCGGCGACCTGGTCGGACATCGACCGGGGCTCGGTCAGCACCGGCTCCGGGCCAGCTTCCGGCTCCGGGCCCGCTGCGATGTCCTGGCCCGCCGCGCTGTCCGGATCGACCTTGTCCTGCGGGCCGGCCTCGCCCAGCTCCAGGTCGGGTCGGCCTGGTCGTGGCCGGTCGACCACCGCGAGCGCGAGCAGGAAGATCGTGATGCCGAATGTGATCACGATGGCGGTGAGCGCGAAGGCCTGAGGCAGCGGATCGGCCGTCGCCGCCGGGTCGACGTCGCCGAACGGCGGCTGCCGGCGCCACAGACCGCCCGAGGCGAGCAGCAGGATGTTGACGGCGTGGCCGAGCAGGACGAAGCCGATGACGACCCGGATCAGGCCGCGGTGCAGGATGAGGTAGACGCCGGCCGCAGTGAGCAGGCCGATCACCAACGCGACGGTCATGGTGCCCGCACCCCCGCCCCGTCGGACGGAACCGCCCCGTCGGACGGTTCCGCCGTGCCGAGCCGCCGTACCGACGCCGTGATCAGGCCCAGCACCATCAGATAGACGCCGAGGTCGAAGAAGGTCACCGGCGACACCGCGAAGCCGAGCACCGACAGTTTCAGCCCGGGCGACGGCGTCAGGAACGGCTCACCGGCCAGCAGCGCGGACAGACCGATCCCGAGACAGGTCAGCAGCCCAGCGGCGAGCAGCGGCCCGGGCCGCAGCCGGCCGGCCGCCGTCGGTGGGCGTCCGGCGTACGCCAGCTGACCGAGCCCGGCCGCGATCCCGGCCACCAGCGCGGCGACGAAGCCGCCGCCGGGCTCGTCGTGGCCGCGCAGGAACAGCCACGCCGAGACCACCAGCATCACCGGGGTGAGCAGTCGGTACGCGAACCGGAGCACCGGATCCGGCTCGGCCGGGCCGGATCCGGTGCGGCCGCGCCCGGCGGTGCCGCCAGGCCCACCGGCGACGCCGGGCCCGCCGGCGACGTCGGGCCCACCGGCGACGTCGCGTCCGGTGGTCCGGAACAGCCCGACCAGCCCGAGTGCCACGGCGACAAGGACGGTCGCCTCACCGAGGGTGTCGAACGCCCGGAACTCGACCAGGATCACGTTGACCACGTTGCCGCCGCCGGTCGCCGGTTCCGCAGTCCGCAGGAAGTAACCCGCCGGGGCGGACAGGTCACGACGACCGGTCAGCCCGACCGTCGCGGCCACCGCGACGGCACCGGCGGCGACCGCGAGGGCGGCGGCGAAGAAGCTGACCGGCTGACGGTCGGCGCCCGGCAGCCGAGCCGGCAGCCGGCGCAGGACGAGCATCGCGACGACTGCGGTCAGTACCTCGACGAGCATCAGGGTCAACGCCACGTCCGGCGCGCCGGCGAGCAGAAACCAGGTGGCGACCATCAGGCCGACCAGGCTCAGCAGCCCGACCGCCGCGAGCGCCGACCTGGCCAGCACGATCCCGGCCAGGGCCACCGCGAGCAGCACCAGCAGCGGCCAGTCGCCGGCCGCCGCGCCAGCGGCCGGCCAGGACGGCATCGACCCCAGCGCGGCGCTGCCGGCCGCCCCGATCAGCACCAGCAGCAGCACCGGCCGGAACAGGTGGGCGGCCGGCGAGTCGTAGCGGGTCGGCCGGCCGACGATCCCGCCCAGTCTCAGCAGCGCGCCGTAGCAGCGGTCGAAGGTGACCGCCCCGGCCGGCGGCAGCCGCACCGACTGCACCAGCCGGTCGACCCGTCCACGGGCGGCGAACAGGGCCATCCCCGACAGCACGGTGAGCGCCGACAGCGCCAGCGCCGGGGTGAAGCCGTGCCAGAACGCCACGTACGGCGGATCGCCGCCGGGGGACGCGTCCTCGGTCGCCTGGTCGATCAACGGGCCGAGCAGCGCGGCCGCCGGGCCGAGCAGCAGGCTCAGCAGCGCGGCGATCGCCGCCGGGGTCAGAAACGCCAACGCCGGCTCGTACAGCTCCGGCTGTCGCGGCGGTCCGGCGAAGGTCTCGTAGACGATCCGGGCGCCGTACGCGAAGGTGAGGGCGGACGCCGAAACGGCCAGCACCTCGGCCGACGGGCTGAGCCACGGATCGACCCCGGTCTTGATCAACGCGTCGAAGATCGCCTCCTTGCTGACGAACCCGAGCAGTGGTGGCAGGCCGGCCATCGACATCGCGGCCAGGCCGGTCAGGGTGGCGGTCACCGGCATCACGTGGCGCAGGCCGGAGAGCTGTCGGATGTCCCGGCTGCCGGCCTCCCGGTCGATGATGCCGACGAGCATGAACAGGGTGGCCTTGAACAGCGCGTGAGCGACGGTGTGCAGCACCGCAGCGGCCAGCGCCGCCGGGGTGCCGACCCCGATCACCCCGACCAGCAGCCCGAGCTGGCTGACCGTCGAGTACGCCAGCATGGCCTTCAGGTCGTGCTGGCGCAGCGCGAGGAACGCACCCGCCAACGCGGTGCCGAGCCCGCCGAGGACCAGCACGATGGTCCAGGCGGCCTGGTCGGCGTAGATCGGCGAGAACCGGATCAGCAAGTAGATCCCGGCCTTGACCATCGTCGCGGCGTGCAGGTAGGCGCTGACCGGGGTGATCGCCACCATCGCGCTGGGCAGCCAGAAGTGGAACGGGAACTGCGCGGACTTGGTGAACGCCGCGACGATCAGCAGCCCGCCGACCACCCAGGCGACCGGCGAGCCGAGCAGCCGGTCGGGGTAGGCCAGGATGGTGGTCAGGTCGCTGGTGCCCAGCTGGACCGTCATCACCACGACCGCCGCCAGCAGCGCCAGGCCGCCACCGGCGGTGACCAGCAACGCCCGGGTGGCGGGGCGGGCCGCCGCCGGACTGGCCTGGCCGATCAGGAAGAACGAGCAGATCGTGGTCAGCTCCCAGAACAGGAACAGCAGTACCGTGTCGGCGGCGAAGACCAGGCCGAGCATCGCCACGGTGAACAGGGTCAGCAGCGTGTAGAGCGCGGCGCACGGGCGGTGCGGGGCGAGGTAGCGCGGGCAGTACATCATGATCAGCGCGCCGACCCCGAGCACCAGCAGCCCGAAGACCATCGCCAGGCCGTCGAGCCGCAGCGCGAACGCGATGTCCAGCGACGGCAGCCAGCGCGCCGAGACCGCGACCGCGCCGTTGTCCAGCACCACCGGCAGCCGGGAGGCGAGCAGCCCGCAACCCAACAGGTAGCCGACCGCGAGCGGGTAGCCGGTGTCGCGGCCGAGCGATCGGGTGAGCAGTGGTACGGCGGCGGCGAGCCCGGTCAGCAGGGCCAGCACCGCGACCATCGTCAACGGGCACCCCTCGGTGCGGCGGTGACCCAGGGGTACGGACCGGCCCGGCACCGGCCGGCGGTCGTCGGGCGCACCTCAACCGTCCTCGCTGGCGGCCAGCAGCACCGGCCGGGTGGCATCCCGGACCACCTGGTCGGCGACGCTGCCGAGCAGCCGGTTGGACAGTCCACGGCCCCGCCGCCCGACCACGATCATGTCCACGTCGCGCGCCTGAGCGACGTCCAGCAGGGCCCGGGCGGGCCGGCCGGTGACGATCTCGATGCTGCTCGGCAGCGGCTGCCCGACGGCGTGGCGCAGTCGGGCCGCCCGGTCGGTGAGCAGTTCCCGTGCCCGGTCCAGCTGGTCGACTTCTTCGGCGGTGCGTTCGCCCCGCTCGACGGCGGCGACGTCGACCACGGTGGTCAGGATCAGCTCGCCGACCCGACCGGCGAGCACCCGGTGCGCCGTACGCAGGGCGTGTTCGGAGTCGGCGGAGCCGTCCAGGCCGACCAACACCCGGGGCCCCGTGCCGGGTGCGCTCGGCCCGGTGTCGGGCGGTGCCGGGCGGGTTTCCAACCGCCCCGTCGGTCGCGATCCGCGCTCCACCGCGATCGGGACGAAGAGCAGTCCGAGCACGGCGCCCAACGGATACCAGTACCAGGCGCGTTGGCCGTGCCGGGCGATGAACACCGCCACCGCTACGATCCCGGAGAGCACCCAGACGGCGACGACGGTCACGATGTAGCCGGCTGTGGACATCCAGCTCCCTCCGGTTGCACGTACCGGTCGACCCGCCCGACCATCTGACCTGGTCACCGCTGGTGTCGCCGACTACCCGGGAAACGCCGGTCCTACCCGGCCGCCCGGCGGGTTCACCCCGGCGGGTGGTGTCGGTCGGGGCGGGGCGCGGTCCGGGCGGGCGCTTGAACCGGACCGGTCACCGGCCCGTACTCCCGGTGGGGAGCGGGTGCCGCCCTGCCCGCTCCCGCGCGGCTCCCGGACCGTCCGTCTACGACCGGGTTGCCCACGGTGAGCATGGGCGGGTGAGCAGACCACGCCATCCCGTGGATGGCGGACGCGCGAAAGATGGATAGCCTGAGAGGCATGTGGGGTCCCTGCGGCGGGAGACGACGGTCCCCCACGTGACCGACGGCGGGCGGCCGGGCCGACCCGCGTGACGCCGTACGACGAGGAGGAGGATCGTGACCCAAGACAGCTGGGACGATCTGGGTGCTCCGATGCCCCATGACGAGTTCCGCGCCGTGTCCGACGCCATCGTGGCCAACATAGAGCAGGTCATCGAGGGCAAAACCGCCACGGTTCGGCTGGCACTCGCCGTCCTGCTCGCGGAGGGGCACCTGCTGATCGAGGACGTTCCCGGAGTCGGCAAGACCAAACTCGCCAAGACGCTGGCCAGGTCGATCGACTGCTCCGTACGCCGGATCCAGTTCACCCCGGACCTGCTGCCCAGCGACGTGACCGGAGTCAGCGTCTACAACCAGGACAACCACGACTTCGAGTTCAAGCCGGGCGCGGTCTTCGCCAACCTGGTGGTCGGCGACGAGATCAACCGGGCGTCGCCGAAGACCCAGGCCGCGCTGCTCGAATGCATGGAGGAGCGGCAGGTCACCGTCGACGGCACCACCTACGAGCTGCGGACGCCGTTCATGGTGATCGCCACCCAGAACCCGATCGAGATGGAGGGCACCTACCCGCTGCCGGAGGCGCAGCGGGACCGGTTCACCGCCCGGATCGCGATGGGCTACCCCGACCCGAGCGCCGAGCTGGCGATGCTCGACGGGCACGGCGCGGCAGACCCGGTGCACCAGCTGCAGCCGGTCTCCGACGCGGCGGGGGTGCGGCGGCTGATCGCCACCGTCCGGGAGGTGCACGTCGCCGACCCGGTCAAGCAGTACGCGGTGGACCTGGTCACCGCCACCCGGGAGTCCCCGGAGCTGCGACTCGGTGCGTCGCCCCGGTCGACCCTGCAGCTGCTGCGTACCGCCCGCGCGGTCGCCGCGCTGGAGGGCCGCGACTACGTGCTCCCGGACGACCTGCAGGCGCTCGCCGTTCCGGTGCTGGCCCACCGGCTGATCCCGACCGCCGAGGCACAGCTGGCCCGACGGACCACCGACGCGATCATCGCCGAGCTGGTGCACCGGATGCCGTTGCCCCACGAGCGGCAACGGCCGGCCGCCCCGGCGTACGACGGCAGCCAGTTCGGCCCGGCCGACGCCCCGATGGCCGTCCCCTTCGAGCCGCGAGGCCGGTGACCGATGCGGGCGGCGCTGCGCGGCCTGACCACCCGCGGCCGGTCGTTCCTGGCCGCCGGCGCGGCGGCGGTCGTCTCGGCACTGATCCTCGGCGAGAAGGACCTGCTGCGGGTCGCCATCCTGCTGGCCGTCCTGCCGCTGCTGGCCGCCCTGTACGTGGGCCGTAGCCGGTACAAGCTGGCCTGTACCCGCTCGCTGGAACCGCACCGGATCCCGGTCGGCTCCAACGCCCGGGTGGTGCTGCGGCTGCAGAACCTGTC
Organism: Solwaraspora sp. WMMA2065; assembly: GCF_030345075.1. Lineage (NCBI taxonomy): Bacteria > Bacillati > Actinomycetota > Actinomycetes > Micromonosporales > Micromonosporaceae > Solwaraspora > Solwaraspora sp. WMMA2065. The sequence continues at coordinate 2,410,068 of NZ_CP128361.1, forward strand.
CCGGCTGCCCACCGGCACCCTGCTGCTGGAGGACCGGCTGCCGTACGCCCTGGGCAGCCGGCCCCGGGTGGTGCTGGAACGGCTCGGTGCTCAGCAGGCCAGTTCGGTGGCGTACACGGTGCGGGCCGAGGTCCGCGGCCGCTACGAGGTCGGCCCGCTGGTGGTCCGGCTCACCGACCCGTTCGGCCTGTGCGAGCTGACCCGGGCCTTCCCCAGCGTCGACCGGCTCACGGTCATCCCACAGGTCACCGCGCTGCCGTCGGTCCAACTCGCCGGCGAGTACGCCGGTTCCGGTGACAGCCGGGCCCGGTCGGTGGCGGTGCACGGCGACGACGACTCCGCCACCCGCGAGTACCGCCGCGGTGACGACCTGCGCCGGGTGCACTGGAAGTCGACCGCCCGCACCGGTGAGCTGATGGTGCGCCGGGAAGAACAGCCGTGGGAGACCCGGGCGACCGTGGTGCTCGACACCCGCGCGTACGCGCACCGTGGCGAGGGCCCGACGGCGAGCTTCGAGTGGGCGGTGGCGGCGGCAGCGAGCATCGCCGTGCACTTCCGGTCGAACGGCTACCGGCTGCGGCTGGTCACCGACACCGGCATCGACGCCGACGCCACCGAGGCCGACGGGGACGGACTGCTGCTCGACCGGCTGGCCGACGTCACCGCCAGCCAACGCAGCGACATCGCCACCCTGGTCGAGCAGGTACGCCGCCGCTCGGACAGTTCACTGGTGATCGCGTTGTTCGGAGCGCTCACCCCGACCGAGGCTAAGCTGCTGGCCGGGCTGCGGGGCAACCGGTCGACCTGCGTCGGCCTGCTGATCGACAGCTCGACCTGGATGAATCTGAGCCCGGACGAACGGGCCGAGGCCGACCGGGCGCACGGTGCCGCCGCGCTGTCGCTGCTGCAGAGCGGCTGGCGGGTGATCGGAGTGAACCATGGCGACCAGTTGCCGTCGCTGTGGCCGCAGCTCGCCCGGGGTTCCCAGGGCTTCGCCTGGCGGGCCGCGCTGGCCGAGACGATAGCCGGAGGAGTGAATTGACCACCCGCAGACACCTCGGTCTGGTCGCGGCGGCAGCCACCCTGATGGCGGCCGCGCCGATGGCCACCATCTTCCAGGACTGGACCTGGCTGGTGCAGTGCGCGATCACCGTGACCATGATCGGTGGCGCCGGGATGCTGGTCCGCTCGTTGCGGGCTCCCGGATGGCTGCACCCGGTGGCCATGATCGGCGCGCTGCTCCTCGCCCTGACCTGGCTGTTCCCCAGCGGCGACGAGTTCCTCGCGGTGCTGCCGTCGCCGGCGACAATCGGCCACTTCGGTGCGCTGCTGGCCCAGTCGGCGCAGGACGTGCACGCGTACGGCGTGCCGGTGCCCGACGGCGACGCGCTGCTGTTCATCACCGCGCTGGGGATCGGTTCGGTCGCGGTCGTCGTCGACGTGCTCACGGTGACCCTGCGCCGGCCGGCGCTGGCCGGCCTGCCGATGCTGGCGATCTACTCGGTGCCGGTGGCGATCTACGTCGACAGCGTTCCGGCGGCACCGTTCGTGGTCGGCGCGGTCGGCTACCTGTGGCTGCTGATGGCCGACAACGTCGACCGGGTCCGCCGGTTCGGCCGCCGGTTCACCGGCGACGGCCGGGACGTCGACGTGTGGGAGCCGTCGCCGCTGGCCGCCGCCGGTCGGCGGCTCGCCGTGCTCGGGGTGGTCATCGCGGTGCTGATCCCGCTGACCATCCCCGGCATGACGTCCGGGCTGCTGACCAACCTCAGCGGCGGCGGGACCGGCGGCAACGGGCTGGGCAACGGCCCCGGCCAGGTGAACCTGTTCGCGGCGTTGAGCGGCCAGCTCAACCAGAGCGAGGTCACCGAGATGGTCCGGGTGACGACCAACGACCCGGCCCCGGCGTACCTGCGGATCGGTATCGCCGATGAGCTGCGCGAGGACGGTTTCGCCAGTCGCCCGCCACGCGGGCGGCCGGACTCGGCCCGGTCGCTGCCCGACCCGCGGACCGACCCGGACATCCGCAACACCGGGGTCAGCCACCAGGCGTACGAGGCGACCGTCGAGGTCACCGGGAACTTCAACATGGCGCTGCTGCCGACCTACGCGGTGCCGGTGCAGATGCGCGACGTGGACGGCAACTGGGCGTACGACCGCACCGCGCAGATCGTCTTCTCCGGCCAGTCGCGGGCCCGCAACATGACCTACGGATTCGAGTACGTCCGCACCAGCTACACCCCGGGGGCACTGCGCCGGTCCCAACCGTTGCCGGCCGACAACGACCTGCGGCAGGCGTTCACCGCAGTGCCGCAGGTGCCGCAGGTGACCGAGCTGGTCGGGGAGCTGACTGCCGGCGCGCGCAGCGACTACGACCGGGTGCTGGCCATCTACGAGCACTTCTCCCGAGACAACGGTTTCACCTACAGCCTGGCCACCGAGGGCGGCACGGCCGGCCAGGACATCGTCAACTTCCTCGACAACAAGGTCGGTTTCTGCCAGCAGTACGCCGCCGCGATGGCGTGGCTGGTCCGCGCCGCGGACGTACCCGCCCGGGTGGCGTTCGGTTTCACCAACGGCTCCCGACGACTGGAGAACACGTACACGCTGACCAACCTGAACCTGCACGCGTGGACCGAGGTCTACTTCGACGGGCTCGGCTGGGTGCCGTTCGACCCGACCCCGGCGGCGAGCATCCCCGGCTCGGTGCGCTCCGAGTGGGCGCCGGACGTGGACGCCCCGCCGGACGCCGGACCGAGCGCCGGACCGAGCGCGGCCCCGTCCGCCGCGCCTTCGACGACGGCGCTGCCGGAGACCGGGCCCGGCCAGCTCGACCCGGGTGCACTGGGTGCCGGATCCGCTGCCGATTCCACCGCCGGTCCCCGTTGGCCGTGGTGGGCCCTCGCTGGTGTGGTCGCGGTGCTCGTGTTGGCGGCCCTGCCTGCGGCCCGACGCGCGACGGTACGCCGTCGGCGGCTGGCCCGTGTCCTGGCTCCGGTGACCCCGGCGGGCACCGACCCGACGGACGCTCGGGACGCCGACTCCCCCGCCGCGAGCGGGGCCGCCGCCGGTGGTGCTCCGCTGATGACCGTCACCGGCGCCGACGCCGGGGCCGCCCGGCAGCACGCGCACGCCGTCTGGAGCGAACTGGTCGACACCCTGGTCGACCTGCGGATGCCGGTCGACCGGTCGGAGACGCCACGGGCAACCGCGGCGCGGCTGGCTGCTCTGGAGTCGGTCCACGGTGCGGCGACCGACGCGGTCCAGCTACTCAGCCAGGCGGAGGAGCGGGCCCGGTACGCCCGTCAACCGGTGCCGGGCGAGCCGCTGGTCGAGGCGTTGGGGCGGGTACGGGCGGCGTTGGCGGCCGGGGTGGGTCGGCGTACCCGGCTGGCGGCCCGGCTCCTGCCGCTGTCGGTACTGCTGCGCTGGCGGGACGCGGTTGTCGAGGCGTACAGCCGGGTCTTCTCGGTCGTCGGCCGGTGGCGCGACGCGGCGGCGCGGTTGAGTCCGCGCCGGCTGTTGGCCAACCGGGCGGGTCGCTGACCCGTCCCGGGGTTTCGCGAAACCGCCACCTCGGGTCGGCGCACCGGGCATAATCGCCCACGTGCCGAGACGCTTGATCGCAGCGCGGTCAGTCAAGCAGCGCGGTCAGTCGACGAGATCCGTGGCCGACCGCCGCTGCCCCGCGTGGCGGGCCGGTAGGCGGGCACGACAAGACCACCCGGCTCACGCCGAACCGGGCGGCTGGTCCCGCCCGCTAGGTCAGCGGTGGCCCTCCGGCCGCTGGCGCCAGCGCTCGTCCAGCCGGTCGATCAGCGATGACCGTCGCCCGCTGCGGGTCCTCCGACGTGTGGTCCCGCCGACCACCCGCAGGTCGGGCGAGTTCGACTTGCGCTGGGACTGCATGGCGAACGCCGCTGCCCCGAGCATGACCACGAAGCCGGCCACACCGAGCAGCGGCACTTTGCTCACTGTGCCGTAAACGACCAGGGCAAGGCCAATGATGATCACACCGGCAGCGACGAGCAGGCGACGCCGCGCGTGGAAACGCGGGTCGCTGGCGCGCACGGCCGAGGCGAATTTGGGGTCCTCGGCAAGCGACCGCTCGATCTGCTCGAACAGCCGCTGCTCGTGCTCCGAGAGCGGCACGGCACTCCTCCCCGGTCACGTTGGTCAGCCCGGTCGGACCGACAGACCGTGGCAGCCAACCGGCTGCTTACCCGCAAGTCTACGAGGGGGGTCGCGGGTCGGAAAGCCGGACGACGGACCGCCTAGGTTGATTTTCCGTCCGGCGGACGTCATCACCTGGTAACAGAGTAGCCGCCCAACCGGACAGTGCACCGCTGCCCGGCCCTCGTCACACCAGGAACTCGATCTTTCTCGCCCACCGCACCGCGAGTTTCACTCTCATAGCACACTCAACCGGGCAAATCACTCGCGACCAGCGCCGGTGGTGATCAGCAGCGGAACGGCCATCTCGACCTCGGTCACTCCACCGTGGAAGCCGACCAACGCGGAGCCGACCGGATCGGTCCGGGTGGCCACCACGACGAACCGGTCCTGACAGATCACCACGACGTCGCCGATCCGGCCCAGATGCCCCGACGGCACCGGGCCGAACCAGCCTTCGGCGATCAGCTCGTCCCGCTCGGCCACCCGGGCCGCCGGGCCGAGGACGGCCCGCCACCCGGCGATGACGTCGCCCACCGCGCCCGGCACCGGGTGCAGGTAGCGGGCGCGGGGCTCCCCGGCGACCACCCGCACGCCGGCCCGCAGCCGGGGGTCGGTGTCCAGGTCGAACCGGTGTCGCGGGTCGGCCGGCACGTTCAGCTGACCGTGGTCGGCGGTCACCAGCAGCGCCGCGTCCCGGGGCAGCCCGCCCAGCACCCGGTCCAGCAGCCGGTCCAGGTCGGCGGCGGCGGCCCGCCAGGGCGGGGAACCGACCCCGGACAGGTGGCCGTGCCGGTCCAGGTCGGGATGGTAGCCGGAGACCAGCACCGGAGCGTCGCCGGCGGTGACCGCGTCGAGCAGCCCGGCGGCGAGGGCGTCGGCGTCGGCCGCGCCCCGGTACGCGCCGCCCCGGTTGGCGGCGACCGTCAGCCCGCTGCCGGCGAACTCGGGCCGGCTGACCACGGTGACCGTCACCCCGGCGGCCGCCGCCCGTTCCAGCTGGGTCGGCACCGGCTGCCACCGCCGCGGGTCCGGGTCGTCGCGCCAGTCGACGTGGTTGAGTACCCGGTCGGTGCCGGGCACCAGGCTGCGGAAGCCGAGCACCCCGTGCGCCCCCGGCGCGGCACCGGTGCCGAAGCTGACCAGGCTGGTCGGTGTGGTGGACGGGAAGCCGGTGGTGAGCCGCCGCGCGTACCGGCCGGCGGAGAGCGCGGCCAGCGTCGGAGCGTGTTCGCCGGCGGCCGGCAGCTGGTGCCAGCCGAGCCCGTCGACCAGCAGCACCACGACGCGCCGCACCCCGGCGAGCGGCCCGGCGAGGCCGAGTACGTCGTCCGCGCCGGGCACCCCGAGCACCGCCAGCACGCTGGGCAGCACGTCGGCGAGGCTGGCCGCGCCGTACTCCGGGCGCACCGGGCGCAGCAGCTCCGCAGCCGGCGGGTCCGCCGCTGTCACAGCGGACGCCGGGCGAACAGGTGCAGCTGGGTGGCGAGGTCCCGGTACGGCGGCTGGGCGGCGACGGCGAGCTCCAGGGCGAGCAGGGCCTGCGGGTCACCCTCGGCGACGGCCGCCGGCAGCAGGTCGGACAGTACGCGTACCCCGTGGATCTGCTCGACCCGCAGCCCGGCGGCGGCGAGCAGATCGACGGCGCGGTCGGCGTCGTAACGGCGGCGCAGCGTGTCCCGCGCGCCGGCGGTGCCCTGTGGGTCGGCGAGCAGTGCGGCGGCGAGGTCGAGATGTCCGTTGACCGCGCGGGCCAGCACCGCTGCGGCGCGGCCGGCCACCAGTACGCTGGCCGCCCCGCCCGGCCGCAGCACCGTGGCCAGCGACTCCACCACCCGGGCCGGCTCGTCGACCACCTCCAGTACCGCGTGGCAGAGCACCAGGTCGGCGCTGGCCGGCGCGATCAGCTCGCCGAGCGCGTCGCCGTCGCCCTGGGTGGCGGTGATCCGGTCGGCGACCCCGGCGTCGGCGGCCCGTCGGGTGAGCGCGGCCAGCGCGTCGGGGCTGGCGTCGACCACGGTCACCTGGTGTCCTGCTTCGGCCAACGGCACCGCGAAGCCACCGGTGCCGCCGCCGACGTCGACCACGGTGAGCCTGCGGCCGGGCTGCCGGTCCAGCTCGTGACGCAGGACGGACCAGACCACGGCGGTTCGCGGGCCGGCCGCCTGGCCGGCCGGGATGTGTGTCGGTTCCACCCGCGCGAGCCTATCGGCCCGGCCCGGTCCCACTCGGTCCGGTGCGGCCCGGTGCGGCCCGGTGCGGCCCGGGGCGGCCGATTCCGGGGCGGCGCTCGTCGCCGGGCGGCGGTACTCCGCGATTGACGGTATATCGCACTACGAAGTAGTCTGCGAAGCGTGGATACCACCCAGCTTCTCAAAGGGGTGCTCGATCTGGCCGTCCTCGCTGTGCTGCAGCACGAGGACGGCTACGGCTACGACATCCTGCGGCGACTACGCACCGCCGGGCTGACCGAGGTCGGCGACGCCTCGGTGTACGGCACGCTGCGCCGGCTGTTCCAGGCCGGTCTGCTCACCACCTACGTGGTCCCGTCCGAGGAGGGCCCGCACCGCAAGTACTACTCACTCAACGGCGCCGGGCGTGACCAGTTGACCCGCTCCGGCAAGACCTGGCGCGGCTTCGCCACGACGATGGACAACCTACTTGACGATCGGGGGGTGGCGGCGTGAACGCCGCGACGCAGGCTGAGATCACGCACTACGTCGAGCAGGTCCGGTCCGCGCTGGCCGACCTGCCCGGCCCGGTCCGCGACGAACTGCTGGAAGACCTGCCCGAGCACCTCGCCGAGGTGCTCGCCGAAGGCGACGGCACGCTGGTCGACCGGCTCGGCGACCCGACGGAGTACGCCGCCGAACTGCGCGCCAGCGCCGCACTGGACGCCCCGGCGTCGCCGCCGGGGATCGGCCACCGGGCGGCTGCCGCCTGGCAGGCCACCCGCCACCGGCTGGGCCGGATCGACCGCCGGGTCGGCCCAGTCCTCGCTCACGGCACCGCCAGCGAGTTCCTGCGGTCGCTGCGCCCCGGCTGGTGGGTACTGCGCGGCTACCTCGCCGCGATGCTCCTCACCCACCTGGTCTTCGGAGGGATCTCCTCGCCGCTGCCCACCCCCGATGGCAGCGTCCCGGCCGGGCTGCTACTTCTCACCGTGGCCGTGACCGGCTCGGTCTGGCTCGGCCGCCGAGGACTACGACTGACCCGACGGCCACGGCTGGTGGTGACTGGCGCCACCGCCCTGGCGCTCGTTGGGTTCGCCTCGTACTTCCTGTTCGGCCTTGGATCAACGTCAGAAGGTCCGCTCGTCGTGATGGAGTCGAACGGCGGCGCGGCCTACCTCGCTCCCCCGTTGCCGGCTCCGCTGGACGTGTATGTCTACGACAGTCAGGGACAGTTGGTGGAGGGTGCCCGGCTGTTCGACGAGAACGGCGAGCCGATCGTTCTCGGCTACCCGGACTGGTGCGAGTTGACGGACCTGGAACGATTGCGGATCGGGCAGGGCATTCTCCGCATGGGCGACCGGTTTACCTTGCACGACTCGAACGTGGAGTACCTCTACCCGCTCTGTCCCGAGCGGAACCCGTTCCAACTGCCGGCCCTGAACCCGAGCCCCGACACCACCCCGGCACCCGACCCGTCGCCGAGCTGATCTGCGGCATCGGCTGTGTATTCAGCGGAAGTCCCGGGACGTCGGACTGACCGGGGTGGTCACCGCGTCCAGCCGGTCGGCGACCAGGTTGATCACCCCTTCGGCCTTCTCCAGCCGGCCCCGCACCAGCAGCGCCGCGCTGGACCGGGCCACCGTCCGGTAGCGCTGCCACAGCCCGGGTGAGCAGGTCACGTTGAGCATCCCGGTCTCGTCCTCCAGGTTCACGAACGTCACCCCACCGGCGGTCGCCGGGCGCTGCCGGTGGGTGACGATACCGCCGACCCGGACCCGGGTGCCGGCCTCGACCCGACCCAGGGCGGCGATCGGCACCGCCCCGGCGGCGGCCAGCCGGTCCCGGACGAACCGCACCGGATGATTCTCCGGCGACAGCCCGGTGGCCCACACGTCGGCCATCAACGCGTCGACCTCCTCCAGACCGGGCAGGGCCGGCGCCGCGACCCCGACGGCGACACCCGGCAGCCGGTCGGCGCGTTCCTGCGCGGCCGCCCCGGCCCCCCACAGCGCCTGCCGACGGGTCAGCCCGAAACAGGCGAACGCGTCGGCGGTGGCCAGCGCCTCCAGCTGGGCAGCGGTCAGCCCGACCCGGCGGGCCAGGTCCGGCATGTCCCGGTACGGCCCGTGCGCGGCCCGCTCGGCCTCGATCCGCTCGGCCAGGTCGTCGCCGATGCTCCGGACCGCCGACAGGCCGAGGCGCACCTGCGGGCCGCCGACCCCCCACTGGTGCGGCGGCTCCCCCGGCGCGCCACCCCACCGGGTACGGGCGTCGACGACCAGGGTGGCCGCCGCGCCGCTGGCGTTGACGTCCGGCCGGTGCACCCGTACCCCGTGCCGGCGGGCGTCGTCCACCAGGGTCTGCGGCGAGTAGAACCCCATCGGCTGGGCGTTGAGCAGCGCGGCCAGGAACGGTGCCGGGTGGTAACGCTTGAGCCAGGCACTGGCGTACACCAGGTAGGCGAAGCTCATCGCGTGGCTCTCCGGGAACCCGAAGCTGGCGAACGCGCTCAGCTTCACGTACAGGTCGTCGGCCAGTTCACCGGTGATGCCCCGGCCGGCCATTCCGGCGTACAGCCGGTCGCGGATCGCGGCCATCCGAGACGCCGACCGTTTCGACCCCATCGCCCGGCGCAGCTGGTCGGCGCCGGCGGCGTCGAAGCCGGCCAGGTCGATCGCCAACTGCATCAGCTGCTCCTGGAACAGCGGCACCCCGAGGGTCTTCTCCAACGCGTTGCGCATCAGCGGATGCGGGTAGGTCACCGGGTCCTGGCCGTTGCGCCGGCGGATGTACGGGTGCACCGAGCCGCCCTGGATCGGGCCGGGCCGGATCAACGCCACCTCGACGACCAGGTCGTAGAAGCAGGTCGGTTTCAGCCGGGGCAGGGTGGCCATCTGGGCGCGGCTCTCCACCTGGAACACCCCGACCGAGTCGGCCCGGCACAGCATCGCGTACACCTCGGGGTCGTCCAGCGACATGGCGCTCAGGTCCAGTTCGGAGCCGATCAGGTCGTGCGCGTCGTGCAGCGCGGTGAGCATGCCGAGCCCGAGCAGGTCGAACTTGACCAGGCCGACGCTGGCGCAGTCGTCCTTGTCCCACTGCAGCACGGTGCGCCCCGGCATCCGGGCCCACTCCACCGGGCACACCTCGATCACCGGCCGGTCGCAGATCACCATGCCGCCGGAGTGGACGCCCAGATGCCGGGGGAAGGTCTGCAGTTCGTCGGCGTACGCCACCACCTGCGCCGGAATGTCCTCCCCGGCCGCCGCGACCGCGCCGTAGTGGTCGATCTGTTTGCTCCAGGCGTCCTGCTGGCCGGGCGAGAACCCGAACGCGCGGGCCACGTCGCGCACCGCCGACCGGGGCCGGTACGAGATCACGTTGGCCACCTGGGCGGTGTGTTCCCGGCCGTAGCGGCGGTACACGTACTGGATGACCTCCTCGCGGCGGCCGGACTCGATGTCGACGTCGATGTCCGGCGGGCCGTCGCGTTCCGGGGCGAGGAACCGTTCGAACAGCAGCTGGTGGCGGACCGCGTCGACGTTGGTGATCCGCAGCGCGTAGCAGACCGCCGAGTTGGCCGCCGACCCCCGCCCCTGGCAGTAGATGTCGGCTTCGCGGCAGAACGCCACGATGTCGTGCACGACCAGGAAGTAGCCGGGGAAGTCCAGCCGCTCGATCATGTCGAGTTCGTGGTCGAGCTGCCGGTACGCCTCCGGGTGGGCCTCGCGGGGGCCGTACCGTTCCAGCGCGCCCCGCCAGGTCAGCTCCCGCAGCCAGCTCATCTCGGTGTGTCCGGCCGGCACCGGGTGGTCCGGCAGCCGGGGGGCGACCAGCTGCAGGTCGAACGCCAGTTCGGCGCCGTACGCGGCGGCCCGGGCCACCGCACCCGGGTAGTCGGCGAACCGGGCCGCCATCTCGGCACCGGAGCGCAGGTGGGCGGCGCCGGCAGCGGGCAGCCAGCCGTCGATGTCGTCCAGGCCGCGCCGGGCCCGGATCGCGGCCAGCACGGCGGCCATCCGGTGCCGGGCCGGCGTGGCGTAGTGCACGTTGCCGCTGGCCACCGTCGGCAGCCCGCGGGCGCCGGCCAGCTCGGCGAGGGCGTCGTTGCGGTCGCCGTCGTCCGGATGCCCGTGGTCGGTCAGCTCGACCGCGACGCCGTCCGCACCGAACAGCGCCACCAGCCGGTCCAGCTCCGCGTCGGCGGCGGCTGCTCCGCCGGTACGCAGCGCCGCCGGCACCGCCCCCTTGCGGCAGCCGGTCAGCACCAGTACGTGGTCGCGCAACTCGGCGGCGACCTGCTCCAGGCTGCCGTAGTCGGGTCGGCCCTTCTCTCCGCCGCGCAGCTGCGCCCGGGAGATGACCCGGGCCAGCCGGGCGTAGCCGGCCGGGCCACGGGCCAACGCCAGGAGATGTCGCCCGGCCGGATCCGGCTCCCCGGTGCGCGGTGCCGCCCGCCGGTCTGCGGTGTCCATGGTGCTGAGGGACAGCTCTGCACCGAACACGGTCGGCAGTCCGTACGCGGCGGCCGCCTCGGCGAACCGCACCACCCCGTAGCAGCCGTCGTGGTCGGTGACGGCCAGCGCGGTCAACCCCAGCCGGACCGCCTCCTCGACCAGCTCCTCCGGGTGGCTGGCCCCGTCGAGGAAACTGAAGTTGCTGTGGCAGTGCAGTTCGGCGTACGGCGTGACCGGCCCGCCCCCGGCGGCGGCCGGCCCCCCACCGGCGGTGACCAGCGGCGCGGCCGACGGTGCGGCCGACGGCGCGGTCAGCCCCGGCGGCGGTGTGTACGGTGCCCGTTTGCGGGTCCAGCCCGGCGCGTCACCGCCGTCGCCGTCGACCGCGAGCGGGTCGACCACCATCGGGTCGTCAGTCATAGACGGCCTCCACCACCCAGCGCCCGTCGGTGCGGGCGATCAGCAGGGCGCTGCCGTCGGCGAGCGCGACCTGGAACCGGGCCCGGCGGCGCGCCTCGGCCGGCGCCCACCAGCGTTCGTCGAGCGGCCACGGGCCGGCCCAGCCGGTGACGTCGACCGGGGTGCCCGTACCGACGGCGACCCGGGCCGGTGGGGCGCTGACCACCAGCCGGGCGCTGACGGTGACCGGTTCGCCTGCCGCGTCGTACACCTCGGCCGGCAGCGGGGCGGGCAGCACGACCGCCGGTGCCGGTGGTGGCAGCCGGCCGGGCCACGGCGGCGCTTCGGGCCGGGTCGGCGCCCGTTCGTCGCCCCACGGCACCAGTCGGACCTGGTCGACCGGGGACCGACCGCCACCGAGCACGGCGGTGACCACCGCGTCCGGCCCGAGCAGCCCCTGCACCCGGGTCAACGCCCGGCGCGCCCGGGCGTCCTCCGCGCCGATCTCCCCCCACAGGCCGGGCTGCAGGGCGACCCGGGCGAGCACCCCGTCCGGGACGAGCCGCAGCCGGACGATCCCGGCGGTGGGCGCCGGCGGTGACGCGGCGGTGCCGGCACCCGGCCGGCGGGCGGCGGCTCCGGTGAGCCAGCCGTCGAGCTGCCAGCGCAGCCGGTCGGTGATCGCCGCGGCGGTGAGCATGCCGTCGTGCCGCCAGACGCGGTGCAGTTCCTGGCCGTGTGCGGTGACCGCTTCGATGCCGACCCGGGTGCAGGCCAGTCCGTTCCCGCTGAGCTGGTCGTGCAGCTGCTCGGCCAGGGCGCGGGCGGCGAACGCGGCCGCGTCGACCCGGTCGAGCGGTTCGTCGTAGTCGGCGGTGACGGACAGTTCGGGGGGCGGTTGTCGGGGGGTGAACGGCTGTTCGTCGCGCCCGGCGGCGAGCCGGTGGGCCAGCGCCGCGTCGGGGCCGAACCGGGCGAGCACGTCGCGGGCCGGCAGCGCGGCGAAATCCCCGAGGGTACGCAGACCGAGCCGGCGCAGCAGGCCGGCCAGGTCGGGTCGGCCGAGCACCCGCAGCGGCAGCCCGGCCAGGAACGTGCGGCTGTCGCCGGGCGGGACGATCCGGCCGGTACGGGCGGCCAGCCCGGCGGCGAAGAACCCGTCGGCGACACCCACCTGGCTTTCGACTTCGCAGACCTGCGCGACGTGTTCGACGATCTGCTCGGCGGCGGCCTCCTCGCCGCCGAAGTAGCGGGCCGGGCCTCGGGCGGCGACGGCGCACGCCCCGGGGCGGTGCACCTCGACTCCGGCGACGACCTGTTCGATCGCGGCGACGACCGGCTCGAACGCCCGGGCGTCGCGGGCCGGGTCGTGGTCGAGCACGGTGAGCCCGGGGCAGCGGCTCTGCGCCTCCCGTCGGCGCAACCCGGGATGTACGCCGTCGGCGCGGGCAGCCGCGGTGCAGGCGACCACCCGGTTGGCGTGCAGCACGGCGACCGGCCCGGTGGCCGGCACGCCGTCGATGATCTCGGCGGCCGTCACCGGCCAGTCGGGGCACCAGACGACCAGCGCCCGGGTGGGCCGGCCGGCCGGGGTGGCCATGTTCATCCGCGCCGCACCAGGGTCAGCTCAGTGCGGCTCATCGCCGCTGCACCAGGGTCAGCTCGGCACGGCGGGTCCGGCGGGTGATGCCGCCGGCCGGCGCGGCGGCTGCCGGGGTGGGTGGGCCACCGGGCAGCCAGATCCGGATCTCCCGGGGCCGGGTCAGCGCTCCCCGGCCCCGGGCGGAGACGACCATTTCCCGACGGCGGAGCCGGCCCCGGCCCGGCCCGAGCCCTTCCCAGCGGCCGTTCACCACCTGCAGGGTGACGTCGGGGGCGTCCCACCGGCCGCAGGGCACCAGCACGCAGCCCCGCTGCCGGGCCCGGGCGGCGAGCCGGCCGGTCACCTGCGCTGTCACGGCGGCGGGGGCTGCGACGACCACCACGTCCACCCCGTCGATCAGCGCGGCGACCACCGCCGGCCAGTCCGGTCCGGGGTTGGGCACCAGGGCCAGCCGGTCCAGGGCGATGCCCAGCTCGGCTGCGGCGGTGACACCCAGCGCCGGCACTCCGACGACGGCGCACCACAGCCCGGCCCGGGACGCCTCGGCGAGCAGGGCCAGCAGCAGCGAGGTCGCGCCGAGCCGGGCCGACCGGTGGGGCAGCACGTTGACGGTGGAGCCGCGGCGCAGCCCTCGCCCGGGGAGCAGGCCGGTGAGCATGGTCGGGACGGGAAGCACCCGGTCGATGCCGCCCGCCCCGGGCAGGCCGGTCGGGTCCGGCGTACCGGCCGTCGCCGCTGATCCGGCGCCGCCAGCGAACGCACTGGCCGGGCGGACCAGGCCGGCGGCGACGGCGGACAATGCCGCCGTGCCGGCCACCATTCGCCCCGCCATCCTGCTTCTCTCCCCCCGGGTGTTCCGCTTACATGGTGTTTGGTGGTGGTGTGCGCGCGTGATCGCCGCCGGCACCACGAGTGCCGGCGGCAACAACAAAGTCACGCCTGCGTGGGTTGGTCGGTCAGGCAGCGGCCAGGCCGTCGAGAGCCGGGTCGAGCGCCGGTTGGTGGGCCAGCCCGAGGGTGTCCTCGACCAGGGAGACGAACTGCCCGGCGGAGCGCAGCAGGTCATCGGCTTCCCGGGCGGTGACCACCCGGGGGATGCCGGCTTCGGCGGCGGCCCGTTTGCTGGCACCGGCGGCGAAGAAGGTGGCCCACTCGGCCATCTCGGGAGCGACCATCATCAGCAGGGCCCAGACACTGGTGACCCGGTTGCGGCGGGTCGGTGCGGGCCGGGCGCGGGCGGCGAGCATCGCGGCGGCGGCGCGCAGGGCTGCCAGGTGGGCCGCCGCGTACCGCAGCCCGTCGGGGCGGGTGTTGCCCGCTTCGGTCAGCCCGTGCCGGGCGAGGACGAGCAACTGGGCCGGGGTGCGGTTGGGCAGCAGGTGCGCCGGCACCGTGGGTGCCTGGGCCGGTGCCGAAGTGGTCGGCATGGATCCTCCTCCGCGCGTTTCACCTGTTCGGGTGCCCGCCCACGGAGGAAGACGTCGGCGGGGCGTCGTCGGTGCGGATGCGGATGCTTCCCCACACCGCATCCGCACCGACGATGCTGGCGGGGTCCGCTGCCCGCCGCCCGGGGGTCGGGGGCGGCGGGCAGCGGTCCTGCCTGGTGGCGCTGGACCCGCGAAAGTCCAGTGCCGGGGCGTGCGGCTCGCGGCGCCGCACTGCCGGGACTCGCGCCGCGAATCGCTCCTCCCGGCGGCCAGTACGGGTGTCGACTCCGGTGGTGCCGTTGCTGACCGGCGGACCCAACCAGCAGAGCTACCTGTTATCGAACACCCGTTCTAACCTCTGCTTCAGAGTACACCCTGCCACCGACGAAAATGCAACGTCAGGCACGCCGAACGCCGCTGGCCGGGTCCCGGCGTACGGGACCCGGCCAGCGGACCGGACAAGCAACCTCATCGGGTTCGACCTGGGCAGAGCTCAGGGACGTGGCTCAGGGACGGCTCAGGCGGAGTAGCCGCGCTTGGCGGTCCAGTCAGCCAGCACATCGAGGCCCATCCAGTACTCCTGGCCCTCGAAGTACGGGTCAGCGATCTTCACCGTGTCACCACCATCGCGGTAACCCGTCACCGTCAGGTAGTGCCCACCCTCGTACGAATGCGCCACCCCGTCGACGTCCGACGCCGTGCCCATGATGTTCGCCACCACGGCCCGGTCGTCGTCCACCGCCTCACGCACATCCGCCTTCAGCTTCGCCACATGCTCCGGCTTCGCCGCGGCCGCACCGATCGACACCGTCTCGTACTCGTCACCACCGGTCACCTCGTTGAGTACCCGGGTCGTCTCCTCAGCCGAATCGGTACCGGCCTCGGTCGTCCCCAACTTCTCCGCCACCTCGTCCTGCGACGGGGCCTTACCCTGCGCCGTCAACGCGATCCGCGTCGCCGCCGGCCCGCAGTAGTAGAAGTTCGGCTGCGCCTCGTACTGCACCGCCACCTCACGCGCACCGCCGTCGGCGGCACCCGGACCAGCGGCCTGCGCCACCACCGCAGGAGCGGCCACCACACCACCAGCGGTCAGCAGACCAGCAACCGACAGAGCAGACTTACGGAAGATCGTGTTCATAGCAGAATCTCCGTTCCGAGGGGAATGAACCGGACACCAGACCACACCGGGTCGATGACCGGTCACGAACGGGACAGAACAGAACACGCACAAGAAAATCGAACTCAAATGATGCGCTCCAACCTGCGCACACCCGCCGGTCCAGGCGGGGGGCGGTCTCACCGGCGCACCGGATACAACCATCCGAGGATGCCCGGCATTCCGCACCCGGCGGGGCCGCAGACCCGGCCGCACCCGCACCGGGCGACAGACCAGGCGGACCAGGCGGATCAGGCCCGGCAGATCAGCCCGGCCACTCGCCCACTCGGTCCAACGCCAGGATCCAACGCCGCCCGGCCGGCCGATGTTCCCCCGCGCCCGGCACCTCAGCCACCCGCCCGCCGCGCCGCACCGAACCTCGCAAACAGGCCTAACCGCGCAAACGGGATGCCGCCGACCCTGGTCAGTCGCCCGGCCTCTTCCACAGCACGTACTCCAGTTGCAGCGGGCCCTGCTCGCCGTCGACCGACGTGCGCTGGGTGAGCGTGCCGTACCGCCCGTCGCTGGTCCGGATGCAGTAGACCGGGAACAGCCGCCGCCACCGGTTGCCGCTGAACATGCCCTGGACGACCTCCTCGTCGTTCCAGGCCGAGTCGGGCAGTGACGAGCAGCCGCCGAGGGTGGGCGTACCTTCGTCCCAGTCTGCGGCCTGTGCGCCGTTACGCAGGGCGGCCTGGCCGCCGGTCAGCGAGCTCCAGGTGCCGGCGGACCGGGGCTCCACCAGATCCACCGCCGCGGCGAACTCCGGATCCTGCTCCGGGTCGCCGAACCGCCCGGTGTCCAGGTCGTAGTGCAGGTCGTCACCGTCGAAGACGAGCCGGTCACCGGCGTACACCGGTTCGCTGTCCAGCGCGTCGGTGATCACGAGCGTGGAGTCGACGGTCGGGTCGGCGGTGATGGTGATCCGGTTCTGTTCGATCTCGGTGACGAACCGCCCGTCCATGTCGATCCGCAGCTTGCGGGTGGTGTCGATCCGGAAGACACTCACCCGCTGCGTACCGTCGATCGTCTGGTTGATCAACAGGTAGGTGGCGTCCTGGTCGGCCGCCTGCTCGCGGGCCGCCTCCTCGGTGGCGTAGATGCCGACTTCGGCGACGATCCGGTACGGCGCCGGCAGCGCCGCCACCGATTCCTTGGCGATCTCGACGACGATCGGCATGATCGCCTCCTCGAAGGCGGCCATCCGTTCGTCGTCGCCGCAGCCGGCGACGGCGGTCACCGTGACGGCGGCCGCGACGAGCCCGGCCACCGCCCGGACCCACCGGCCCGACCCGATACCTCCGTACGGCCGTGATCGTCCCGTTCGTCGCACGCGCGCCTACCGCCTCTCCGATCACACCGACACCGACCTGCCGGTTCGCTGATCATGATGAGGTGGTCGCGCAAGGTCAACGCCCGGTCGGGCTCAGCCGGACGCCATCGCGATGTCGAGGGCCGCCGACCGGACGTCGGGCACCGGGTGGCGGCGCAGCCGGTGCAGCGGCGACCGCCACGGCGGCGACCAGCCGTACCGGTCACCGGCGCGGACCAGCGCCACCGCGAACAGCCCGCCGGCCAGGTCGCCCCGCTCAGCGAGCGCCCCGACGACGGCGACCAGCACCGCCGGCTCCCAGCTGCCCTCGGCGCGGCGGACCTGGTCGGTCAGCGTCTCGGCGAGCCGGCCAGCCAGCACCGGACGGTCGGCGACCAGGTCGGCGAGCGCGGTCAACTCGGCCGCGACCGGGGTCGCGGTCGGTGCGGCCAGCGGCACCAGGTGGGTGAGCAGCCGAGCCGCCTGCGGGGTCAAATCGGCAAAACCGGCGAGGGTACGCGCGGCGGCCCGCACCGCCGTCCGGTCGGTTTCCGGGTCGGCGTCGCGGCACCAGCGCACCGCCGCGTCGACGACCCGGTCGAGGCGGCGGTGGGCCGGCCGGTCCCACGCCGGGTCACCCGGCCGGTCGTCGGCCCGGTCCAGCCGGGCCAGCGCGGCCACCGCGGCCACCAGCGGCGACCGGTCGACCGCCGGCGGTGACCCGTCAGCCGCCACTGCCACTGCCGCCGCCGATTCGTCGAGCAGCCGGATCACCACCCGCATCGCCGACGCCCACCGGTGCGGGTCGTCCAGGTCGGTCAGGGCGGCGACGGTCAATTCGGTCAGCTCGGGCGCCCAGCGGGCCCAGGCCGGCAACGCCGCCCAGGCCAGCCGGGCCGCTTCCGGGTCCGGGTTGCTGGTGGCGGCCACGACCAGGGCGGCGTACCGGGGGCGGTCCGGCTCGGCGATGGTCGACGGCGGTGCGTCCAGCAGCGCCGACACCTCAGCCCGCGACGGCGCCGCCGAATCGGGCCGGCCGACACCAGCCGCTCCGGCCAGGATCGTCCAGCTGGCCGGCACGTCGGGCCGCTGCCGGGCGGCGGCGACCGCGGCGGCCCGCACGTCGGGGTGCTGGTCCACCCGCTGGTACGCCGCGGTGACCACGTCGAACGCCTCCGGCGGGCCGAACCGGGCGAGCAGCCGCAGCGCCTGCTTGCGGCTGGTCACCTTGCCGGCGCCGAGGGCGACGTCGGTCAACATGGCGACCAGTGTCGACGGTGCGACGAGCCGGGCGGTACGGCCGGCCGCGTAGACGGCGACCCGGGCCCGGTCGTCGTCTACGTGCCGCAGCAGCACCGGCAGCGCCTCGTCCGGCCGGTCGGTCCAGGCCAGCGCGGCCAGCGCCGCCTCGGCCAGGGTGACGTCCGCCGCGTCGAGGTACCGGGCGACGACCGCCCAGCCGGCACCGGGCACCGGGGCAGCGCAGCTGATCGCCCGTACCCGATGGTGTTTGGCCATGCTCCGGTCGGCGGCGATCGACGCCAGCAGGTCGGCGTACGCCTGCTGGTGGCGGGGCAGCCACCGGGCGACCCGGTGCGCGGGGCCGGGCACCCAGCGGGCACCGGCGGAGAGGAACTTGCCGGTCCGCTTACCGGGCGGCGTGGTGAACACCTCGTCGAGCAGGTCGGTGCGGCGGGTGCAGATCGCCTGCCACACCTCGTTGACCTCCACCGTGGACACATCGACGGCGAGCACCTCGCCGACCCGGTCGGCCCGGGTCGCCGGGTCGGCCAGCCACAGCGTCACCGCCCGGCGGAACACCGACGACACCACGCCGGGGCGGATCGCCCGGCGCAGCAGCCGCTGCAGGTGCGGCAGCCGCCAGGCGCGCCGGCCGAGCGACCAGGCGACGGCGAACAGCGGCTCGAACCGGTCCCGGGCCGCCGCGCCCTCGATCCACGGTGCGATCCGGGTGAACAGGTCGTGCTCCTGGCCCCGGCGCAGCACCTGGTCGAGCCGGCCGAGGAACGGCACCTGCCGGCCGTCGTACAGCGTGTCGAAGGTCTGCATCGCCCAGCCGACCAGCGCCGGGTCGGCCGTATGCCGGCGCAGCACCTGCCCGGCCAGCCCGCCGATCGCGGTCAGACTGGCCGACGAGGTGTCCCGGGCGGCCACCGCCTGGGTGACGACGTCGGTCAGCGCCGGCACCGTCGCCGGGGTGAGCAGGCCGACGACCTGCGACAACGCGGTGAACGCGCGGGCCCGTACCGGGTCCTGGTCGTTGCGCAGCCGGCGCAGCTGCTCGACGACGGCGGCGACGGCCGCCGGGTCGCCGCTGCGGCCGGCGGCGGCCAGCAGCAGCGCGTAGCCGGTGCCCCGGGCGGTGGCGTCCGCGCGCCGGGCCGCCGCGACCAGCGCCGACTCCGCCTCGGCCCAGGGCAGGAACGCGGTGTACGTCAGCGTCCAGTCCTCGCTGGCCCGGACCCGGTCCAGGTCGAGTATCCGGCGGACCTCCCGGTGCTGCCAGTGGCGGGGCAGCACGGTCAACAGTTGCTCCGACAGCAGCACGTCGGCGGTGTCCACGTCGGCCGTCACCGCGTCGTACAGCTCGCCCCGACGGGCCGGGGCCAGCGCGGCGAGCAGCCGGGCGAAGGCACGGTCGGTGCCGCGCAGCCGTACCCCGAGCGGCACCAGGTCGGTCAGGTCGGCGTCGCGCAGCCGGTACAGCAGGCCGGACGGCAGCTGCTGGCGGCGCAGCCAGCCGGCCCGGGCCGGGGCGGTGAGCAGCCGCAGGGTCCGCGCCGGATCCGCGCCGGTCAGTACGCCGTACGCGGTCGTCGCGCCGGGCAGGCTGGTCGTCGGGGCGTACCGCTCCAGCAGGTCGAACACCCGCGTCGGATGCTGCTGCGCGGTGTGCAGCACGGCGCGGCCCCACTCGGACCACCAGGTGTCGCGGGCGGCGCGGGACCGGGCGGCGAGTTGCGTCTGCGCGAAGTCGAGCAGCACGGTGGGGTGCCGGCGGGCCAGCGCGATGCCGTTGGCGACGGCGTACGACAGCGGTGGCAGCAGCCGGGCGACGGTCTCCGGGCCGCAGGCGGGCAGCAGGACCGCGGCTTCGCCGTCACCGAACCGGGCGCGGACCGGGTCGATCAGCGCGTCGGCGAGGTCGGCGCGGCGGGCCGCGCGCAGCGTCCGGTACGCGGTGCGCCGCAGGTCGGCCGGGGCATCGTGCAGCAGCGCCGCCACCTCGTCGGGGTCGGCCCAGCCGGAGCGCAGGTACGCGGTGACCGCGACCGCCCGCAGCCGGCGGTCCGGGTCGCTGAATCCGGCCCGCACCGTCGTCTGGTCGCCGACGATCACCGCCATGGTGAGCCCGAGGAACCGCTGGTGGGCGTCGCCGCCGGTCAGGTCGGCGAGTACGGCGGGCAGGTCTCCGGTGGCGGCCAGCCGGCGGGCGTGCCCGGCCAGGGCGGACATCCGGGCGTGGTGGGTCAGCGGGTCGAGGGCGGCGAGCAGTTCGGCGGTGGGGTTCGGCACCGCATGATCGTCTCAGCCGCCAGCAACCGCATTTCTTCTGGACATCGACCAAGCTTCGTGGAAATTCCATCATCTTGTCGGATCAGGTCACTGACGAAAACTGTTCGCGTTCGTCGGTTGACGCGCCATGCATACAGTTGACGTATGGACGAAATCGTCACCGGCGCATTGATCATCTTGGCCGCCGTGGCAGCCGTGGCCATCGCGATAGCGGTAGTCCGTTCGCGAGCGCCGCAGCGCCGCAGCACACATCCCGAACTGGTCCGCTACCTCGCCGGCCGCACGATCGCCGAGGTCGCACCAGAACAGGAACAACTGTTCCCTTCGCTGGCAGACGTCTACCTTTCCGATCCGCAGCGGGTGATGTCCCGGCGGCGACGCCGGAAGGACCCACTCGGCTTCGGGATGCCACCACTCGACGACGTTCTAATGATCGGCATCGTGATCTGGGTGGCCGACAAGATGGTCGGCGAGCTGATCGGGAAGGCCACCAGCAGCGGATTCGAGCGGTTCCGAAGCTGGCTGCGGCGGCTTTTCCGCCGCAGGGCCGCCACGCCCACCGACACCCGTACGGACCGGGAAGTGGCGTTCGCCCTGCGTCAGGCAGACGCCGCCGAAGCCCGACGAATCGTGCTGGCCCGGCTCGCTCAGGCCAAGATCGACGCGAACAAGGCTGAGCGGCTCGCTGACGCGATGGTGCTCGCCCTGCTCACCGTCCCGCTACCGACGGACACCACGCCGACGACGCCTGCCGACCCGGCCGGCTCCCACACCCCGCAGGGACAGCAGTGATCACCCGGGCCACCGACGAGATGACCGGCCGGATGGTGCCGTCCGGCAGCAGCCGACTCACCGCATGTCTCGTCACCACCGCGACCATGCTTGCCCTCCTCGTCGGCTGCACCGCCGACCAGGACCGGACACCGGACACCGGGCCGACCCCCGGATCCGGCACCAGCGCTGGTGCCGGATCCGGCGATCCGCAACTGCAGTCGTTGCTGCTCACCACAGCCGACCTGCCGGACGGTCTCAACCCGACCACCGATCTTGACGACGCCAGCGGCGGCCTGGACACCGGCTGCCAGGCGATGGGCGGATCCACCGAGCCCGCCGCCGAGGCCCGGGCCGACTTCGCCGGCGAGTCCGGCACCTTCGTCAGCGAATCGCTCCAGCAGATGCTTACTGTGGACGACGCCCGAGCAGCGATGGCCGAGCTGGCCGAGGTGCCGGCCGTGTGCGGCACCTTCCCGGCCGAGTACGGCGGCCTCTCGACAGAAGTATCGGTCACCACCGCCGACCCACCACCGGTCGGCGACGAACAGGTGGGGCTGAAGTTCACCGTGTCCCTCAACCAGCAACCGCTCGTCGTCCTTCACCACTACGCCATCCGCGTCGCCGACCTGCTCATCGTCGTCTTCCACACCGGACCGATGCCGGGTGACGCGAAGCTGGCTGGTACGGCGACCGAGGCCGCGTACCGCAAGGCGACCGGCACGTGAGCATCACGGCGTCACCGCCGTCGGCCGGGCCGCAGGACGGTGCCGATCCGGATCGACGACGGCTGCGGGCCCTGCTCAGCGGCGCCGCGCTCCTGCCCTCGGACACGTCGGTCCGCTACGCCGTCCTGGCCGGCATGGTGCTCGCCACCACCAGCATCATTTACACCAGACTGTGGTTGGACCGCCTCGGTCCGGACAGCCCGTATCAGGGTTGCTCAGCAGAGTTGACGCAGCTCGGCAACGTCTGGCAGATCGCGGAGCCGCTGCCGGCGTACCGGCCGATCATGGAACGAATCGCCGGATGCCTGCGTGACGACGCCGCCGCCGCGTCGAGCTGGGCGATGGTCGGGATCGTCGTCGTAGCAGCCGCCGCCGTCGCCGGCTACCTGGCTCTGCCCCGGTGGCGGATCCGACGACGCGGACTGCGTCCACTCGGGCCCGAGGCACCGGAAGGGCTCGTCGCCCACCTCGACACGCTGGTCACCCGCGCCGGCCTGACTCGGGCACCGACCTTCTGGCTGGACCCGTACGCCCGGGACCAGGCACACGCGTTCGGCACCCAGCGACACTGCCGAATAGCGCTGCATCCGGCCGTGGTCGGGGACTTCACCGATCCGGCTCGACGCGGCCGGTTCGACGCCGTGGTGCTGCACGAGCTGGCGCACCTGCGCAACCGCGACATCCGCTACACCTACCTCACCCAGACCACCTGGTGGTCGTTCCTGCTGCTCGCCGTCGCCCCGTACCTGGTGTTCCGGCTGCTGCCGATCGGATTCGGCGACGCCGACGGGTGGTGGCCGGCCCCCATGCATCCGGACACCCCACTGCTAGAGCGATTCCTGTCTATCGCTGTACTGATGGTGATAATGCTGAGCAGTCAGTCGATCCTGCGGATACGCGAGACGCACGCCGACATTGCATCGGCCGCAATCGGCGACCCGACCCCCTTGCGAAAGTTGATGGAGGAGGAGCAGCAGCGCCAGTCCCGGTGGTGGTGGCTGAGCAGCCATCCACCCGCCCGGCAGCGGGCCCAGTTGCTGCTGGATCCGACCCGGCTGCCGGCCACCGGCCTCGTCGTGGCCGTCTGCGTCAGTTTCGCCGTCGCGCTGCTGCAGTCCAGCTACAACGAGATGCTGGTGCAACTCGCCCTCGTGTTCTCCGGTGATTCCACTGCGTTCTTCCTGGCCTATCCGA
This sequence comes from Solwaraspora sp. WMMA2065, assembly GCF_030345075.1. NCBI lineage: Bacteria > Bacillati > Actinomycetota > Actinomycetes > Micromonosporales > Micromonosporaceae > Solwaraspora > Solwaraspora sp. WMMA2065. Next base: position 2,432,999 of record NZ_CP128361.1, read on the forward strand.
CGCTGAGTCTGCTCACCCACTTCACAGGCGCGTTGCTACTGGCCGGGATCGCCGCCGTGATCGGCTGGCATGCCGTGCTGCGCCAGCAGCTGCTGTCCGGAGTCCGACGACCGTGGCTGGCGCCGCCGGTGCTGGCCTGCGCCCTGGCCGCCGGGGTCCTGGCCGGGGAGCCGTTCGCTATCTACCACGGCAGCGTGGGCAGCTGGGGTTTGTTCGACTCCGTCGGTGCCACCGGATGGGCGCGCTGGATCTCGGCGGGTGCGCTGGTCGGCATGATGCTGGTCGTCGTGCTGTGGGTACGACAGGCCGCGCAGGTGTTCACCGGCATGGTCGACCGGACGCCACGGTGGGGAGTGCTGCTGACGACGCTGGTAGCGGCGATCGCGCTCTACCCGTACCACGTGTCGTGGTCCGGCATGCACGACAGCCCGCTGATGGCAACCGTCGTCGATTTCCTAATTGTCAACCCCGACCTGGCCTGGACCGCCGAGTGGTCGCCGCCGGCACGGTCGTGGGCGATGCGAGCGTCCCTGCCGATGGTGGCGATCGCGGCGATTCCGGGTTCGGCGCTGCTGCTGGCGGCACCGAGCGTGGCGGTCACCGTCCTGGCGTTGCTGCGCCCGCCGGCCGACACGCCCCGCTGGTGGCAGACCGCCGGGCTGGGTGCCTCGGGTGCCCGGCCGGCGCGGCCACGCCGGCCACGGCTCGCACGGGCCGTCTGGACCGGCATCGGCGGCACGGCGGCGTTCCTGGCCGCCGCGACGCTGCTGGCCCTGTTGGTCCGGGCACGAGGCGGCCCAGCGGACGGGGTGAACATCGTCGGTGCCGGCACCTACCTGCAGCTGGTCACCGGCTACCTGATCGCCGGCTCCGCTGCGGTGACCGCGCTGGTCGCCGGCTTGGTGGTCGGATCCGTCGGGCGGTTCCCGCTGGCGTTGCTGGCCGCGACGCTGACGACCTCCGGCGGGGTGCTCCTGTCAGCGGTGCCGATCATCGCGGGCATCTGCGGTACCGGTCGGTCGGTCGAGTGTCTGCCGATCATCGGGCGAAGCATCATGGTCACCACGATGTTCGGGGCACCGTGGGCCATCCTGCTCGGCTGCGTCGGCGCGCTGCTCGCGACCGGGCTCGCTGCGGCGGTCGGTGCGCTCCGCAAACGACGCACCATGCCCGAGGACGACCCAGCGGACGCCAGGCCGGTAGCCAGCCGGCCGGTCCGAGCACTCTACGGCACCATCCTCGTCACACTGTTGCTGGCTCCGCTGGCGGTCGGCGCTTGGCTGCTGGTGCGGCTGGCCACCTGAGCCAACGGCACCTCTGTCTCCTGGCCGAGCTGGATCCCTATGTAGATGTCCGAGTATGCTGCCGGGTATGACGCGACCGGTCCAGATCACCACCGGGGTGGCCCGGGTGTTGGCGGCACTGCTCGACGACCCCGGCACCGGCCGCTACGGCCTAGACGAGTTGTTCCGAAGTCCCGTCAGTGGTCGTAGGCGATCAGGGACCGGGTGACGGGTGCGCCGGTCTTGTTGTTGTGCCAGATCGCGGCGGCCATCGCGAGGAGTCGCTGGGCCACCCGTACGGCGACGCCGACGAAGGTCCGCCCACCGTGTTCCTCAAGATCAAGCTGGCCCTTGAGGGTGTCGTTGACCGACTCGATCAGCTGCCGGACCTTCTTGAGCATCGGTTCGCCGTAGCGGGCCTTCTCCCGCTTGCGTGACGGGCGTAGCAGGGTGATGCCCTGGTCGGCGAGTTCCCGCTCGAGTGGTCCGGACGCGAAGCCCTTGTCGCTGATCAACAGGATGCCGTCGTGTTCTGCGACGACACCGGCCTCGACCTCCAGCATCGCGGCGAGGACCTCCCGCTCGCCGATCTTCGGGTTCGCCAGGGCCCACAGGATCGGCATCCCGGTCGGGGTGCAGACCAGGTACAGGCGCAGTCCCCAGAAGAACCGGGAGTGGGAGGCGCAGTAGCCGTATCCGGCCCAGCCGGCCAGGTCCGAACGTTGCACGGTGGGGCGGGACATGCCGCACGGCACCGGGGTGGAGTCGACGATCCAGTGGTTGTCGAACCAGAAGTCGCTGTCGCGGGCCAGGTTCCGGATCGTCTTCTTGATCAGCGGGAGGGCGGCGCGGAGCCGTTTGTTGTAGCCGGGCCGCTGCGGTAGGTAGGGGAACATGCCGGCCAGGTGGACCCGGGCGTAGCGGATCCAGTGGGCTTCGGAACGGGCGCCGAGCAGGACCTGTGCCACGGCCAGGCAGACCAGTTCGGAGTCGGTCAGCAGTGGTGGTCTGCCGCGCCACCGGGGCGTGCGGATGCTGTCGTCGATCTTCACGTACAGTGCGGTCAAGAGGGTGTCCAGGTCTTGCGTCACAACATGATCTTGGATGCCCTCTCCTCATGCCCGGACATCGACCCCTGACTTCGGAACTACTCGTCTAGAGCTGATGCGGGCCACCGGGCAGCCCAGCGGCACCCTCTACCCGATCCTCAACCGGCTCCTGGCCGCCGGCTGGGTGCACGCGCAGTGGGAGCAGATCGACCCGGTGGCCGAAGGCCGCCCGGCCCGGCGCTACTACCAGCTCACCCCGGACGGCCTGGTCGCCGCCCGCACCGAGCTGGCCGCGCTCTACGCCACGCTGCGCCCGCACGCACCCGGGCACGCCGACCCGGCCACCGGCCGACTCGGCACCGTCACTCCGGAAACCACCTGACCGCCATGCTGAGCTGGCTGGTCCACCAACTGTTCACCGTGGCGGCCCGCCGCTGGCCGGCCGCCGACCGCGCCGAACTGATCCGCGAATGGCTTGCCGAGGCGCACACGCTCCATAACGAGCCAGGCGTTCCCGCGCCGGTACGGGTCTGGCGGCAGGTCCGGTTCGCGACCAGTCTCGCCTGTGCCAGGCGATCCTCGATCGGTGCCATCGGCACGGTCCCGGTCGACCACGTGGAGTGGACCGCCCGGCACGTCGTCGCCCTGTTCCTCGCCCCGCTGGCGGCGGCCGTCCTGGCGATCCTCGCCAACGGACCACTATGGATGGCGGCCAGCACCGGCGACCACCCGCCGGCGGCCCTGACCCTGCTGAGCCGCACCGGGCACGTCGTCGCCGGGATCGGCTGCGGCGTACTGCTCGCCGACCGGATGCGCCGACGGCGCGGAGCGCCGGTCAGCTGGCCGTGGTGCGTCGCCGCGACGATCCCGGTGCTGACCGGGCTGGTTGTCGCCGGATCGGCCGTACGCCACCTGGCGATCACCCTCACCGGACCGACGGTTACTGCCGCCGGCACCGGTCCGGCGGGCACCGACGTGGGCACAGCAGTCGTCGCCGGTACGCTGCTCCCGTTGACCGTCGTGGTGGCGGCCCTCGCCTGCCGCGCCACCCGGTGGGCGCTCGCCGCCGCCGTACCGGGCACCGCCGCCATCACACTGACCGCGACCGTGCTCGTCGCCGGGCCGGCCGGAGCGCAGACACCGTTGCCGATCCCGCCGGGGATCCTGCTCGGCGCCGTCGCGCTGTCCCTGGCGTACACGGTGCGGGCGGTCCGGCCACGACCGCCGACGCCGCCGCGACCACGGCCGACCCCGGCCCCACGCCTGCTGGTGGCGACGGTGCCGGTCATCGGTGGCGGACTGATCGTCGCCTACCTGTTCACCCCGTACGGTTGGTGGACGACGCTGCCCACACCGGTCGTCGCGGTCGCCACCCTCGCCACGAACGGGTTCTGTTTCGCCGTGGCACGCTGGGTGGCCGTCCGGATCCCGGCGGGCCGGCCCGACCCGATCTGGCCGGAGGTCGTTCCCGGTCAGCCGGAGCCCGTACCGCTACGCCGATCCTGGCGGGAGCTCCTCGCCTGGGGCGGCGCGGCGGGCGCGGCGATCGGCTGGGCGGTCACGCTCGCGTACCTGACCCCGGACATCGGACTGCAGACGCCGTGGCCGCACACCGACGCGGTGCCGGCCGGCTGGGCCGAATGGGACACCTCGACCGGCCGGGTCTGGATGCAGGACCTGCAGATGTACGCCATCTGCTGCGTCGCGGTGTGTCTGGCGGCCGCCGCCGCGTACCGTCGCGCGTCGCTGCTGCCCGCGCTGGCCAGCCCGGTCGTGCTGCTCGCCGCCACCGTCGGGGTGATCCGGTCCGGTTGGCACACCCCGGTCGCGCTGCCCTGGCTGGCCGCCGGGGCGCTACTACTCACGATCGCGGCATGGTGGGCGACCGATCACCTCGCCCCCACCCGTCGACGCACCCCGGAACGCGACAGGTTGCTGATCGCGCGGCTCGCCGTGCTGGCCGCGTTCCTGGTCCCCGGCAGCTACCTCTACGGCGTCTTCCTCAGCGACGGACCGCCGGTCCCACCGGTCGCCCTCGCCGTGACCATCGGCCTGTCGACCGTACTGGCGATCGTCGCCAGTGCCGCAGTGACCGCGTCCTCGGCACGGACGTCGATCAGGACGCTGCCCGAGACCACCGCGGCGGCCTGGTCGCTCACGGTCGGTGCCGGCGCGGCCGTGTTCGGTACGGCGGTGTTCAGTACGGCGGTGTTCAGCGGCGCCACGACGGCGTCGCCGGTCAGCTATCCCCTGCTGGCCGTCGCGCCGGCGCTGGCAGTGCCGGCCGCCGCGCTGACCATCGCAACGATCCGCGCTCCACGAACACGTCGCACACCTGAGGCGGGCCGCGCTACGAAAGCGGGCCGAGCGCCCCGGCCTGCCGGCAACGACCGTCACAACGTCGGTTCCGTACGCCGCCTCGCTGTCGTGCGCCGCGTCGGCGGTGGCATCGGGCTCGGCGTGACGCTGCTGACCGCTGGATACGTGGCCCTGATCTGCGGCATGATCCTCGCGTTCGGGTTCGGCCAACTGATTCCCTGGCTGGAGTACCAGCAGAGCTACGACCCGATCGGCTATCTGCCCGGTGGGGTCGCGCTCGGTCTGCTGCTGGCCTTTCTCACGCCGTACCTGGTCGAACCGTGGGGAACGTATCCGGCCCGGTCGGTGGTGCCGGTGCCGCCGCCGGCTGTCGCCGAGTCACCAGTGTCGTGATCCACTTCGCACTGTCGAACCGCGTCCCGGCGAGTCGCGTCGATCAGCCGAAGTGGATCAAAGCGGCTATCCGGCCGGCTCGGCGACGGCCGTGCCGAGGGCGTGAATCCGCTGACGGATCTCGGCGATCGGCGCGGACAGGTCGACCGGGTGTACGTCGACCCGGATTCCCGAACCGGCCAACTGGTAGCTGCCGGACGTCGGACCGCCGGCGGCGTACACCAGATGGCCCCGGGCCAGCCCGTACGTCGTGCAGTACGCCAGCATCTGGTAGACGTCGCTGTTCGGCGGACGGCCCGGCCCGGCGGTCTCACCGGGTTTGCCCCACGCGGTCGGCTTGTACTTGGCGTCCACCACCGCCCGGCACGACGACCCGTCCCACCAGGTGATGTCGGGTCGCAGCCCGATCCGCCGCCCGGTGTCCAGGTGCGACTGGTGCTGGGCGCGCAGCCGGCCGCCGTACCGGGACTCGATGCTGTCGCGCAGCATGGCGGTGAGCCAGCTTTCGAAGACCGCGTTGAGGTCGAAGACGAAGCCGGTGGTGGCGAACGGGCCTGGCGGCTGTTCGACGCTGTTGCCGGCCAGGATCAGCCGGGCCAGCCGCAGCGCCGGCTGGTAACGGGCGGTCAGCCGGTCGACCCGGGTCACCGGCGACACTGCCCCAGCCGGCAGCGGGGTAACGTCGGCGAGCGCGGCGACGATCCGGTGCAGGGCGTGCCGGGTCACTGCCGGTACGCCGGGCAGCCGCTGCAGCCGGTGGGCAGCTGCCAGCAGGATCCGGTTCTTGGTGATGTCGACCGTGTAGTCGTCGTAGCGGACCTCCAGCGGCGGGGCGAAGCCGAGTCGACGCCGGACCTGGTCGGCCTCCCGGATCCGGCCCCGCAGCACCGGCAACGCCTCCTCACGTACCTGGTAGCCCTGCAGCACCCCGGCGGCGAACGCGGCCGAGCAGGCGGCGGTGAACGCGACCGCCATGGCCGGCACCAGGTCGGTCTCCTCGGCCAGCCCGACCGGCTCGTCGCGCCAGCCACGCTGATCGTCGGCGTACCCGAGCAGCCACATCAGCCGACCGATCGGCAGCTTCGGGCGTACCCGGACCTCGACGGCCGGCTCGGATCCGGCCTGACCCGCGCCCGACCGGCCCGCGCCCGGCCGGCCCGTGTGGACGCGGACCACGCCGACGCGGGAGCCGGCCCGCAGCCGCAGCCGACCGTCCAGGGTGGCCGAAACCCGGACCAGGCCGGTGGCGGCCAACGCCCGGGCCACGGCCTTCGGCACCGGGTCGTAGTCGCGGGTCTGATGTTCACACAGGCTGAGCAGCCTCACTGGGGCTCGTCCCCGGTCTCCTCGACCGGCTCCGGCGGCTCGACCGCCGTCAGGGTCGCCGCCGAGGTGCTGCCGGCTGCGAGCGCCTTCCACAACACGTCCAGGCCGTAGCGGGCGCGCACGTCGACGCCGTCGCCGACGTGGCGCTCCTCCAGCAGCGGCAGGATCGCGGTCTTCCAGATCCGGGCCAGACCGTCGGCGGTGGCGGCCCGTGACGTCATCAGGTACGACGGGCCGACAGCGGCGTCGCGGTCGCCGATCCGGCGGTTCAGCTCGTCGAGCAGGTCGGCCCGGTCGGCCGGCAACTGTTGGTCGTCGAGCCAGCGGCGCAGCATGTCGACCAGCGGCGGCTCGCCGGGGAACAGCGACTGGAAGTAGAACCGGCGGCGCATCGCCGCGTCGACCAGGGCGATCGACCGGTCGGCGGTGTTCATCGTGCCGATCAGGTAGACGTTCGGCGGCAGGTCGAAGTCGTCGCCGGGCGAGTACTGCAGGGCGATGTTGCGGTCGCGGTATTCGAGCAGGAAGTACAGCTCGCCGAAGACCTTCGCCAGGTTGGCGCGGTTGATCTCGTCGATGATCAGGATGTACGGCTGCGCCGGGTCGGCGCGGGCGTCCTCGACGAGCTGTTTGAACGGACCGGGTTCGAGGGAGAAGCCGACGCCGTTGCCGTCGTCGGCCGGCCGGGGGCGGTAGCCCTCGAAGAAGTCCTCGTACGCGTACGAAGGGTGGAACTGCACCAGCCGGTACGCGTTGTCGGCCTCGCCGGTGAGGAAGCGGGCGAGTTCCTGTGCCAGGTACGTCTTGCCGGTGCCGGGCGGCCCGTACAACACGATCTGTTTCTTCTCCCGCAGCAGGTCGACGGTCTCGGCCAGCCACTCCCGGTCGATGAACAGCCGTTCGGCGAGTGCAGTGGTCGGCTCCGGCAGCTCGGCCGCCAGGTCGGCCAAGTCGGCCACGTCCTCGCCGTCGAGGTCGGCGGACCCGCCGTCGGCGTCGTCGCCCTCGCCGATGCCGGCGAGGGCAGCGAACTCGGCGGTGTGTACGCCGAGGCCTGCGACGCTGAGATACCCGGCGAGTTTGCTGCGGGCGGCATCGGACAGTTCGTCGCGGTCGGCCGGCGCGGTCGGGTTGGCCCATCGCACGGCACGGCGCAGGTTGGACAGGTCATCGGTGGACGCGACCCGGGTGACCGGGCCGGTCACCTCGCCGATGTAGAGGCCACGCCGGTCACCGGCGACAACGATGTCCCCTTCGCTCATCTGGTTGTGGAACCGGTCGAGGACACCGGCCATTATGGCCCGCTGCATCGGAGTCAGGTCCGGTGCGGCTTGCCGCAGCTGTTCGACAATCTGGGCCCTGGAGCCGGCGATCTCACCGTCGAGCCGTTCAGTGAAGCCGATGGAGCAGAATCCGTCGGCGAGCCAGTCGTCGAGCAGGTTGCGGCCGTGCACCCGGGCACTGCGGACCAGCCAGCCACGTTGTCCGGTGGTGGCGGCCGCCACCGCTGACGGCAGCCAGCGGTCCGCCCATGGCGGGTGGTAGAAGTGCACCGGCTGGTCGGGTGACTCGGCGTTGAGGGTGTCACGGATCGCCACCAGGTCACGCTCGACGTCACCGGTCGGAGTGGTGAGCCGGTGGGTGAAGGCGGCGACGATCAGCTTCTTGTGCTTGTTCGACGCGATGTCCGGGAAGACATCCGGGAATGCCAGGTTGAGCAGCAGGTTCCGCTGGCTGTACGCGGCGTTGATCGGCACGCCGTCGAGGATTTCGCGGAACTTCCACGGATCGTCGAGTGCGCGGCGTTGTTCGTCGCGCGGCAACGCCTTCCACGCCTGGAGCACCCGGACCAGCCAGGCGATCTGCCGGTCCCGCTGAGTCAGGTAGGCCACGCCGGCTTTGACCCGCCCGTGGTCGAGCACCGCGTCGAGATCGGCCGGGATCCGCACCGGTTCCGGCAGCAGCGTCAACGCAGCCCCGATCACCTTGCGTTTGACGGTCCCGCCCAGGTCGCGGGGCAGCAGCAGATGCAGGTAGATCAGCTCGGCCATCAGCTGGATCGCGGTCGCCGGTACGCCGTCGAGCTGCCCGCGCAGCTTCCTGGTGAAACTGCCGGTGCCGGCGTCCGGCCGCTGCACGAAATACTTCTCCAGCAGGTCGGCCGACTCAGCTGTCCAGACCGGACGACCGGGAGTAAATGCCGAGTCGTTGGCGGCAAGGCCCGCTTCGATGATCCGCCCGGGCGGCGGCGTAGACGTCTACCACGGCCGTGCACGCTACGACATCGCCGAGCATTGCGGATCACCGGTGCCGGTGGCAGATGCGTCCGGTCGGGACATCGGCGTACCCGGGCGGTTGTCTGAAATCTGTCTACCGGTTTGGTGCGGCTGGCCAGTCGGGTCGGATATGTTTGCCGGCTGCCCTCGAAGCAGCGGTGGACCGGCATCCGCGGTCCGCCTGTCCGTCCGTGTCTTAAGTACAGGCACCGGAACGACAGAGGGGAACGGATGAGCAGCCAGTCTCCAGCGAGCGGCAAGAGCCGGCACTGGGTGGTGATAGAGACCGGCGCCAATCAGGCGTACGTGTTCGCCAGCAACAAACAGGCGGTGAACGTCGGGGCCAGCGAATTGATCTTCCGGAGCGGCACCGAGTGGGTGACCGAGGTGGTCAGAAGGATCAACGAGAGGTCCGGACGGGACGTTGTCGAGATCGTGGTAGCTGCCTCGGGCAAGGCACTGCTGCTGGCCCGGAACGCCGCCGTCGGGAGGGCAGTCATCCGGGCGGTGACCCGCCGGGCACTGCATCAGGCGCCAGGGCTGGAGATCTGGGGCACCGTTGACCCGAAGCCGGTCAACGGCGACGCCGACCTGGCGGCTGGACTGAGCCGGGCGTACCAGTTGCAGGCGGCGTGGCGCAGCCGTCGCCCGTCGCCGCTGCTGCGGCACCCAACGCTGCCGTTCACCCGGCCCTGCCACTACTCGGGGCAGCCATCGACCGCGTTCGGCGACGAAGGCGGCACACCGTACCCGAGGGCGGCTAAGGTCGACGCGGCCTGGCGGCGGCGCAACGCCGGCCGGAACCGGATGGCCGATCGGCTGGTCGACTCGGCGGTGGTCCAGGCTGACAAGTTGAACGACGGGGTCAGCAACGCCGGCTGGGTGGCGGTGATGCACGCCGACGGCAACGGCATCGGCAGCGTGTTCCGCAGCATCGCCGATGCGTACAGCGGTCAGGAGTTCCTGGCCAAGCTGGGTGCCTTCAGCCGGGCGCTCGACGAGGTGACGGTCGCCGCGCTGCGGTACGCCGTCGAGCAGGTCAACGACCGGACCGGCTGGTTGCTGCCACTGGTCGTCGGCGGTGACGACGTGACCGTGGTGATGGACGCCCGGCCGGCGTTCGAGGTGACCGCGACCTTCGTGGAACGGTTCGCCGAGCAGGCCGCCGGCAACGAAACCATCTCGCAGGTGCTGGCCGACGTGCAGCTGCCAGGGCTCACCGCCTGCGCCGGGATCGCGTACGTCAAACCGCACTACCCGTTCAGCCAGGCGTACGAGTTGGCCGAGGAACTGTGCAGTTCCGCCAAACAGATCAAGCGTATCGATCCCAGCTGTGGTGCGCTGGACTTCCACGTGCTGCACGACTCGATCGGGCAGCATCTGGGACGGATCCGGGCACCGCTGACCGTGGCCGATGGCGACGAGGCCGAGTTGCGGCTGTGGCCCGGTCCGGTGGTCATCGGCGAGCCGGCGGAAGGCGGCTGGGCGGCGGCACACCACGTCACGCCGTTGCGCACGGTGGCCAAAGAGTTGGGTCGCAAGTCGAGCGAGGACAATCCGCCCGTACTACCCCGCAGTGCTCTGCACCGGTTGCGGCAGGCGCTGCTCGCCGGCCGGACCGAAACGAACCGGGCTCGCGACCAGGTCACCGTATGGGCGCCCAAAAGGGAGAAGGCGGAAGCGTTCCTGCGGGAACATCTGCTGGTCGACGAACCGCCGGCGGACTCCGGCGTCACTTTCAGCCGGATCCTCGGCGCAATCGACCTGATCGACATGGCGACCGGTACCGCTCCGCACACCGCCGCGGAACTCGACGACATCCGCACTGCGCCGTCCAGGGAGGCTGCCTGATGACCAACACCAAGTCAGCGGCGGGCAACGCCGAATTGCGCAACGGCCAGCCGTTCACCGTCGACGTGGAGTTCCTCAGCGACTGGGGCTGCGGCACCGGCACCGGCCGGCACGGCGCGGTGGACCGCGAGGTGCAGCGCGACGCCGACGGCCTGCCGATGCTACGCGGTAAGGCACTCGCGGCGGTCCTGCGTGACGCGGCGGAGACCGTCGCCACCGGTTTGGACGAAGGCGTCACCGGCACCTGGCGCACCTGGGTGGAGGCGGTCTTCGGCAGCCAGCCCGGCGCGTCGTCCCTGCAACGACTCGGCCCCGCCGCAGCTGGCGAGCCGCGACCGCAGCCACGCTCGATGCCGGTTCCGGCAGCGCTGCAGGCCCGGCCGCTTCGCCTGCACGCCGACGTACGGGAGGCGGTCGCCGCGTTCGAAGACCGTGACCGCCGACTGGCCCGGGAGGCGGCCGTATTGCTGCGCCCCGGGGTGCAGATCGACCAGTATCGGCACACCGCAGCCGACGACATGTTCCGCATCGAGGAACGGGCAGCGGTCGGGTTGACCGTGACCGCCGACTGGCATCTGGACTTTCCGGGGCTCGACGTCGGCGCCCCGGTGCCATGGGAGGCCGAACTGCTGCTGCTGGCCGCCGCCCGGCTGGTCGACGCCATCGGTGGCAAGCGTCGACGCGGCGCGGGACGGTGCCGGGTCACCATCGCCGGCCACCGCGCCGGCACCCAGTTGGCCACGCTGCTGGGTCAGATCGACCGGGCGAGGACCCCGGCCGATGTGAGGCCGACAAATGCCGCGCCGACCACCGAGACTGCCGACGCGACGCTCGGCGCCATGACCGAAACCCTGCCGGAGCACCGCCACGATCTGCGGATCACCGCGCTCACTCCGTTGATGGTGGCCCGTGGCGTGCTCGGCAACCTGGTGTTGTCCGAACGATTCGTGCCCGGTACGTCGCTGCTGCCGATGGTGGCCAAGGCGCTCGGCGACCGCGCCACCGAGCTGATCACCAGCGGTCAGGTGGTGGTCACCAACGCCACCGTCGAGGTCGGCAACAAACGGTCGCTGCCGCTGCCCCGTTCCCTGCATCAGTTCAAGGACGCCGACCCCGACCTGCCGGACGAACCACCGGTCCTGGTGAATCTGCTGAAGCCCCGTAGCGACGACGGCAAACGACTGCGGACCATGGTCGGCTTCTGCGTCCGCGACACCGTCGACGGCGGCATCCGCATCGCCGAGGTGGACCTGGTGACGCAGGCGCACGCCGTCATCGACGACGCATCGCAGCGGCCGACCGAGGAGTCCGGTGGCCTGTTCGTATACGAGGCGATCGCCGCCGGCACGGTGCTGCGCTGCGAGCTGTGGCTCCCCGCCGACGCTCAGCTCAAAACCGACCGGCTCAACGGCGAACACGCGATCGGGCGGTCCCGCAAGGACGACTACGGCCACATCAGGGTCGAGGTCATCGACCAGCCCGGTGAGCCGGTGTTGATTAGCCGCGACGAGAATCCGGCCGAGGGCGAGCTGGTCGTCTGGCTGCTGTCCGATTTGCTGCTGCGCGGCCCGGCCGGTGCGCCGGTGACCAGTCCGGACCTGCTGGGCACCGTGCTCGGCGAGGCGCTGGGCGTCGACCTGACACTGCCGCCGCTGGAGCCGGGACAACCACCGGCGGAGTTCGTCACCACCCGGCGGGTCGAGTCATGGCAGCGCCGCTGGTCGATGCCGCGCCCGTCACTGGCCGGAATCGCCGCCGGCAGCGTCGTGCGGTTTCAGATGAGCGGGGTGCCCGGCGACGAAGCGCTGCGCCGGGTCGAGGCCGCCGGGCTCGGGGAGCGGACCGCCGAAGGCTACGGCCGGCTGGCGTTGCAGCCCTGGCTGCTCGGCCAGGAGACGGTTCGGCTACCCAAGCCCAACAAGAACATGGGTGGCAGCAGGGGCGATGAGGGCACGGCTCGACGGTGGCTTCCGGATAACGTACCGGAGTTGGCGGTCGAACTGCTGCGGCGTGGCTGGCGGCGGGAACTGCACCGTACGGCAGCGGTCCGGGCAGCCGACGACACCCTGCGCGACCTTCTCGTACCGGGCAACGCGACCGCGGCGCAGTTGGGGATCCTGCGCACGTTGGCCGACCGGCTCACCGCCGGTGACGGCCCGGCGCAGCTGCGGGGCTGGATCGCGGCGACCCGCCGCAATCCGCCGCGCATGCAGGTGTGGGGCGAGCAGCGGCTCGATCAGCTGGCGCTGCTGGCCAGCGGCAACGAGGAGCTGTGGACGCTCCTGGGTGTACGCCCGCCGGAACCCATCGCGGGCAAGCTGTACCAGCAGGCAGCCGGTTGGCTGCTCACCGAGGTGGCACGGGCCGAGGTCGAACGACGCCGCAACCCGGGGACAGACGACGACCAGCAGGCCGGTCCAGAAGCCGACCGCAACGAGGAGGTGCCGGTATGAGCCGCCAGGTGGCAATCAGGTGGGAGCTGACCGGCGTCCTCGTCGCCAAGGCGGCGGTGCACATCGGTGGTCTCGACGCCGGGCCGGCACAGCTGGTCCAGGCCCGCGACGGTGCCGGCCGGCCGCTGCTGCCCGGCACCGCGCTGGCCGGGGTGATCCGCTCCGCGCTGCGCGGTGCAGGGAGCCCCGACAGCGCCCTGTGGGGCCTGCCGTCCGATTCGGACGGCGACGGCGGGCAGGCTTCCTGGGTACGGGTCGACGACGCCCCCGCTCTCGACGGCCCGCACGTCGAGGTACGCGACCACGTGTCGATTGACCGGTTCCACGGTGCGGCGGCCAAGGGGCACCTGTTCAGCCGGGAGGTGCTGGCCGCCGGCACCCGATTCGACTTCCGCATGGTGGTCGACGCCCCCGCAGACGGCGACGCGGCGGCGCAGGCCCTGGTCGAAGCGGTCGCGGCTCAGCTACGCGGCCCCGGCATCAGCGTCGGCGCGGCCACCACCCGTGGGCTCGGCCTGGTCCGGCTGACGGACGCCGTACGGCGTAAGTCGGATCTGGCCACCCAGGCCGGCATGCTCGCCGCGCTACGCACCGGTGGGGAGCCGGTGGGCCTGCCCCCTGCGGACCCGGATCAAGTGCCGGCCGGTGTGCTGCGGATCGTCGTGCCGTGGCGACCGCACGGTCCGCTGGCGGTGCAGGTCAGCTCGGACGGGGACGTGGTCAGCGCGTTTCCGTTGACCGGCCGCGACGGGGCCGACATCCATCTGGAACTGCCCGGCAGCTCGATCAAAGGTGTGCTGCGCAGTCACGCCGAGCGGATCACCCGTACGGTGACCGGCAAGTCCGCGCCCGAGGACTTCCTGGACCAGATGCGCGCCGACGGGCTCGGCTCGGTGGCGGCACTGTTCGGCACCGCCGCCGCCCGCGACAGCAGCGACCGGGATCAACCGACTGGACGGCGCGGCGCGTTGCAGGTGACCACCTGCACCAGCAGGGCCACCTTGCCGGCGGCCCAGTGGGACGCGGTGCGCATGCTGCAGCAACGCCTCGGTGACAGTGCGGGTGGTGGTGTCGAGATCGGCAAGAAGCCCGACAACAGACGATCGAGACAAAGAAAGAAGAATCAACCGCAGGCGGCTGGCAACACCGCGAACACGGCCAGCAAGGATGGCACCCAGCAGGAAGCAGACGTGCACCGGGTCGCGTTGGGCCGCCTGCAGCTCGCCGTCGACGAGCTGAACCGTGGCGTCAAGGGCATCAAGTTCATGATCGCGCACCACGTGGCGGTGGACCGGTGGACCGGCGGTGCTGCGGACGCGTTGCTGTTCGCCACCCTGGAGCCGCACACCACCGACGACAAGGCATGGCACCCGATCACCCTCGATCTGCGGGTCAACGAACTCGGGCCGGCCCCGTCGAAGCCGGACCCCGAATCCGACAAGGACGGGCAGTGCGCCCCGCCGCCGGAACAGCTTGCCGCGCTGGCGTTGCTGCTGCTGGTTCTGCGGGACCTGCGCGACGGCTGGCTGGGCTTCGGCCACGGCACCGCCCGTGGTGCCGGTGGCGTGCGGGTCGACGCCGACAAGGTCCGCTTCACTGCCGGCTCGATGACCGGTTGGTTCAGCTGCCTCGACGGCCGGTCGCTGGCCCAGGTGCTGGCCGACCAGGAGCTGACGGCGTCGCTGACCACCGCCTGGCTGGCCACGACTGAAGGAGCACCGGCATGAGCAGGGTCATCCGTACCGTTCGTCCGGTCGACGCGGGCCCGGCGGGCACGGCGCTGGCTGCGTTCGCCGCGAGCACGTCGGGAGTGGGTTTCTGCTACCGGCCGGCGGATGTCCGCTGGTTCCGGTTCGCCTCCGACGGGGTGGCCAGGGGCGCTAACGGGTCGGCGCTCGACCTGACCGGTGTGTTCGAGCTCCGGGCGTTCACCGGCTCGGCTGAACTGCGTTGGCTGCATGACAGCGGCGGAACGGGCACCGCTCACTGGGTCGGCGAGTCCGACACCGGCCACAGCCGGCCAGGCGTGCCGTGGCGGCTGCAGCACAAGCCGTACGAGCGGCTGCTGTGGGGCGCCGTGGTCGGCGAACGCAACGACCACGGCTGGGTGACGCTGCACGACGGACGGATCGGCACGCTGCCGGTGCCGGTCGACGGGCCGGCACCGGAAGGCTCCCTGGTGTGGCTGCAGGCGGTCGAGTACGCCGAGAACGACAAGCACGGCAACGTGGCCGTCGTGGATGAACGTCTGGTCGGGCTGGTGGCCCGACCGTTTCCGACGCCGAAGGACAAGGGGGCCGCACGATGACGATCGCACAGGTGCCGAGCGAGGCACCCGAGCCGTTGCCGATCGGCAACGGGTTCCTCAACCCGTACGCCTTCGTGTCGATCCCGGACCGGGCAGAGCTGCCGGAGTCGCTGTCGGACTGCGGGGTGGACAGCAAGTTGGCGGGCAAGCCGGTCGGCCACGACCGTTACCACGCCGACCGGTGGACGGGGACGATAGGCGTCACCGTCACCACCCGTACCCCGATGTTGATCCCCGACCATGGGCGACGTGCGGCCGCTAGCACGAACGCCGATGAGCCGCTGGAGGTGCGGGTGGACCACAAGGGCCGCCCGATGCTGGCCGGGTCGGCGGTAAAAGGCGCGCTGCGCTCGGCGTACGAGATGATCACGAACTCGCGGTTCGGGGTGTTCCAACAGGACAGGCAGCTGGCTATCCGGTCGACTGTTGACGAGAGCCTCGCCGACCTGCGACCGGCGGTGGTGCTGGAGGTCGGCGACGACACCGCCACCCTGCAGGTGGTCGAGTCCCTCACGCCGGACCATCTGCAGGGCAAGAAACTGGAGCGGCCGGTGCAGACGGCGGTGTGGTCGAAGATGACGCTGCGATGCGGGTGCACCGGCGGCTGCAGTGGCAAGATCGGGCACGGCACGGACGGCGGCGAGGATCCGCCGCGCAGCCCCGAGTTGGAGGCGTGGATCTACTTCGCCGCGCTGGGCAAGTTTCCGCTGTGGCGGGTCGCCGCCCTTGCTGAGCCGGGCAAGCTGTGCGACAAGTCAACGGCGCGACAACGGCGGAGCGAGGACATCGAGCGTGAGAAGAAGCGCACCCGCGGGCTGACGATCGATGCGCAACATGACCTGGTCAAGGTTCGGGGACGGCTGCACCGTACCGGCAGCACCTTCCCGGCCGGCGGTGAACGGAAACGGTACGAGCGTTTCGTGATCACCCAGGTGTTCGAAGGCCCCGCCGACGCGAAGCTGACCAAGGTCACCGTCGGCAAGCAGCTGCTCGACGGCTGGCAGGCCACGATCGACTCGTACCACCAGGCGCATCACCGGGAGAAGGACACGAGCACCCGCTACGGCCAGTACGTGTGGCAGCCGCAGCGGTGGAGGCAACTGCGCCCGCACGACACCCTCTACGTCAGGATCGAGGAGGTCGACTCGGCGAAGGGCCGCACGATCCAGGCCAACCGGCTGTTCCCGGCGATGGTCGGTCGGGTGCCGTTTGCCGGCACGCCGGAGCAGAGCCTGCCGGAAGCACACCGTCCGGCGAAGAATCATTCGGAGCTGTCGCCAGCCGACCGGGTATTCGGCTGGGTGGGGCAGGATGGCCGCCGAGGTGACGAAGGCCCCGCCTATCGGGGGCATCTGCGGGTGCTGCCGCCACACGAGTCACAGGCGCCGGACCCGAGCAGCGTGCACCGGATCGGTGGAGGGCTGCAGCTGGTCGCCCTCAACTCCCCCAAGCCGTCACAGTTCCGCTTCTACCTGGGTGACCGCGACGGCAAGCCGCTCAACGGAGTGGCGAAGGACGCCGACGAGGGCTACCCGGCCGAGCAGAGCAAGCCCGGTGAGCAGGACAAGCAGGCCGAGCGACGCTTGCGCGGGCGCAAGGTCTACCTGACCCACGCGGAGGTGCTCTACGGCCAGCACTCCCCCACGTACTGGAATCCGCCGGCTGCCGACGGCACCGGCCCGCTGAAGCCGGACCTCGTGCACGTCAAAGCCGGCCCGCGCTACCGCGAGTACGCCCGGACGCCGGTCCGCGACGGTGACAAGGACAACGTGGACGTCGTCACGTCGGTGTCGCAGTGGGTGAAGCAGGGCACGAAGTTCCGGCTGACGCTGCAGGTCGACAACCTCACCGACACCGAACTCGGCGCGCTGCTGTGGCTGCTGTGGCTACCCGAAGGTGCCTGCCTCAAGCTCGGGCTGGGCAAGCCGCTCGGGTTCGGCGCGGTGCGGGCCGAGGTGAACTGGGACGACACCAGGCTGTTCCATGGCGACCGGCTGCGGGACCGCTACCGACTGTTGTCGCGCTCGCCGGAGCCGGTCGACGTGTCGGCCGTCCGGCAGCTGATCGACGACTACGACGCACTACTGCGCGAACATCTCCCAACAGTACGGACGGAGTTCCTGAACGCCGCCTACGGTTTCCTCAACGCCCCGGTGCACTACCCCCGGGCGGCGGACACCGACAAGGAGCACACGCCGCCGCAGCCGGGCCAGCCGTCGACGCCACGCAACACCACCTACGACTGGTGGGTGACCAACGACGCCATCGGCGAGAAGGACAACCGGCCGAAGGACCGACGGCTGGCGTTGGGTGAGCTGTCCAATCCGGCGAACCTCGTCCTGCCGTACCACCCGATGAAGAAGGAACGCAACGCTGGCGGCAAGGGTGGCGGTAACGGGGGCAACGGCAAGAACGGCGGTGGCGGTGGAAAGAACGGCGGTGGAAAGAAGTAACTCGGCGCGGTGGTGAGCCGGCTAGGCTCCGGTGGAGGTCCCGCTACCGGAGCCCGGCAGCCGGCCCGGCTGACGTGTCAGGTGTCGCGCAGTCGGCGTACGTCGTCGCGTAGCTCGGCGAGCACGTCGGCCAGCCGGGGCCCGCTGCCGAGTCGGTCGCCGAACGCGGCACGGGCGGCGTTGGCCATTGCGGTGAGCAGCCCGCTGACGGTGTGCTGCGCTCCCCCGGTGTGCTCCAGGATCAGGTCGCCGAGGGCACGGGCGTCGAACGGCCCGTGCCCATGGGTGACCGGCAACTGGTTGCGGGTGGCGAACATCCAAGTCAGCTCGTTGCGGATCTTCGTCTTGGTCTGTGCGTGGTTGTCCGCTGAGCGTTCGGCGCAGGCGCATGCGCCGATGATCGCCCGCATCCCGGTTGCCGGGTCCTTGTCGATGCCGGGCAGCGCGGCCCACACCTCGATCCGTTCAGCGACCATCCGGACGGCGCGGTCCTCGGCGTCCACGATGGTCATCGGCCAGTCCTCCGGCTCGCCGGCGAGGCGCAACGCGTTTGACAGACACTGCGCTTGATCGCGCAGCTGTTTGCCAGTGGCGAGGGTGCCGAGTAGCCGGGCGGCGGTGTCGAGTTCGGCGACGTCCAGGGCGTGGCTGGCTGCGGCGAGGATGGCCCGGTCGGTGCCGAAGCGCAGCGGCAGCCGGTGGGTGCCGGCGTCGAGCACATTCTGGGTCTCGGTGACGAGCTGGCGCAGGAACAGCGGGATTCCCCGTACGGCGGCGATCTGCTGCCCGGCGGCGAGCAGGGTCAGCACATGCTCCTTCGGCCCGGTCGGGATCAGCACGATCGCCCCGGTGTCCGGGCCGACGTGCTGGCTCAGCAGCTCGACCGCGGCCTTCTCGGTGAACGCGGCCGGGTCGTCGGGGTCGAGCCCGACGGCAGCGACCGAAGCGGTGACGACGGTGTGTCCAGCGGCGCGCAGCTGCTCGCCGACCCGCTGCGCGTGGGTGAACGTCCCGGAGGCGGTGCCGAGGATGATCATTTTCACCGGTACCTCGACCGGACCGCCGAGGTAGGTCTGGACGTCTTTCTCGATCCGCCGCCACCGGTTCTGTCGGACAGCATCGGCGATCTCCTTGATGACGTAGTCACCGCCTTTGCTGTCCGGCCAGCCGAGGATGGTGAGGTAGCAGACGGTGTCGCCGGGCACCAGGGGCAGCGGCCCGAGTCCGGACGGGGTGGGCAGGTCGGCCGCCGGGGCGGTGTCGTGTTCGGCGAGGTGCCGGCGCAGGGCGTCGAGCATCGCCGGCTGCGGCGGCGCGAGTTCGTGGGAGCTGTCCTTGCCCATCTCGTTGAGCTGCCGCACGATCGGCGAG